>NZ_CBDNNH010000002.1:0-369569 GCF_965318445.1 Anaerosinus sp. | reverse complement strand
AACCCGCACATCTGGCATAATTGAATCAAGTAATACATTACTTAATATCTACATTGTTTAGTTTTCAAGGAACACTTGATTGCTGGCGTAACCAGCTCATTTATATTATCAGAAGCGATTTGCTTTGTCAACATCTTTTTTAAAGATGATTGGTAAAGTTCACTTCCCGTGCCGCTCGTTAGCGACTTGTATTATATTACACGCTTCACTCTTTTTTGTCAATATTTTTTATGAAAAAATACGAGATTTTTTTATCCTCGTATTTTTGCTTAATCTTTTAACTATTTATATTTTACTTCCTATTTAACAAATCTTCTTACGGCACTACCATTTAAATAATTACAAAGTCTCCCTTGATAAGTACCACGCTCTTGCATGGTCTTTAGAATCGTATCGCGAATTTTCCACCAGCCAGTCTGCCAATTGCTAAATAAAGTATTACTTTCAGGCGCTCGTCCAATTAGACGCTGGACAACAATCTTATCATCTAAGTATTCGAGAAACGTGATAACTCGTTCCATGTATTCTTCTTTACTAATTAATTGTATACCTCCAGCTTCGTATTCCCTTGCCATTTTCGTCTCTTTAACAATATATAGAGCATGTAACTTGACTTGATTCATCTGCAATGCTGACATCATTTTTGCATTTTCTATTACATCCGTCATATCATCCCATGGCAAGTTTAAAATTAAATGGGTACAAATCGCTAAATCATATTTTTTAATCCGCATAACCGCATCAATATATTCTGCTAAGGTATGTCCACGATTCACTTTGATTAAAGAATGATAGTTCACGCTTTGTAAACCTAATTCAATAGAAATATCAATCTGATGTTTTTCTTTTACCTCTTTCATCATCGCCAGATAATCATCATGAATACAATCTGGTCGAGTGGCAATTGCAATTCCTACAATATCATCTTGACAGGCTTCCTCTAAATAACAGCGTAATTTTTCTACCGGCAAATACGTATTGCTAAAATTTTGAAAATACGCAATAAATTTTTCAGCTTTATATTTGGGCGAAATATGCGCACGATTGGCATTAATTTGCTCTGTTACCGTCATATCAGCTGGCAAATTTTCATAACCTGCACCAATTTCCCCACAAAAAGTGCATCCTGAAACTCCACATACCCCATCTCGGTTTGGACAAGTAAGTGGCAAACCAACGGGTAGTTTATAAACCTTTTCTCCATAACGTTTCTTTAAATCATCTGAATAAACATTATAAATCATGACAATCCCCTTGCAAAAAATCTTTTACCTCTAATTTTTGATATTGAATTTCTTCTTGCTCCAGCGAAAATAAAACAGCTGTCTTCTCTTCAATGATAACACCTGATTTGATTAAAGTAAAAATGTCAGTAGAGAAAAACTCAATATGATATTTTTTCTTAATGTCGCGCCATGTTGTAAATTTATAATTTTTAATATATTTTTCCGCCCAATTTTTTCGCCAAAAATCAGCATTCGCTTCATAATATAAATCTTCATTCCAATTAAGAAAAGCTGGACGTATGCTACCTTTATCAGTAGTTAACGCATCAAATTTCATCAATTCTTTTATTATCTTTATTTCCTTTGGCTCATACACTTCACAAAAATCATATAAATATTGATAAAGAACCTTTGTCGTATGGGCCACTAAATGTAGTTTTCTCATTATCCAATACTGTGTTAATTTTTCATAGAAATGAAAAGCATCATTATTCTCTAATCGAATAAGATACTCCGTCACATTTCTAAACCGCCCTGCATTATAATACAGCTCAAAAACCTCTTCGAATATCTGTAAAAATCTTATTTTTTCATAAGAAATATAACGATTTGCCAATACTTGATACGGTGCACTATCCATGAAGATATATTCATCCACTTGATGATTTTGTGCAATTCCCGATCCTTTTAACATTTTTAAAAATCCAAGTTGCAGCATATGAGGCTTTAATGCATACACATCATTAAAAGACTTTGCAAAAGAACGATAATCCTCTTTTGGCAATCCAATAATCAAATCTAAGTGCATATGAATATTATGAAAAGATAGAATCTTTCCCACATTCCCTACGATTTTCTCCCATTGATTCTTTCTTTGGATACTCTCTAAAGTTTCTAAGTTAGTTGATTGAATTCCAATTTCTAATTGTACCCTCCCCTTTGGCATTTTGGACAAAATATCTAAAACTTCTTCATCTAATAAATCAACCGCGACCTCAAAATGAAAATTGGTTCGACACTCCTGTTTAAGTAAAAATTTTAAAATCGGAATATAGTGACTTTTCTTTGCATTGAAAGTTCGATCAACAAATTTCACCTGGCGAACATTATGCTGAATAAAAAATTCTAATTCCTTTAATACACGTTCTATTGAAAAGAACCGTACGCCCTTTGTCGCACTAGATAGACAATATTGACAAGAAAATGGGCAACCACGAGAGCTTTCATAATAAATAATTTTATCTTTCAATCCATCCATATCTTGTTCTTGATATGGAAAAGGTATTGTATTCAGATCCTCGACAACGACCGCCCGTTTACCATCTACTTTTTTATTTTGTTCTATAACCCCTACAATATCTTTAATTTCCTGCTTACTTTGTAATCGTGCTAATAATTGATAAAAAGTTTCTTCCCCTTCACCAAGCACAATATAATCTACCGCTTGATGCTTTTTTAAAAATTCAATGCCATCATAAGAAACTTCCGGTCCACCACAAATGATTTTTGTTTCTGGCAATACCTTTCTTAGCAAACCAATAATTTTAATCGTCATTTCGATATTCCAAATATAGCAGGCAAAGCCAATGACATTTGGACGTTTTTCATAAATTTGTCCAACAATATCTAATAAATGATTATTAATCGTAAACTCTACAATTTCTATAGGCATAAGATCTTTACAATATTTTTTTAAATATCGCAAAGCCAATGAAGAATGTATATATTTTGCATTTAATGTTGTTAAAACTACTTTCATATAAATCACCTCGTATATCTTTCAATAGTGTATCATAAACACGTTCGTTGTCAAAAGAAGTTTTGCCCTTTTATTATCCATGTTTACTTTTGCCGACACGGAAGTATTAAAAGCAGATAAACAAACTCTTTGCTTTTGCGAGAATCGTTTATTTCGCTAGATATTCTCGTTAATTATAAAATAAAAAAACGTTGAAAACAAAAGACCCACATGATAATCACATTTTACTAAAAAGTAATCATAGAATACACCAAAACTACTAAAGGTGGTGCAACTCTATGCGAATTGTATTCGATGGACAAAAATTAGCTGATAATCTCCGAGCCAGCAAGGACTTATTAGTTACAGTCAAAAGTTTAGCCAAAGCATTAAATTGGCGAACTTCTTATAATCCTACGAAAGAAACGATTTACGTTTCTACAAATTTTAATGAGCAAATCCCAATAAATTATGATGAAAATTCAATAGAATGTGGAGAATTAGAAAGCTTACGATTACAAGATAAAATTATCTGTGTTGATGCAGGTCATGGCGGCGAAGATTATGGTGCCATGGGACCACAAAAAACAATGGAAAAAAACAACAATTTAGCAATTGCATTAAAACTACAGCAAAAACTTGAAGCCAATGGTGCTACCGTGGTCATGACTAGAACATCCGATCAAGCTGTATCTTATAATAATTTAAGCAAAAGAGAAGAGCTCTGCCAAAGAGTTATGTTAGCAAATGATACGAATGCAGATATCTTTATCAGCATTCATAATGACTCTTTTTCTAATAGCACAAATGCAGGCACTTCTACTTTTTATTATGACGAAAAATCTTATGTATTAGCATCTTGTATTCAGAATTCTTTAATACAAGAAATTCATACAAAAAATCTTGGGGTAAGATTTGCTAGTTTTTACGTTATCCGCTATACATCTATGCCAGCAGTTTTAGTAGAAGCAGCTTTTATCTCAAATCCAGAAGAAGAATTATTTTTAGCTAGTGAAGATGGTAGAGAAAAAATTGCTGATGGGATTTACCAAGGTATTGTTCGATATTTTAAGGTATAATCTCTGTGTTTTAAAAGAATAAGTTGGTATAATATTCATAGAACTATAATATAATAAAACTATTTCAATAATTCAAAGGAGCTAAAAACTTATATGTATTTATACAAAAACTGTTTTTTTCAAAATTTAACACCTGCTTCATCAATAAAAAAGTTACACGAAGTCCCGCTTCGCAGTGAAATTAGCAGTAAGGATCAATGGAAATTAAATCATATCTACCAAACCAAAGATGACTTTTTTAAAGATATTACAGAAATCAAAACTCTGTTAAAGCAAATGCTTAAATTTAAAGGAACGCTTGATGAAAATGCCAAGCAACTATTTGATTGTTTAAAAAACGCTGATAAGATCAATATCATTTTAGGTAAATTATATGGGTATGCACGTATGCATAGAGATATTGATGCCAAAAATTCAGATTATCAATCTATGACTTCTCAAATAGAATCACTTTTATCACAAGCATCCTCCGTTCTAGCTTTCATTGAGCCAGAATTGCTTGCTATGCCAGAAAATAAGCTTCGCCAAATGCTCTTAAGCAAAGCAAGTCTAAGAGAATATAAATTTTTCATCCAGGATTTATTGCGACTTAATAAACACGTTTTATCTCCACTAGAAGAAGAACTTTTAGCCAAAACAAGCGAACTTTTAAAAGCTCCTAACAATATTTTCAGTATGTTAACAAATGCAGATTTAAAATTTCCTAAAACACCTACAGAATCTGGTGAAATGGTAGCCCTTAGCGAAGGGCGCTATAATTCTTTAATTCGTTCAACTGATCGCGAAGTGAGGGAAACAGCGTTTAAAAACCTTTTTGATACTTATGCCGCCTATCGCAATACTTTGGCTACCACTTATGCCAGCTGTATTAAAAACAAAATTTTTTATACTAAAGCAAAAAACTATCCTTCTACGCTTGAAGCTGCATTAGAAATAGACAATGTACCAACTGATATTTATACAAAAGTTATTGATACAGTGCATAAATATTTTTCAAAACTTCATCAGTATATTAATCTTAAAAAACGCTTTTTAAATTTATCAGAGATTCATATGTACGATTTATATGTGCCTCTAGTAGAAAATGCAAATAGTAACTATCCTTATGATACTGGTCTAAAACTTGTAGTGGATAGCTTAAAACCATTGGGTGAAAAATACATTAACGATTTATTACAAGGCGTACAAAACGGCTGGGTAGATATCTATGAAAACCAAGGAAAACGTACAGGTGCTTATTCTTGGGGCATATATGATGTTCACCCATTTGTATTATTAAACTATGATAATAAATACGGCGCTGTTTCAACATTAGCACATGAACTGGGGCACGCAATGCATAGTTATTATAGTAACGAAGCACAACCTTATAATACGTCTTCTTATACAATTTTTTGTGCTGAAGTCGCCTCAACAACGAATGAAATTTTATTGCTTGATTATATGTTAGAAAATGAAAAAGATCCTAAAAAACGCATTTATTTTATCAATCAATATTTAGAACAAATTCGAACCACTGTTTATCGCCAAACCATGTTCGCCGAATTTGAAATGATTGTTCATCACAAAGCAGAAGCCGATGAATCTCTCACCGCAGATAGTTTTGAAAAAATTTGGTTAGATTTAAATAAATCTTACTACGGAAATGAAATCATTATCGATGATGAAATCAAAATTGAATGGGCTCGTATTCCCCATTTCTATCGTCCGTTTTATGTATACAAATATGTAACTGGTTATGCTGCCGCTACTACATTAGCGAATAATTTGCAGACCCAAGGACAATCCGCACAAAAAAAATATCTTGACTATTTAAAAAGCGGAGGATCCGATTATTCTATTAATTTATTAAAGGTAGCAGGCGTAGACATGACGGCATCTACACCGTTAGAAATTACTTTAGAAAAATTCTCCTCAAGACTTAAAGAATTGGAAGAATTACTAATAAACTCTTGACAAGACTAATATTTCACAGTATAGTAGACTACAGTAACTAATTAAATTGCTCTGGATAACTTGCGAGGCCTAACCAATCAACTTACCAGCTCAATTCGTTGGCGACTAATATTTTTAAGGAGGTTGGTTAACAATGACCTACCAAGACAAACAACTTACATGTAAAGAATGTGGAGCTGAATTCAGCTTTACTGCATCAGAGCAAGCTTTTTACGCTGAGAAAGGATTCCAAAATGAACCTTCTCGTTGTCCAGAATGTCGTTCTGCTAGAAAAGCACAAAATAACAGAGGCGGTAATGGCGGTTTCCGTCAACAACGCGAAATGTTCGATACAGTATGTAGCGAATGTGGTAAAGATACACAAGTTCCTTTCAAACCAACAGAAGGTAAACCTGTTTTCTGTCGCGATTGCTTCCAAGCACATAAAAGTTATTAATTATTATGGAGACCTATTAGGTCTCCTTTTTAATTGCAAAAACAAAAGCTGTTACACGATACAAATAGCTTTTGGGTTATAAATAAATAGGCTGTTACTAACCAATAAAGTTAGTAACAGCCTATTTATTTATAACCTACTTTACTAAAGACATAACAACCTTTTTCATATCTTCTTTTTCACATTGTTGTTTATGCAATATTTTAATTGTTCTTAAGGAATCCAATCCCTCAGGCACTTTCATCCCACTTATTTTTTCCAATGCATCTAGCATAGCAAATTCGTTGCCTTCGGTAACTTTTGATTTATCTAATGCGGCCAAAACACTTGCATTAAACTTGTACGGACTCGCTGTAGATACAATAACATTTACAGTTGTATCACCTGTAACTTTTTTATAACGATCCGCTACTTCCCACGCTACTGCAGTATGTGTATCTGCAACATATTGATGTTTTTCATAAACAGATTTAATTTTTCCTGCTGTTTTTGTATCATCTGCCCAGTCAGCCCAAAATACCTCTTTGATTTTTGCTAAATAATCAGCACCAACTGTATACTCACCATTTTTATTTAGTGATTCCATCCACGCTTTAACTTGCACTTTATCTCCTCCACCAATATGGAACAATAATCGTTCAAGGTTACTTGAAATCAAAATATCCATGGACGGCGAAGCTGTTTTATGGAATGCTCTATTTCTATTGTATGTACCAGTTTGTAAAAAATCAGTCAACACATTATTTGCATTTGATGCACAAATCAATTTATGTACCGGCAAGCCCATCTGTTTTGCATAATATCCAGCTAGAATATTGCCAAAGTTTCCTGTAGGCACAACAAAGTTAACTTTGTCCCCCATTTTTAATTTATTTTCTTTTACTAAATCAGCATATGCACTAAAGTAATAGACGATTTGTGGTACAAGACGCCCCCAGTTAATTGAATTTGCCGAAGACAACTGGAAGCCTGCTTCATTCAGCTTTTTATTAAACTCTTCATCATTGAAAATATTTTTCACACCGGTTTGAGCATCATCAAAATTTCCATGAACAGCAATAACAGAAACATTGTTTCCTTTTTGGCTGACCATTTGTAATCGTTGCATTTGACTAACGCCTTCTTGTGGATAAAAAACCATAATACGAATTTGATCTACATCTTTAAATCCTTCTAAAGCAGCCTTCCCCGTATCGCCAGAAGTTGCGACAAGGATAATAATCTCAGCTTTTTCACCTGTCTTTTTTAATGCTGTAGACATTAATTGAGGCAACAATTGCAATGCCATATCCTTGAATGCACTCGTCGGTCCATGCCATAATTCCAATACATTTGTATCCTCTGATAAATTAACTACTGGTGCAATTAAATCAATATCAAACTTTTGATTTCCATAGGCACGCTCTACACAAGCTGAAACTTCAGCTTCCGTATAATCTGTTAAAAATTCAGCTAAAATTTTCTTAGCACGATTTTGATAAGATAAGTTAATGAGACTTTCAATAAAATTATTTTCCAATACCGGTATATGATTCGGAACAAATAATCCTCCATCATCAGCAATCCCTGCAATAATCGCCCCTGCCGCTGTTAATTCTTTTTCGTTTCCCCGCGTACTTATATATCTCATATTTTTCTCCTTTACCTAATAGATTGCCGGATTAAATTAGCCATCATACCGTTTACAGCCTTTTTCAAATCATCTGGAGCAATTATAATTTGACATCCGCGTACACCCGCACTAACTGCTATAGTTTCAAAATTATCCATGCTTTGATCTAGATATACAGGATAAGCTTTTTTAGCTCCAAGAGGTGAAACTCCACCGCGAATATATCCAGTTAACCCTTGCACTTCCTTCAAGTGCACCATTTCAGCCTTTTTATTGTTACTAACAGCTGCCAAAGCTTTCAAGTTCAGCTCTGCACCACCTGGAATACAGGCCATCAAAACCCCATTTTTATCCCCGCGTGCTACTAACGTTTTAAAGACTCGTTCTAAAGGCATTCCTACTTTTTTAGCAACATTTGGTGCGCTTAAGTCTTCCAAGTCAACTTCATATTCTTTAAGTTCATATTGAATGTTAAGACCATCTAAGATCCTAGCTACATTTGTCTTTTTCATCCATTATGGCTCCTCTGTTAAAATATATCTGTATTCCCTCGCAAGTACATAGATACATTTTATCCTATTTTTCTTTCTATAATAGTCCACATTGTATACCAACATGAATCATTATAACGTATGATGTATCTTTTAGCAATCTTTAGATAAATAAAGTTAAATTTATGAATTATTAGTTTTAGATTTTTATTTGCTGATGGGGATTCACCTAGATTACTGCTTACTTTATAATTCTTTTACTCGCTTTAAAATCTCTATGATTAATTTTACATGTGGCACTAAAGTACACAATTCTAAATGCTCTTGTGGTGAGTGAATATCTTTTACATTTGGTCCGATTGAAATAATATCCAGATCAGGATTTTTAGCACTAAACCAACCTGCTTCTAAACCTGCATGAATCGATTCTTTTTTCATAGGAATTTTATTTTGTTCTTCAAATATTTTTACTGTTAAAGGAATAAGCTTAGAATTTTCATTTACTGGCCATCCTGGCGATTTTCCCGAAAAATTCATATGAAAATCACATAAACTTGCTATTTTCCCAAAAACCTCTTGAAAGTAATTAAAATATTTATCCACCGAAGTACGTGGGAAAATATTAAATTTAATCTGATCATTGTTTATTTCAACCAATCCCATATTGGATGAGCTTTCAACTAATCCATCTACTGCTGAAGACATTGTATGTACACCATCTTGCGCCATACAAATAAAATTTATTATTTTATCCGCTATTTTTTCCTCAATTACTTTCGTTGGCATATCGACTTTTTCTACTTGAATTTCAAAACCTATCTCTTTTGAGAAATGTTCTAATACATACTGTTTAACGTTAACAATCACTTCTCTAGCACGTCCAAAATATTCTTCATCCAAAACTAAAATAGTTTCACAAGTAGATGGGATAGCATTTCTTGCTGTGCCTCCGCTTAAATCTGCAATCTCAAATGCCACCTCTGCCTTTTTTAACTGATATAGAAAGTATCCCATAATTTTAATCGCGTTAGCACGATTATCATGAATCATTACACCTGAATGTCCGCCAAGCATTCCAGTCAAGGTAAATTTTAGCGCATTCTGATATATTGCCTTTTTCCATTGAATATCACCTGTAACATCAATATTAACACTGCCTGCCGAACTCATCGTCACTTTATCCCAATCTTCTGAGTCGCAGTTAATTAAATATGCACCATCTAAATATTTAGACTCTAAGTTTGATGCTCCACTCATTCCGGCTTCTTCATCCGTTGTAATAATAACTCTAAGCTCTCCATGTTGAATTGTGTCACTTGCTAGAATATAAAGTGCTGCAGCAACGCCGATTCCATCATCTGCCCCCAATGAAGTTCCTTTGGCTTTAAGTACATTGCCGTCATTGATTAACTCTATTGCATCCTGCAATGGATTATAGTCCTTACCAGGTTCAGCCACACATACCATATCCATATGCCCTTGCAAAATTACCCGTGGCAAATCTTCATATCCGGGAGTTGCTGGCTTATCAATAATAATGTTATTTGTATCATCTTGAATAACTTTTAATTCCTGCTGCTGTGCCCAATGATATAAATAATCACTTACAGCTTTTTCATGACCAGATTTACGAGGAATAGCAGCTAATTTTTCAAATTGTTTAAGCACCCCATTTAAAATTTTTCTATCTTTATCGTTTAATGTATCAACATAACTCATTTATTTTTCCTCCTTTTTTTGATTCAGTACTTATAAAAACCACTTATTTAACATAATTCATCTAGATGGTCAATTGTAAAGACTCGAATTTGCATGTGACAAATAAAAATTTACATTGCTATTGAATCATTATACTTCCATTATTTTTAAAATAAAATTCTTTTTCATGTAAAAATCGTATTATTTTTGTTATAATACTTGATGCAAAATAAATAAAATAAATCATTGAGGTAAAAATGAATACAAAAAAATCTTTTTCAACTTATGTAATAAATTTAGACTCTGCGAATCTTACAGTAGAAGAATACTTAAAAAATATTCTTCATTATTCTTCACGTAAACGCCAATTACTTACTCGAAATAAGGGAATTTATTTAAATCGAAAAACAACCTTTATGAAGCGTCAACTAAAAGAAAATGACATATTACGAGTCATGGACTTTCCAGATATAAGTTATGGCGTAACACCACAAAATCAAAAAATTGATATTCTGTATGAAGATGAACATGTAATCGTACTTAATAAACCACCAAAACTATTAACACATCCAACAGGACAAACAACTAGTAATACTTTAGCGAATTATTTAGCGTACTATTTTCAATCCAAACAAATTTTATCAACTATCCGACCTATGCATCGCCTTGATCGCGATACCTCAGGATGTATTGTATTCGCCAAAAGCGCACATAGCCAAACTCTGCTAACAAAGCAACTTGAACACCAGATTTTAAAACGTTTCTATCTTGCAATAACCGAAGGATGCCCGAAAGAAAAAAAGGCCACCATCAACCGCCCTATTGCCATACATCCGTCATTCCCTAATCAACGAATAACTTCGTCTACTGGAGAGACAGCAATTACTCATTATGAAGTAATCGAAAATTTAGCAGAGACCCATAGTCTTCTATCATTATCTTTAGAAACAGGTAGGACGCACCAAATACGCGTTCATTTAGCTTCTGTTGGTCTACCGATCTTAGGGGACTCCATGTATGGAAAAAAATCCAATTTAATTTCACATCAATCTCTGCATGCAGCAAAAGTTCAATTTAACCACATTGAAAGCAACCGAAAAATTTTAGTTCAAGCACCAATGCCAAAAGATATGAATGAGTTACTCATCCAGTTACGCAAATAAATTACAGGCAGTCAATCTGACTGCCTGTGTATTTCACTCAATATATTACCCTTGTGCATATGTAGGAATACTATAGCTGCATAATTCTTTATCAATATCAACATTTTTAGGAGTATACAATACGCTATATTCCGAAACTCTCTGTATAGATCCCTCTAAAATATAGCACACCCCATTTACAAAATCACACAATCGCTGCTGTTCAGAAACATCTATAAATTCATAGTTCACGAAAACAGCTTCCTTAGCTTTTAAATGGTCAGCAATTATATTCCCTTGATTAAAACTAGACGGTTCAAACACAAGCACCTTTAAAGCTGGTGCTTCATTCATATATACCTTCAGTGCCGGCCGTTCAGTCTTAGTCATTTCAGGTATATCTTCTTTTTCAATTGGCGCATCATCTTCAGGCATTAGTACATTTGCAATTTTATCAATCAGGTTGTTAGAAGACATCCCCACCGCCTCCTCTAATAACAAAATAATTAACTATCATTATGTCAGTATTCTTCATTTAATTCAAGTTTCCTGCAAAAAAGAATTTTTTCTGCAAAATTTAACAATAATTATTTTTTATTTAGTAAAAAGCACTTATTTCCTACGAAAATAAGTGCTTTTATTATTTTATTTTTGCGAATTTTTACGCTCACGACCACGTTGCAAGCGATCAAGGACAGCTTTACGTAAACGGATGCTTTTTGGTGTAACTTCAACCAATTCATCTTTATTAATATATTCCAACGCTTGTTCCAAACTTAAAATACGCGGAGGAACAAGTCGAATTGCTTCATCAGAAGAGCTTGTTCTCATATTAGAAACATGCTTTTTCTTACATGGATTAATATCCATATCCATTTCACGAGAATTTTCCCCAATAATCATACCTTCATATACTGGTTGATTTGGCGATACAAACATCGTACCACGATCTTGTACGCTATAAATACCATATCCAGTTGTTTCACCTTGCTCAAAGGCAACCAAAGCGCCACGTGTACGACCTGGAATATCACCTTTGTAAGGAACATACCCATGGAATAAATGATGCATAATGCCATTTCCTTTTGTATTCGTTAAAAATTCAGAACGAAAACCAATTAACCCGCGTGCTGGAATGACAAATTCCATACGAAGATATCCAGATAACTCATTCATATTCGCAAGTTCGGCTTTGCGTGTTCCCAATGCTTCCATAACAGTTCCCATAAATTCTTGCGGAACATCAATTGTTAGGTATTCCATTGGCTCACAAAGCTGACCGTTAATTTCTTTGTAAATTACTTCTGGTTTACCAACTTGTAATTCAAAGCCTTCACGACGCATTGTTTCAATTAATATAGATAAATGAAGTTCACCACGTCCAGAAACTTTAAATGTATCAGCATTATCTGTTTCTTCCACTCGTAAGCTTACATTTGTTTCAATTTCTTTAAATAAACGATCGCGCAAATGACGAGAAGTAACAAATTCCCCTTCTTTACCTGCAAACGGACTCGTATTAACTCCAAAAGTCATTGCTAAAGTAGGCTCATCAATATTAATGCTTGGTAAAGCCTCTGGCTGTTCAGCATCAGCAATTGTTTGTCCAATGCTAACATCGCCAAGACCAGTTAATGCAACAATATCACCCAAACCCGCTTCTTGCACTTCAACACGTTTTAACCCTTGATAAGTATATAGTTTACCAATACGTGATCTTGTTTCAACATCACCATTAATGATTACAACACTTTGGTTATATTTCGCACTACCACGAATAATACGACCAATCGCCACACGTCCAACGTATTCATCATTATCTAATGTAGTTACCATAATTTGAAGAGGACCTTCTGCATCGCCTGTTGGTGCAGGAATTTCTCTTAATAATAAATCCATTAATGGATTTAAGTTTTCACTTTCCTCATCCATTTCCATTTTAGCAATACCAGCACGCGCGGCTGCATAAACAACTGGGAAATCCAATTGATCATCATCTGCGCCAAGTTCCATAAACAATTCTAGGACTTCGTCATAAACATCATCCACACGTTGGTCAGGACGGTCAATTTTATTAATCACAACGATAGGTTTTAATTTTTGCTCTAAAGCTTTACGCAATACATATTTTGTTTGTGGCATAGGTCCTTCAAAAGCATCAACCAATAACAATACCCCATCGACCATATTAAGTACACGTTCTACTTCTCCACCAAAATCAGCATGACCTGGTGTATCTACGATATTAATTTTTACATCTTTATACATAACAGCTGTATTTTTTGAAAGAATAGTAATTCCACGTTCACGCTCAAGATCATTCGAGTCCATTACGCGTTCTGCAATTTGCTCATTCGCACGAAACGTTCCATTTTGTTTTAACATCGCATCTACTAATGTAGTTTTACCGTGGTCAACGTGTGCAATAATTGCTATATTTCTTATATCTTGTTTTTCCATTCATTAGCCTCCTAAGTTTTTGAAAAGCCTTGTTTTATCTATCACAATTATTTTTGTAATTTTTTCAACAGCATATGCAATTTTATCACTTTTCCTATACCATATCAACTATCTTCATAAAATTATTTCATCTTAATAAATAATAAAATTAAAAATGCATCCTTAAATAGTTGACAAAATCAAACTATTCAAGATGCATTTTTATCTCTTCATCTCTTCAATATTATAAATCGTTCATGACTTTTTTCAAATATTTAAGTACTTTTTCTAGCCGAACAACGACTTCGCGTAATTTATTTGGTTCACGTGAAACAATAGTAAATACTTTTCTTCTTATTTGACGATAATCAGCTTGTGCCAAACTTAAGAATTCTTCTAATTCTTTTACTGCTGGTTCAATTACAATATCAGTCTCTTTAACCTGCCATTTATCATAATGAATAGTTGCTGTATCACCATACTTCGGAATATATGTGCTATGCCCTAATTTTTCTCCAATATATTCACCCAAAGCCTCAGTTGCATCTGGCTCTCCATGAACTAAAAATACATTATGAGGTCTAGGCCCATCAATACTCGCAAGCCAATCTACAATTTGGGCTCGGTCCGCATGAGCAGAAAATCCATCAAGATTATAAATTTTTGCTTTTACGCTAACTTCTTCCCCAATAATCTTTACTCGTTTAACACCTTCTATCAAGCGACGTCCCATACTGCCCTCAGCTTGATATCCTACAAATAATACACTAGTTTCAGGTTTCCATAAATTGTGTTTTAAATGATGCAGGATTCTTCCCGCATCCGCCATTCCACTAGCAGAAATAATAATTTTCGCACCTTTTGTTTCATTTAGTGCTTTTGATTCTTCCGCTGTCTTTGCAATAACTAAATGAGGCATTTCCGGCAGGCTTCCACCCGCAATTAACATTTTAGTAGAATCCTCATCAAACTCTTGTGTATTCTTCGCAAAAATCTGTGTAGCAGCAATTGCCAACGGACTATCTAAAACTACTGGAACATTAGGAATCTTATCTTCCTTCCATAGCTTATATAAATAATACAACAACGTCTGCGTCCGCCCTACTGCAAAAGAAGGAATAATTACATTTCCATCCCTATCGATTGTATCATTTATAATCTCTGCTAATTTTTCCTCTCTATTATAATACTGATGCATGCGATTACCATATGTAGATTCAATAATTACATAATCAGCACCATGAATTAATGTCGGATCTTTTATAATCGGTTGGTCCGGTTGCCCCAAATCACCAGAAAATAAAAGTTTCGTCGTATGCCCTTCTTCCCGTACATATATTTCTAAAATTGCTGAACCAATAATATGACCAGCATCTCTAAAAACAACTCTAACTTCAGGAGTTATTTGTAAATCAACATCATATGAAACAGGTGCAAACTGCGACAACGCTTCAAAGGCCTCATCCACAGTATATAATGGTTCCACTGTTTTTTTACCAACACGCTGTCCTTTTCTATTTGCAATCTCAGCATCTGACTCTTGAATATGCGCACTATCAGGCAACATGATTTTGCATAAATCCACAGTTGCTTTCGTTGCATAAATTGCCCCTTTAAATCCTTGTTTGCAAAGCTTCGGTATTAACCCACAATGATCAATATGCGCATGCGTTAATAATACACAATCAATACTGCTGGGCTCATAAAGAAAATCTCGATAATTCAAATTTCTAACTGCCTTAGCTCCTTGAAACATCCCACAATCAATCAATATTTTTCGATTTGCAACTTCTAACAAAAAAGATGAACCTGTAACCACTTGCGCGGCACCTAAAAATTGTAGTCTCATAACATTGACCTTCTTTCTCTAAGAAGTGATAACTAATCTACTCTTTCTTGTAATTTATTATACTATATTCCCCCTTTTTTCGCCATTACATTGTCTGCCATTTAAACCCTATCCATAATAAAAAATGATTTCATTCTCAGATTATAGCTATAATTCATACAGCCTATCCAGAATAAAATCATTTTATAAACAAACACCATCTTAAATATAATACTTTTTAAATCTATTTATTTTTCCCCTAAAGTCCGCACCTCTGGGTACAATTTCACACCATGTTTTTCATAAACTAATCTCTGTACTTCATTAATTAAGTCAAGAACATCTTGTGCTTTTGCATCTCCTGCATTAATAACAAACCCCGCGTGTTTCGGAGATACCTGCGCACCGCCTATTCTAAACCCTTTTAACCCACTTTGCTCTATTAATGTCCCTGCAAAATGACCAACTGGACGCTTAAAGGTACTACCAGCACTCGGCATTTCAAGTGGTTGCCTACTTTCACGTCTTTGTGTTAAATCGCCCATTTTATCATGAATTTCTGTATGAATTCCTGCCATTAATGATAATTCTATCTCACAAATAATATCACCATTTTCTTGAAAAATACTATGACGATACCCAAAGTCCAATTCATTACGCTCAAATCTTTTTACTTCTCCATCGCGGCTTACAGCTGTAACCGCAGAAACAATATGACTAATTTCTCCATCATAAGCACCAGCATTCATAAATACTGCCCCACCAATACTTCCAGGAATTCCTACGGCAAACTCCATTCCAGTTAACCCGCATCTCGCCGCAAATTTCGAAACATCTTTAAGGAGGGCTCCCGCTCCAGCAATCACACTATCTTCTTTTTGTTTTAAGTAGGCAAAACTTTTATCAAACTTTATTACAACACCACGAATTCCACGATCAAGAACTAATACATTAGAGCCATTTCCTAAAATCGTAAGCGGCATATCATATGATTTAACAGCTACCAAAACTTCAGTTAATTCATCAAGTGATGCAGGCAATAGCAAATAATCTGCCGGTCCACCAATTTTAAAAGTCGTATGATATTTCATTGGTTCATTAAGCAAAATTTGTTTAGGCTCTAAAACCTTCTGTATTGCTAAAATAAATTCATTTTCTTTGTGCAAAATAAATTCATTCCTTCTCTTTTTATTTTTATGTTTTACATTTTATATTATCGTATCTTTATGCTAATTTTATTGCAAATAGAATTGTTTAGCTATTTTATTATAAAATTAACATAGTTCTTTGAAGCCACATTGTTTTAATGCCTCATATGCAACAATTGCCACTGAATTAGAAAGATTAAGTGATCTTGCATCATGAATCATCGGTATTCGAATACAGTTTTCCCAATTTGCCTTTAAAATATCTTCCGGGATTCCTGCTGTTTCTTTGCCAAAAACTAAAAAATCATTCACTTTAAAACTTATTTCACTATATGCTTTTTTTGCCTTTGTTGTATTGTAATAAAACGTTGCTTCAGGATATTTCCCTTGCACTTCAGCGAAATTTTCATGATAATGAATTTTAACCAAATTCCAATAGTCTAATCCTGCTCTTTTTAGATATTTGTCGTCTACAGAAAACCCAAGTGGTTTGACCAAGTGAAGCTCACATCCTGTAGCTGCACATAACCTTGCAATATTCCCCGTATTTCCTGGTATTTCTGGTTCAATTAGTACAATATGCATTTCCTACACCTCTATAAAAATAATGAATAAATTCTTTAATCCGTTAAATATATATCATTCCACAAAGTCAGATAAAATCCTATCACATATTTTAACAATATGCAATTATAAGAAAAATAAGTTGAAGATCTTCAAAATCTTCAACTTATTTTCCTAACTTATTTTATTAATCGAATCTATATTCAGCTCTTTATATTGCTCTAAAAATTTACTTAATTTGTTAACTATCATTTGAATACCCCCAGCTACGTCAGATTCTACATTTAACGCCAGTACAGGTTCATGCAATGACATACGAAGTAAGAACCAACCATCACCACAATTTTCACCTACATTAACTCTTACACCTTCATAATTATTGGGTACTAAACTCCATCCTTCTACCTTTGTAACAAAAGTAACTAATTCATCTAGAATCATAAATCCATAAGGTTTAAACTCTGTCTTTTTGATACCAATTCTAAAATCCAAACTTTCGACCGGAGTTTTTAGTTTCGCAATTAGACTTTGAATAGATTTTCCCGCTTCATTTAATAATGCCATTTTAATTAAAATTTTTGCAATTAAATAAGCACCATCATCTAGAAAATAATTTTCTTTTAACGCTGCATGTCCAGAGGTTTCAATCGCTAAATAAGATGCAATCCCTTCTTGATTCAATCTTTTTGATTCATTGATAACATTTTTATAACCGCGTTTAAAGCGATGATGTATGCCGCCTAAACTATCAATAAATTCAGCTAAACCAATAGAAGTAACAGAATCTGTAACAATTGTAGATTTTGGATGTTCTTCTAATATAATAGACGAAATCAACGCAATAAGAGCGTTTTTATTAATTTCAACACCATCAGAGCTCACCACAGCAGCCCTATCAACATCAGTATCAAAAATAATACCCAAATCAGCCTTATTATCCAATACAGCTTCTTTTATTGATTCAATGGCCTCTTTATTTTCTGGATTTGGTACATGATTTGGAAAAGTTCCATCAGGATCTAAGAATTGACTTCCTTCTGTATTTGCACCTAACTTTTCTAAAACCTGCGCTGCAAAAAAACCACCAGCACCATTTCCAGCATCAACAATAATTTTACATCCGAATAAAGGCTGCATATAATTTGATTTAGAATTTACACCTTTACGGATTAGATGCACAAGCAAATTTGCATAATCACCAATTAAATTCACCTTTTTTACTCTAGCTTTTTCATCGTCTTGACCAACTTCTACTTTTGATGTCAATGCAAGAATCGCTTTAATATCTTCTTTTTCGCATCCGCCTATCTTTGTAAAAAACTTCAATCCATTATAGAAATACGGTAAATGACTTGCTGTAATCATAACCGAACCATCACATTGATACTCTTCCATAATTGTACTCATAAACATTGCAGGAGTTGTCGCCATATTACAATCATAAATTGTGCAACCTTGACTTTTTACCCCTTCAATAAAAGCAGATTTTATTTCCGGACCAGATAATCTAGAGTCCATCCCCACTGCAATCTTCAATTGAGCAATATCTTTTCCTATTGTTTGACTTACCCAATGTACAAAACCTATTGCAATGTATTTTGCCTTTTCTGACGTTAAGTTTACTGTTTTTTCTGGCGCTTCAATTGCAACACCGCGAATATCCGTACCATTTTGTAACTCTGACCATATTTCTCTCATGATTTTCCACCAACCTAAATTCAATATATAAGTAAGATATAATCTATCTAAATGACCATTTAAATTCTACCCTATTTTTTTTCAACTGACAAATACTAATTATTTACGCACAAGAAAAGAGCATTGCAATTTGCAACGCTCTTTATTAATCAAAACTATTCTAAAACTGCACCAATACTAGCAGAACCTGCAAGACGTGCATAACGCGATAAATAACCTTTTGTAATTTTACGTGGTGGTTGTACCCATGCAGCTTTACGTTTAGCCATTTCCTCGTCACTAATCATTAAATCCAATTTACGATTTGGAATATCAATATCTATTTTATCTCCATCTTGGACAAGAGCAATTGGGCCACCAACCATTGCTTCTGGCGATACGTGACCAATACAAGCTCCACGTGTGGCCCCACTAAAGCGACCATCTGTAATTAAAGCAACCTTTAATCCCATTCCCGTTATTATCGCAGTTGGATTTAGCATTTCTCTCATTCCTGGACCGCCTTGTGGTCCTTCATAACGAATTACAACGACATCTCCGTCTTTAATTTTCCCACCGACAATTGCATCAATTGCTGCTTCTTCCGAATCAAAACATTTTGCAGCTCCTTGATACACTAACATATCTTCTGTAACAGCACTTTCTTTTACTACAGCACAATCCGGTGCAAGATTCCCTTGTAAAATTGCAATACCACCTTTATCACGATACGGTGCTTCTACTGTTTTAATGACATCTTGACGAACAATTTCTGCATCTTTTATTCTTTCTTCCATTGTTCCCGTAACTGTAAGTGCATCTAAATGAATAATATTGCGTTTTGATAACTCTTTTAAAACAGCATTAATTCCACCTGCCTCATTCAAATCCTGCATATGATGCGTTCCTCCAGGACTTAATTTGGTAATATAAGGTGTTTTAGCGCTGATTTCATCAAATAAAGATAATGGAAGATCTATTCCCGCTTCATGTGCAATCGCTGTTAGATGAAGTACCGTATTGGAAGAGCCACCAATCCCCATATCAACTGCAATGGCATTTTCAAATGCTTTTTTTGTTAATATATCTTTAGGTTTTATATCTTCTTTTACTAAATGAAGAATTGTTTCTCCAGCTTTTTTCGCAAGCATTCTACGTTGTCCAAAATATGCCGCTGGAATTGTTCCATTGCCAGGAAGCCCTAACCCAAGTGCTTCAGTTAATGAGTTCATTGTATTTGCTGTAAATAATCCAGCACAAGATCCACATCCAGGACAAACACTTTTTTCTAAATCAGCAAGTTCATCTTCACTCATTTTTCCAGCTTCAAATTTTCCTGCTGCTTCAAACGCATTACTTACGCTTGCATCTTTTCCTTGATAACGTCCGGCTAACATCGGACCACCACTAACAACTATACAAGGAATGTTAAGTCTAGCTGCTGCCATAATCATTCCTGGTACAACTTTATCGCAGTTCGGAATCAATACTAAACCATCAAATGCATGTGCTTTTGTTACAGCCTCTATTGAATCAGCAATTAACTCACGACTTGCCAAAGAATATTTCATCCCTTCATGTCCCATTGCAATCCCATCGCAAACACCTATCGCAGGGAACTCTATCGGTGTTCCGCCTGCTGCTGCAACACCAAGTTTCACCGCTTCAGCAATTGTTCTCAAATGAATATGTCCAGGAATAATTTCATTAAAAGAATTCACTACACCAATTAATGGCTTATTTAGATCTTCCGGACCATATCCCATTGCATAAAATAACGACCGATGCGCCGACCGTGTTGACCCTTTTTTTACTGCATCACTTTTCATAAATTCTCTCCTATTCTATATGTTCTATCTCATGAATTGTAAGAATTACTTAACAACCATTGCAATTTTAACTACTCTCTAAAAAGAATAGTTCAGTATCAGTTTACAACATTACAATCGTTTAACATTTTATATTTCTCTATAAATTTTTATAATCCTGCCACTCCATAAAATATAATCGCCTACTTCTTTAACTTAACAAAAAATTTTTTGTGCTGTATAATAAAGTTATCTGATAAACGACAATTATTCAGCAATAATAATTATCGTTTTAAGGATTTGTTTAGCATTCTGACGCAAGGGTATACAACCTGCGCATTAGGAAAGATTTTAGGAGGCACTATGAAAAGATTTGGAGTCATAGGAATCGTACTTGAAAACCCTAACGAAACTGCATATGATGTCAATCAAATTATTAGCCAATACAGCTATTTAATTATTGGCCGGTTAGGGGTCCCAAAACACGAAGAAAAAATAGGCTTAATCGCTCTCATCATTGAGGGAACTACCGATGAAGTAGGTGCCATTACTGGGAAACTAGGAAATCTCTCCGGTGTCACAGTCAAGTCTGCCCTCACCAAGAAACAACATTTCAAGGAGGGATTATCAAATGATTGATAACACGCAAAGAACCAGTGATGCATTTATTGATGACCAGTTAATTTTTCAGTTGCTTGCTGATGGGAAAAGCAAAGCTTCTGATGCAAGTCTCGTAAAACAAATTATTGAGAAAGCCAGAACAAAACACGGATTAACTTCCGCTGAAGTAGCAATCTTATTACAAGTAGAAAATCAAGAATTAATAAAGAAGATGTTTTCCACAGCTGCAGAAATTAAAGAAGCTATTTATGGAAAACGAATTGTCCTTTTTGCACCTTTATATATTTCCAGCTATTGTGTAAACAACTGTGTCTATTGTGGCTATTGCGCATCAAACGAGAAACAGCTTCGCCGCCGTCTAAGCATGGAAGATGTCGCACAAGAAGTCAAAATCCTTGAAGCTTTGGGACATAAGCGTTTAGCTGTAGAAGCAGGTGAAGATCCTATCAATTGCCCAATTGAATATGTAACCGATGTATTAAAACAAATTTATAGTTTAAAATTTGACAACGGCAGTATTCGACGTGCCAATGTAAATATTGCCGCTACTACAATTGAAGATTATGCAAAATTAAAAGCTGCCGGCATCGGCACTTATATTCTCTTCCAAGAAACTTATCATCGCGAAACGTATGCCCGCCTTCATCCATCAGGGCCAAAACACGATTACAACTGGCACACAACGGCAATGGATAGAGCAATGAAAGGCGGCATTGATGATGTTGGCATTGGTACATTATATGGATTATATGATTTTAAATACGATACTGTAGCAATGTTTCTACACGCCGAGCATTTAGAAAAAGAATTCGGTGTTGGACCACATACAATTTCCGTGCCACGCATTCGTCCAGCATCAGATGTCGATTTATCGACTATGCCACATCTCGTAAGTGATGAAGATTTTGCAAAAATCATTGCAATCATCCGCATGGCGGTTCCATATACAGGAATGATTTTATCAACACGCGAAGATCCAGACTATCGAGATACTCTTATTGATTATGGAATTTCACAAATTAGCGCTGCTTCTGGTACAGGTGTTGGTGCATATAAAGAAACTTATAGCGACCATCCTGATCATCAAAACAGTATGCAATTTGAGACCAGTGATCTGCGTTCACCTGATGAAATTATTCAAATGCTTTGTAAAAAAGGGTACGTACCGAGCTACTGTACTGCTTGCTACCGCCAAGGTCGCACTGGCGACCGCTTTATGAGCCTTGCTAAAACTGGTGAAATACAAAATGTTTGCTTACCAAATGCTCTTTTAACCTTTAAAGAATATCTTCTTGACTATGCCAATGAGGAAACAAAAAAAATCGGTGAAGAGTTGATTAACGCTCAAATCAAAACAATAGAAAACGAAAAGATTCGCCAAACGACAATCGAACGCCTCCAATTAATCGAAGAGGGAATTCGAGATTTATTTTTCTAATAATAAAAGGACTATTATAAGCAAGTACACTTATAACAGTCCTTTTTATTTGTCTAAAACTCGGGAAATCTATATTTATTTATATATCCTTTATTATTAGATTTATTTACTTTATGAAATATTCGACTATAATCCTTTTAACATATCTAAAATGAAATCATCTTTATGATTTGATTGTGCTAACATAGCCTACGCAGCTTGTGTTAAGAGTTGATACCTCGTATATTCCACAATTTCTTTTGCCATGTCTGCACCACGAATTGTACTTTCCGCATCTGTTAAATTCTCATTGCGCATCTGGCTCTTAGTGCATCATTTCAATTTAAAATATTAACAATTGATACAGCTAATATATTATTCCGTATACTCGTCCCTGTTGTGTTCCTCCTCCATGAATTCATACTTTTGTGGAGCTACATTCACTATTTCTTCGATTATTAATAAAATTGTATATACAATAACAACTTCAATAATTCTGATAAAATCCATTTCTTGTATTTTATCCATTTTTTCTTAAAAAATAAAAAATTACCCCCGATTTTATTTCACCTAAAAAGTCGGGGGTAATTTTTATTTATTCTTCCTTATTTTATAACCAATCCATAAACAGCCAATCCAAATCGGCAATATTCCCACGGCGAGCTGCATATCTTCAATTTGTGTCATAAGTAAGACAATCATAATTAAAAATGCCAAACAAAGATAATTGATATACGGATACCCTATAGATTTAAAATGTAACTGTTCCACTTGATTCTCTCTTATTTTTAACTTACGGAATTTTAAATGTGTTATCGTAATAATCACCCAGCTAACAACAACTGCTGCAACAGCAATTGAAATCAAATACATAAAGACTTTTCCTGGAATAAAATAATTAAGCGCAACTACAATTAATGTAATTCCTGAAGAGACGAAAATTCCTATATAAGGTACACCATTTTTTGCTAACTTCGTAAAAATTTTCGGCGCATCCCCTTGTTTTGCCAAACCATAAAGCATCCGAGAATTACTATAAATTGCACTATTATACACAGATAATGCAGCTGTTAAAACAACGATATTCAATAAGTTTGCTGCTGCTGGAATCCCGATATTAGAAAATATCTGTACAAACGGACTTGCTTCTAATCCAACTTCATTCCATGGATATAATGTCATTAACACAACTAAAGTACCAATATAAAAAATAAGTACACGCCAAATTACCTGATTAATTGCTTTCGGAATTGTTTTATTAGGGTTATCTGCTTCACCTGCTGTAATCCCAATAAGCTCAATTCCTCCAAAAGAAAACATAACAATAACTAAAGATAATGCTAAGCCCCAAATACCATTCGGCATAAAACCACCATGTTGCCATAGGTTAGCAAAACAATCTGGAAAGGCTCCCATCTGCGTAAAAATTAAGTATGTACCAAAAATAATCATACCAATAATTGCAACAACTTTAATAATTGCTGTAAAAAATTCAAACTCACCGTACATTCTTACATTAATCAAATTAATCAAAGTAATAATAATTAAACAAGCTAAAGCAGATACCCACTGCGGAATATCCGGGTACCAATAATTCATATAAATCCCAACGGCGGTTAACTCTGCCATACTCACCACTACATAATTAAACCAATAATTCCATCCAGACAAAAAACCTATAAATTCGTGCCAATAGCTTTTTGCATAAAAACTAAATGAGCCTGAGACAGGATTGTCTACAGCCATTTCCCCAAGCATTCGCATAATAAAGAAAATAATCGTTCCGCCAATAAAATATGACAATGCGATTGCCGGGCCAGCAAGTTGAATCGTCGAAGCCGAACCATAAAAAAGTCCAGTTCCAATTGCCCCCCCTAAAGCAATCATCTGCATATGACGATTCTTTAGTCCCCTTTTCATCTTCTCTTCGGGTACATTTTCCATATACAGTTATCCCCTCCTTAAAACTACATACTTTACTATGATACCATATTATAAGATAAAACTATAGCAAGCTGATTAAAATTCAACCCCGCGTTGCGCTTTTATTCCTTTCTTATATGGATGCTTCACTTCCTTCATTTCAGTTACCAAATCAGCCACTTCAATTAATTCAGGTATTGCATCTCGACCTGTAATTACTAAGTGTAAACTTTCCGGCTTCGTTTTTACTAATTCTAATACAGCTTCTTTTTCAATCAAACCAAATTTAACAGCATAATTTAATTCATCAAGAATAACCATATCCCACTCTGCTGATGCAACTTCTTTTTTAGCTCGCCAAAAAGTATTTTGTGCAACTTCTATATGCTTTGATTTTTCTTCACCTTCTGCTTGTTTTACAAAACCTTCTCCCGCCTGTTCAATCATAAGATTAGGAGCAAATTTTTCTAAAGCTTTTAATTCTCCATATTTCCAATTGCCTTTGATAAATTGTAAAATTAATATTTTCAGACCTTGTCCCCAGGCACGGACTGCTAACCCAAGCGCAGCTGTCGTTTTCCCTTTTCCATTTCCCGTATGAACAATAAGTAGCCCTTGTTTTTTCTTGTTCATTTATTCATCCTCCTTACAAATTACTTTGAACTCAATTATACATATATAAGAAATACTAAACAACTATATTTTATCATTGACATTTTCTTATCAGGAAATTATACTAATGGTACCGAAATATTTTTTTTAGTACCGTTAGTGGAGGTGAAGCAATGAAAGAACGGATTATGGCTGCGACTATGGAAGAAGTAAATATTCATGGATTAAAGTTTACAATGAATGATTTGGCCAAGCGCTTAAAAATCAGCAAACGTTCTTTATATGAAAACTTTCCATCAAAACAAGACTTGATTGATTCTATTTTGACTATATTATTATCTAATTTAGAAAAACAAGAAGAGGAAATTTATCAAACCCAAATGCCTATCATCGATAAACTTAAAGCATTGCTTAGCATCCTTCCATATGAAGCAGAAACTTTTGATAAACACATTTATGAAGATTTAAAAACAACGTTTCCTGAGCAATGGAAAAAAGTAGAGCTTTCACGAAAAATTCGTATGGAGCGTATTGAAAAAGTATTAAAAGTCGGAATTGATGCTGGGATCATTCGAAATATTAACATTTATGTTTTACAAGAAATTTTAAAAACTTCTTTTGATGCTTTTACCACCTATCGATTCTTAAACTCTAATAATCTTACTTATAAAGATGCCATCAATGCAATGTTAGATATTTTGATTCATGGATTATTAACAGGTAACAAAAAATAATAATAAAAATACAACAATTTTAAGCATTTGTTGTATTTTTATTTGCTACCTTGGTACTTAAAATATTTTTTCAGTACCAACAGTTTAATATTAGGAGGAAATTTACACATGTTTATAAATCTATCTAAAAAAAATATTTATATCTTCCCTATTTTATTTCTTTTCGCGTTATCAATTTTTACTTCAGGTTGCTCAACCTCTAGTAATGCACAAAATGTAGAATGGGGTCGCAGTGAAGCTAAAGAAATCGATTTAACTTCCAAAATCCCTGGTCGTGTAGTTTCTCTATATGTTAAGGAAGGTGATACTGTTGAAAAAGGGCAAGTCATTGCCAGAATAGATACACGCGATTTAGAAGCACAATTAAATCAAAATCTCGCGAATATCTCAGCAATTCAAGCGCAACAAAACCAAGCATCCACTGTTACAAAGTTAAATGATGCAGTATCAAATTCTAATGTAGATACTGCAAGCGCAGGGTTAAGTAAAGCAAGCGCGGACTTAACGATGGCAGAAAACGATTTTTTACGTTTCCAAGAATTATTAAACTCTGGTGCAGTTTCTCAACAAGTATTTGATTCTTATCAAACGAAATATCAAGTAGCACAATCTAATTATAAACAAGCCGAAACAGCCTTAGCTGCGGCAAAAGCACGTCTTTTACAAGTCGATGTTGATACTGCTAATGAAAAAAATATTGCCAGTAAAATTGAACAAGCGAATGCTGCGATTGAGCAAATAAAAATTGCTTTAGATGAAGCTGAAATCAAAGCACCGTTTAGTGGAATTATCACAGCAAAATACATTGAAGAAGGTTCAATTATCTCTCAAGGCATGCCAGTTGTTGCTATTCAAGACCCACTGGACAATTGGGTAAATATTAAAGTTCCCGAAACAGAATTAAATCGTTATAAACTAAATCAAACCATTTCTTTAATTGGACGTAATGAAGATTTAAAAATCAATGGAACCATCATTGATATTAGTAAAAAGCCGGAATTTGCAACGTATCGTGGTTCTGATGAAAGAAATAATACCGATATTGTAACCTTTAATGTAAAAATTCAAGTAAACTCCCCAGATATCCGCCCGGGGATGCGATTCAAATTAGCAGGAAGTGAGAATAATTAACATTTTAGCTTTTTATGAAAATAACAAAAAATCTTTATTATTCCTTTGGTTAGTGCCGATTGTTTATTTATTACTATTTGGTTCAACGTATAAAAGCGAAGTAGTTGAACATATCCCAACTGTTATCTACGATCAAGATCAATCTAGCAATAGTCGTGTGTTAATCAGCTGCATAAACGATGTAGAAAAATATAAAATTGTTGCATACGCACAAAATGAAGCAACAATGAATGAGATTCTTGCCTCGGGTGATGCTTTATTAGCAGTAGAAATTCCTACAGGATTCAGTCAAAATTTAAAAAATGGGAAATCACCTTCGGTTATGGTAATTACCGATGCTTCTAATTTGATGTTTCACAATGCTGTTATGTCATCTATGGGGCAAATTGTGCAAACTTTTAGCGCAGCGGCAGGACAAAAGCTACTTGAAGCAGGAAATCAACTGCCTACGCAATCCCTTCACACTGTTGCGCCTCTTACGCTTAGTGTCCGTATTATCAATAATCCCGAAATAAGTTACAATAATTTCATGTTGCTTGGTTTGGGCTTAAACGGTCTACAGATCGCGCTTATCATTTTACTAACTCCAATTTTTATGCCTTATTTGCATAATAAAAATAAAATTTCATTTATTTTTAAAAACTCTTTTCGCAAAATGATTCTCCCTTATTGGCTTTGTTCCATTCTGATATTTTTATCATTGCCTTATTTAGCACATATATTTTACAATGTGCATTGCATCGCAAAGCCCTTCGATATCATGCTATTAGGTAGTGCTTTTTGTCTTGCCCTTATCGCAATTAGTTCATTCTTTTCCGCAATCAGCCCAAATGCAGTGAATGCCTTACAAACACCGTTGCTATATATCATGCCTGGTCTTTTATTTAGTGGATTAAGTTGGCCATCCTACGCGATGAATGACACCAGTCTACTTCTCGCAAAAGCAATGCCGCTCTATTATACCGGTGATGAGCTTCGCAAATTAATTTTAGCAGGCTCGAGCAGTAATTTATTGCATAATGTGATCGCACTTTATATCATGGCAACAATATTTTTTATTCTTGCTTTCATTATTTTGAAAATACGTCTCACGATGATAAAAAGGAAGGAGGTCACTTCATGACTTGGTGGCAAATTTTTAGGCAAGAATGTACTCTATTGATAAAAAAAGATCCGCGACGAATCATTTTTATCATTGGAGCACCGATCGCTTATTTATTTTTATTTGGACTCTTATACAGTCCCCAAATTGTAAATCACATTCCTATTGCTATATGTGATGAAGACCAAACTCCGCTGAGTCGTGCAATCATTCAGCAATTATCCGATAGTGAACGATTAAATCTTGTCGCTGTGACAAATAATGAATTTACAACCCAAGATTTATTTAATCAAAATATAACTACGGCTACCGTCTATATCCCACAAAATTTTTCGCAGCAAATTAAAACTGGCATCAGTTCCAAAATCCTGTTAACGGTTGACGGTAGTAATCTGATTAGCACAAATACACTTTTAACAACAATTCAGCCAATCATCGCGGACACAACGGCAAATGTATCCGCCCAATTATTAAATACAAATTTAAAAGCACCTACGAATGCCCTTGGTAAAGTTATGCCTGTTCAATTGCAATACCGCGTACTGCATAATCAAAATGAAAGTTATCTGTATTTCTTTCTAATCGGTCTTGCAATGGCGGCATTTCAACAGGGAATATTTCTTTCTACTGGGGCATCTTTTCTCGCACAGCCGCTTAATATTCCAGACAATCGTTATCGCAATCTTCTCTATCACTTTTCCGCAAAGTTAACGCCATATTTTCTTAGTTCCATTTTTGCTTTCGCACTTACAATCTATACAGCAATTCATTATTTTAACTTACCAAACTTATTTTCTTTCATTGAATTAAGTGCATTGGGCGTTGCCTTTACTTGTGCGGCAATCGCATTTACACTTCTGCTATCTTCCTTTATAAAAAGCGAATTAATTTTCACTAGATGCTCTATTATCTATACTGTTCCCGCCTTTATCTTATCAGGGTATATATGGCCCTATCAATCCATGAGTCTAGTTAGCAAACTTCTTTCCTACCTATTTCCGATTACGTATTTATCTAGTACTTGCCGTGAAATCATCCTAACAGGTACTTCCCCCAATACATGGAATGATGTATTAGTTTTAAACTTAATTTGCCTTATCTGCACCTGTATTGGTTTATTCCGATACAAAAAAACACTCGCTCAAGCATAGAAAAAAGCGAAAGAATCTCGTTATGAATTCTTTCGCTTTTTCACTCTTTATCTAAAATTAATAAATTGAAGATCAATCTCTAAATCAGCTTGTCTTAATTTTGCAATGACTTGCTGTAAATCATCTTTATTCTTCCCTGATACACGGACTTGATCATCTTGAATCTGCGCTTGCACTTTGAGTTTCGACTCTTTAATCAGATTGATGATTTTTTTTGCATTTTCCTTGCTGATGCCGCTTTTTATCTTTATCATTTGGCGAACAGTCCCTTTTGCCGCCGGTTCTACTTTCCCGTAATCAAAACACTTAACTGACACATTGCGTTTAATCGCTTTTGAGCGGAAAATATCGAGTACATTCTCCAGCTTAAATTCATCATCGGATATCACTTTAAGGTCATTACCTTCTAAAGTGATATCCGATTTACTGTTTCGAAAATCAAATCTTTGTCCGATTTCTTTCATCGCTTGACTAATCGCATTATTAACTTCTTGCATATCTGTTTCTGATACAATATCAAAAGACGAGTCCTTTGCCATAATAAGCCTCCTTATTCATTTCCTATTTTTATAATAATCTGTATTGTGCGTGTAAACAAAACATAGAAAAAAGCGAACACACCACCTACAGTAAAAAAGAATGCTATCGGTTTTATGATAATTAAATCGGCTGTTCCCACAAGGGTTAATGCCATCGTCATTGTATACGCGGCAAACAGGTTTCCATAATTTTTACATCTAGCCTTTGGCGCAATACAAAACCAAACTAGAAAACCTGCGAAAAGTGCATATAGATTAGGGCTAATTTCCATTTTTAGTACAAAGATCCTCCTTTATTATGTAATCTATTTATATAATGCATTATATCATATTTTATTTTTAAAGTACGCTAAAAATCATATATAAAAAATATATTAAAGCTCTCACGTCAAATTCAATACAAAACAATAAAGTAACCATGTGAAAATTCATAAGATTTTGTATCACTCTTACCTCCAAATTCATAGGATACGGTAAATTAAGACTTGATTCAGATGGAGTTTTACTTCCTCTGATTCTTAGCCGACCTTATCCAGTAACTTAACCGTTCTACCTGCGTCCTATGGTTATAATGCCCATATGTAAAATGTGGAAGCCTAAAAGCCACGAACCAAAATCTCCGATTTTGTGTGACGTATATTTCGTCAGATGAGCGGATTAGTATCGGATAAATAATAAACATATTTTAGCGTTAAAAAGGAGGCTTGTTATCCTATGGATTGTCATTATCCTCATTGGTATAAAAATAACGATTCTAGTGATTCATGTAAAGATATGCAAGACTGTAATCATTATGATCCGAGATTATATGCAATGCCAGATGCATCTTTTAAAGATCGATTACTAGGCATGCTCGGAAATAAAATTATTTTCTCAGTAGACGCAAGAGTTTGCGGCAAAGAGACTTTATGCGGCTCGCTTTGTTACGTTGGCTGCGATTTTATTATTGTGAATATTTGCCTAAAACGTAAACCAATTTCTATGTATGTCCCTATTTGTAAGATTCGTTTTCTTGCTTTAGATCAATAGGAGGTGAATAAGTTGAGTGTATTTCGCCCTCGCAAAGCAGCAGCGATTGACTATGATCACGTAAAATACTTACATGATGAATGTATTGAACAACTAGAATTAATGAAAATTTCTTTAGAATCTGCCCAGCTTTCTAATGATGAAATTCGGGATCAATTAGACTATATGGCCCAAAATCATTGGCAGTTCTATTTAGATACATTACATCTTTTATCAATGCATGACAATGATTTAAAAGACTCTTTATTAAAAGTTGGTCTAAACGCTCGTAATACAGAATCTAATCAAGAAAAAGAATACCAAGTTAAAAGAGTTCTTCTTTTAACTCTAACTACAAGTCTTATTAAAAGACATCGTCGCATGGAGTATGTATTTTCTAATCAAAATAATCCTGCAAAAGATTTTCTTTCTCTTGCAGCACCAATTGAGCGTGATTACCTAGTAACTACAATTACAATCATTCATAATCTAATTTAATCAGCAAGGGAATGATAATATTTCATTCCCTATTAATTTTTGAATCTATATATTATAATACATTCATATCTAAAAAAGAAGGAGTTTTCATGACTACATTTATTGTACCCGAAAATACACCCGCTCAACCGCTGAAAGATTTTTTAAGGAAAATTTGTGGAATATCTTTGACTGGCTGGCGTAAAATAAAACAGAGTGATTCTTTAAAAATTAATGGAATCATAGCCAGCCCTGGACAAGCTGTCATTTATCCAAAAGATATCATAACGTATGAATTATGTTTAAAAAAGAAGAATTCTATGCAACCAATGCCTATTCCTATAGACATTATTTTTGAGGATGAATATTTATTAGTGATTAATAAACCTGCAAATATGCTTGTTCATCCAACGACTAAAGAACATCATCATACGTTAGCCAATGCAGTATTATTTCATTATCAAAAAAATAACTTATCATTAAATTATCATCCAGTGCACAGGCTTGATAAAAATACGTCTGGTCTCGTTCTTATCGCCAAATATCCACATATTCAGCATCAATTTTCTCATGCGCTAGAAAACAAATTGCTTGCACGTAATTATATCGCAATTATACAAGGAAATATTGCTAATGAAAATGGAATTATAAATCTGCCAATTGCTAGGCATCCTAATAGTATTATTGAACGTATTGTTTCTTCTGCTGGGCAAGAAGCAATTACGCATTACCAAGTAATCGAAAGGTATCTTAATGCTTGTCAAATAAAATTATCATTAAAAACTGGTAGAACCCATCAAATTCGAGTACATTTATCATATTTAGGGCATCCTATTATTGGTGATGATTTATATGGGGGGGACATATCTTTATTACAGCGTCAAGCCTTACACGCTTTTAATTTAACTTTTACTCATCCAGTTACTAAACAAACCTTAAGCTTTAATAGTCCACTACCAAATGATATAGAAAGATTACTCATACAGCTAAAAACTCTGTAGACAATCTGCTAATAAAATATAATTCAATTGTTTTAAAGTTTTTAATTTTTTTATTGCCTACAATCTTTATTTTTCAATGTATTTTTACATCTATACTTTTTATTTTTCTTTTGTAGAATAAAAACTTTTCCTTAAAAGTTAAATAAATCTTCACATCTTATAAAAATTTCTAAATAAATAAAAAACTTTTACTACCATTACCTATAAGTTATGGTATAATTACTACGTAAAGAAAATAAAACTAAATTCAGGAGGTAATATTATGCCATTAGTTACATCTACGGAAATGTTTAAAAAAGCTTATGAAGGCCATTATGCGATTGGTGCATTTAATGTTAATAATATGGAGATCATTCAAGGGATTGTATCTGCTGCTAAAGAAGTACAAGCACCTCTTATTTTGCAAGTTTCCGCTGGTGCTCGTAAATATGCAAATCATGTTTACTTAACAAAATTAGTTGAAGCTGCTATTGAAGATAGTGGTCTTCCAATATGTCTACATTTAGATCATGGCGCTGATTTTGAGATTTGCAAATCTTGTATTGATGGCGGATTTACTTCCGTTATGATTGATGGATCTCACCATAGTTTTGAAGATAACATTGAGTTAACAAAACGTGTAGTTGACTATGCACATAGCAAAGGTGTCGTTGTTGAAGGGGAATTAGGACAGCTTGCAGGTATTGAAGATGACGTAAATGTATCTGCAGAAAATGCTTCTTACACGCAACCGGATCAAGTTGAAGAATTCGTTTCAAAAACAGGTGTTGATTCTCTTGCTATTGCTATCGGAACAAGCCATGGTGCTTTTAAATTTAAACCTGGACAAAAACCACAGCTACGTTTTGATATTTTGAAAGAAGTAGAAAAGCGTTTGCCTAATTTTCCAATTGTTTTACATGGTGCTTCTTCTGTTGTTCCTAAATATGTTAATATCATTAATGAATATGGTGGAAATCTTGATAATGCAATTGGCATTCCAGAAGATATGTTACGTGAAGCTTCGAAGATGGCAGTTTGTAAAATCAACATTGATTCCGATTTGCGTTTAGCAATGACTGCCGGAGTCAGAGAATACCTAGCTTTACATCCTGAACATTTCGATCCTAGACAATATTTAAAACCAGCGAGAGAAAATATTAAAGATGTAGTAAAACATAAATTAGTTCATGTTTTAGGCTGCGACGGCAAAGCTTAATACAAAAAAGGCGAAGGTATAGCACGCCTTCATCTTTTTATATAATAAATGCAAAAATACTGCTCAACCATAATGGTCAAGCAGTATTTTTTAAATTTCAAATAAATTATGCGTTTTATCAAGAAATTTATCTCGTCGCTCTTTTGCCTCATAAAAATAATCATAAATGTTTTCTCTATTTTTATTCTTTATATCAATAATCACAGTATCAATGATTTCTTTTAACTCTTCTAAATGAGCTATAATTGCTTCTGGATTTGACATACAAATATCCGCCCACATATCCGCATTAGAAGAGGCAATTCGCGTTGTATCCTTAAATCCACCACCCGCAAGCTTTAAATTCGCCTCAATGTCATTTTTATTATGATTTAATAGCGTAACTAACGCCGCTGCAGTTACATGTGGCACATGGCTGATAATCGAGGCGCAACGATCATGTTTAGCTATATCCAGTGTTGTAATGTTCGCACCAGTAAGTTTCAGAATAGAACATACCTTGTTAACAACTTTACGTGGTGCCCCGGTATCCTCAACAATCACATAACATTTATTTTTAAATAAATCTGCATCAGCTGCTTTTATTCCACTATGTTCTTTTCCTGCCATAGGATGTCCAGCAACATAATAAATATCAGGCGGTAAAATTTTTTTTAATTGTTGCCATATAAATTGTTTTGTACTTCCTGTATCCGTAATTACCGCTCCTGATTTTATAAATGGCAATATCTTTTCAACCATTGGCCCAATCTGTAATACCGGAGTACTAAGAAAAATGATATCTGCATCTTTTACCGCTTGTGCATAATCACTAGTCGCCATATCTACAGCACCACGTTCGACAGCAATACGTAAAGTTTCGCGATTTTTATCCAAACCTGAAATACAAACTTTATCCCGCAATTCTTTTTTTAGTGCTAAGCCAATTGAGCCGCCAATTAATCCAATCCCAACAATGCAAATTTTTAATTCGCTCATCTTAATTTTTTCCCCATAAGTTGAGCGAATTTTTCAACCTCGTTCATTACTTCATTAAAGTTGCTAGGAGTTAACGATTGCTTCCCATCGCACAAAGCAATCTCCGGATTTGGATGTACTTCAATCATTAATCCATCCGCGCCAGCAGCAATTGCGGCTCTTGCCATTGGACGAACCATTTGCCAACGCCCAGTACCATGACTAGGATCAACAATAACTGGTAAATGCGATAATTCTTTTACAATAGCTACTGCGCCTAAATCTAAAGTATTTCTTGTGTAAGTTTCATAAGTACGAATTCCACGTTCACAAAGAATAACATTGTAATTTCCCTCTGCCATAATGTATTCAGCTGCATTTAACCATTCACTAATTGTCGCAGATAGACCTCGTTTTAGTAAAACTGGTTTATTAGCTTTTCCAACTACTTTTAATAATTGGAAATTTTGCATGTTGCGTGCACCAACTTGTAATACATCAGCGTATTCACAATGTATGTCAATGGCATTTACATCAACAATTTCTGTAACTACTTTTAGTCCAGTTTCTTGTCCAACCTCAGCGAGCATTTTTAATCCTTTTTCAGCTAAACCTTGAAAATCATACGGAGATGTGCGTGGCTTAAATGCTCCCCCACGTAAGAAATGAGCTCCTGCAACTTTCACTGCTGTAGCAGCTTCTAGAAGTTGTTCTCTACTTTCAACTGCACAAGGGCCAGCCATAACGCCTAATTGTCCTCCACCAATTTTTACACCGCCAATGTCAACTATGCTATCTTCGCGTTTAAATTCACGCCCAACCAATTTATAACTTTCTGTAATAGATACAGCTTTTTCTACCCCTGGGAAAACTTCAACTTGCAATTGAGCAATCGTTTTCTTATCGCCAATTACACCGATTATAGTTCTTGTATGACCTTCAGATAAGTGGACTTGTAATCCAGCTGCGGAAATCTTATTTATTACTTGTTCAATTTGTTCTCTTCCAACTCCTGGTTTCATTACAATAATCATATCTTTTTCCCCCAATAATTTAAATTTAAGTACAAAAAAACCCGCCCCTATATCAGGGACGAGTTAAACTACCCGTGGTACCACCCTGCTTGCCAAAGCAAGCCACTCAATTCAAGTACATACATACTCTAGCCTATGATAACGGTGGCATTCCGACACAGCCTATTTACCAAAAGTGTTCAGCCTGTAGCTTACAAGTGTATTTCAATCAGTGAATTTACTGAGTTCCACCAAACCTCAGCTCTCTAAAAAATACTTCTGATTTACTTCTCTTGATCAATGCTTTTGTGCTTATTGATTGTTACTATAACAAACTAAAATTTGCTTGTCAACCCTATTTATTAAATTTTTCGCATCATCGCAATTTCATCACAATTAGGAAATTTAGGACAATTGATACATTCTTTCCAAACCTTATGTGGTAACTGATCTTTACTGATTTCTTCAAAACCGCATTTACCAAAGAATTCAGGTTGATATGTAAGTGTGAAAACAGTTTCTACCCCCAGCACTTTACCTTCATCGACTAATAATTCAACAATTTTTTTTCCTATGCCAGCGCATTTCATTTGCGGCGATACTGCTAAAGTTCGCACCTCCGCTAATTTGTCCCAAATTAAGTGCAGTGCACCAACACCAACTAATATGCCCTCATTTTCAGCAACAATCATATCACGCAAGCACTCATATAAACTATTGCGCGACCTTGGCAACATTAGACCATCATTTGCATATGCATTAACCAATTCATATATCTTCTCTACATCAGAAAACGTAGGCTTTCTATATTCCATAAACTCATCCCCTTAAAATTCTTTAAACAAGTAAATCAACATCATGAATATTTAATCTTCCTTTTATCTGATGGCTAACGGGGTCATCTATCGAAATAAGCGATTCACACAAAATCAAAGATTTTGGTTCTCTGCTTATAATACCTCCATTCTTAAGCGGAAGTAAAGGCCTCGTCCCCCCTGGATTACGCATCTGATTTCAGTGGGAGTTAAAACTCCCACTGAAACAGCTTTTTTATAATTATACTTGTTAATTTATCTTTATGCAAGTTTAAAACTTGGACACAATTCTTTTAAGGGACATTCTTCGCATAATGGCTTTCTTGATTTACAAACCAATCGCCCATGCCAAATGAGCCAATGATGCGCTGCCGACCACTTTTCCTTTGGAATCGCTTCCATCAAGCCTTGCTCAACTGTTAAAGGATTATCTCCTACTGCCAATTTTAAGCGATTTGATACACGAAATACATGTGTATCTACAGCAATTGCGGGAATATCAAAAATAATACTCACAACAACATTAGCCGTTTTTCGGCCAACGCCGGGAAGCTTCATTAATTCTTCAATTGTCTGCGGAACTTCACCATGATATTCATCGCAAATTTTTTGACAAGCTGCCATTATATTTTTTGCCTTACTGCGAAATAATCCACAATCGCGAATTTCCTCTTCAAGGTCGTGAACACCCATTGCTAAAATCGCCTGTGGTGTATTTGCCCTGGCAAATAATCTCGCTGTTGTTATATTCACCCTGACATCTGTACACTGTGCAGACAAAATTACAGCAATCAAAAGTTCAAATGGAGATGTATAATGCAATGCTGGTTTTACATCCTTATATACTTCACCCAAAATGTCTATCATTTCAGCTTTTATTTTTTTAGTAACACGCATCCTATTCACCTCATGACAGATAAATTCCAAACGATTTTTAAGAAACAGTTTTTTTTGCATATTTATGCGATTATACTAATTTGTTAAACTGCGTACAGGCGCTGGAATACGTCCACCACGCGCAATAAATGCTTCCGAACTATATTTGCTAACTGGAATTACTGGAGAATATCCTAATAAACCGCCAAATTCAACTGTGTCGCCTACTTTTTTCCCCGGTACTGGAATAATGCGAACGGCCGTCGTTTTATTGTTAATCATCCCAATTGCTGCTTCATCAGCAATAATACCAGAAATAGTCGCAGCAGTAGTATCACCAGCTACAGGTATCATATCAAGCCCCACAGAGCAAACGCATGTCATTGCTTCTAACTTTTCTAACGACAATGCGCCAGATTCAACAGCTGCTATCATTCCAGCATCCTCACTTACAGGAATAAATGCGCCACTTAACCCACCAACGTGAGAAGAGGCCATAAGCCCACCTTTTTTCACAGCATCATTTAACAATGCCAAGGCAGCCGTTGTACCTGGAGCTCCACAGCTTTCAAGTCCCATTTCTTCTAAAATATGTGCTACACTATCTCCTACCGCTGGAGTAGGTGCAAGCGATAAGTCGATAATCCCAAATGGAACACCAAGGCGTTTTGATGCTTCTTGCGCTACTAGTTGCCCTACACGAGTAATTTTAAATGCAGTTTTCTTTATTGTTTCAGCAACCTGACTAAAATCCGCCCCTTTTATATCTTCAAGCGCCCGTTTTACTACACCAGGACCACTTACACCAACATTAATTACCTTTTCTGCTTCACTCACGCCATGGAAAGCACCTGCCATGAATGGATTGTCACCAGGAACATTAGAAAAGATAACAAGCTTAGCACAGCCAATCGCATCACGATCGCGTGTAAGTTCAGCAGTACGCTTTACAATTTCGCCCATTTCACGTACACAATCCATATTGATTCCAGCTTTTGTTGAGCCAAGATTTACTGAAGAACAAACACGATCCGTTGTAGCCAAAGCCTGTGGAATTGAATTAATTAAAATTCTATCGCCATTTGTGTAGCCTTTTTCAACTAAAGCTGAAAAACCACCAATAAAATTTACGCCAACTTCTTTTGCCGCTGCATCTAAAGCTTCAGCAACCGGCACATAACTGTCCGTTCGGCACGCTTCTGCTGCAATCGCAATCGGCGTTACAGATATACGTTTATTAATGATTGGAATCCCATATTCCGCCTCAATATCTTCACCCGTTTGTACAAGAAATTCTGCCGATGTTGTGATTTTATCATAGATATTCTGGCAGAATTGCTTAATGTTAGGATGTGCGCAATCCCTTAAACTAATCCCCATTGTAATCGTTCTAACATCTAATTTATTTTCTGTAATCATTCGGTTTGTTTCTAATATATCATGTATCGTTATCACAAATTTTCCCCCTATGTATCATTTTAAAAGATTTAGATTTTATGCATGATGTTAAAAATATCCTGATGTTGTGCTTTAATTTCAAGATTGATTTCTTCACCTTTTTCGCGCAATATTTGCTGTAAATCTTTTAATTTTAATTTACTTTCACTCATTTCAGCAATCATTACCATATTAAAAAAACCATCTAAAATATTTTGATTAATATTTAAAATATTTACATTGTTCTCCGCTAAAATGTTACTTACCATTGCAATAATACCAACTCTATCTTTACCAACGATTGTTACAACTATTTTCATATACATACTCCCCTTATTTTTTTAATTATTCATAAAAGTGTGTAAATCATGAACTTTGTATATGTACAAAATGTCATATAGTATATTATACGCAAAATAAAAAAAAAGCCAAGTTATTTAAACAATTTTTTTACATTCTAAAGAAAAGTTTTCCACTTTTCTTTAATAAAAAAGGGACGCATATTACGTCCCTTAATGTTTTGAATAACTACTGACAATTCTTTACCTTCAGCACTCTAACTTAGAAAAAATATATACTCTTGCTTCTAAACAAGCTAAAGCCCAACCGTCCATTCTATTATAACGTTGCAAGTAATCTCTGTACATTTGCTAAATATTTATCTTGTGTGTAGTCAAACGCTTCGCCCGTACGTCTTACTTTTACCTCTACAGTACCTTCATTTACAGCTTTAGGTCCAACAGTGATACGCAATGGATAGCCAATTAAATCTGCATCTTTAAATTTTACTCCGGCACGTTCTTTACGATCGTCAAGTAAAACTTCTATTTTTGCGGCTTTTAACTCTTCATATAGTTTTTCAGCAATCTCCATTTGCTCTGCATCTTTTGCATTAATCGGTACTATAACTACAGTATATGGTGCAATTGCTGCTGGCCAAATAATACCATGCTCATCAAAATTTTGTTCAATTGCTGCTGCCATTGTACGGCTTACACCAACTCCATAGCATCCCATAACCATTGGCTTTTCACGGCCATTTTCATCCAGATACATCGCCTTTAAAGCTTTACTGTATTTAGTTCCTAGTTTAAATACTTGTCCCGCTTCAATTCCCCGCGCAGTTTTTAACGGTTTGCCACAATGCGGACATGGATCACCAACTTGAATCAAACGAATATCTGTAACGAGTACATCTTTAAAGTCACGCTTGGGATTGATATTTTTATAATGTTTATCTACTTGATTTGCACCAGCGGCTGCATTATACATTTCCATAACCGTTGCATCTACTACAATCGTCGCACCTTTAATCCCGATAGGACTCATAAAACCTGGTACTCCGCCAACTGCCAAAATTGCTTCCTCACTTGCCATACGAAGCACAATAGCACCTACAGCATTTTGTAATTTTACATCATTTACTTCATGATCTCCACGGACAAATGCAAGAATAACTTCATCCTTTTCATTCTGGAAAGCAACTGCTTTTATATTCTTCTTTATATCTACGCCTAAATACTGAGAAACTGCTTCAATTGTTTTAGTATTTGGCGTATCCACAATTTCTAAAGGTAATTCAGCTTCTTTTCCTGCCAAAATAGGTTTTAATTCAGCTTTTTCCACATTTGCAGCGTAATCACACGCTTCACAATATACGATGGCTGCCTCACCAGATTCAGCAATGACCATAAATTCATGCGTATTACTGCCGCCAATTGCCCCACCATCGGCTTCTACAGCACGGAAATTAAGTCCACAACGACTAAATATATTCGTATAGGCATCGTACATTTTTTTATAACTGATATCTAAGCCTTCTTCATCTTTATCAAAAGAATATAAATCTTTCATGATAAATTCACGTCCACGCATAAGTCCGAAGCGAGGACGAATTTCATCACGATATTTATTTTGGATTTGATATAACATCAATGGTAATTGCCGATAAGAGCGCACATCCGAGCGAACAAGCGTTGTAATCATTTCTTCATGAGTTGGGCCTAGACAAAAATCGCGATTGTGACGATCTTTTAAGCGGAACATTTCATCTCCATAAACATCCCAACGCCCAGTCTCATGCCATAATTCCGCAGGTTGCATTATTGGCATAGCAAGTTCTTGTCCACCTGCATTATCCATTTCTTCACGGACAATTTCTTCAATTTTCTTTAAAACACGCCAAGCTAACGGCAAATATGTATAAACACCACCGGCAGCCTTTCTAATCATTCCAGCTCTAAGCATTAATTGATGGCTGATAACTTCCGCCTCAGCTGGTGTTTCTCTAAGTGTAGGTGCATATAATTGTGTAGTACGCATGAAAAACTTACTCCTCCTCTAAAATCGCATCTATTTCTTTAAACAATTCTTCAACCAGACATTCTTCTGGCACTTTCCGAATGATTTCACCTTTACGGAATACTAATCCTTCTTTTTTCCCACCAGCAATCCCCACATCAGCTTCGCGTGCTTCTCCTGGTCCATTTACAACACAGCCCATAACAGCTACGCTAATGGGTCTTGTAATTACTTTTAATTTATCTTCAACTCGGCCTGCAATTTCTGCCAAGTTAATATTACAACGCCCACAAGTCGGACAAGATACTAAAGTCGGACCACATTCCCTTAACTTCAAGGATTTTAGAATTTGATTTGCTACTTTTACTTCTTCTACTGGATCCCCAGTTAAAGAAATTCTAAAGGTATCCCCAATTCCTTGGGCTAACAGTGCCCCTATACCAACAGATGATTTAATAACCCCCGAATGAACAGTTCCAGCTTCTGTAATACCTAAGTGAAGTGGATAATCACTCTTTTCACTCATTAATTGATATGCTGCAATCGTTAAAGGCACGTCATGTGCCTTTAACGAAATTTTTGTATCATAGAAATTCAAACTTTCTAAAATTTTAATATGCTGCATGGCACTCTCAACCATTGCCTCAGGCGTTGGACGGCCATACTTCGCTAACAAAATTTTATCTAATGAACCGGCATTTACACCAATTCGAATTGGAATATGTCTATTTTTTGCTGCTTTGACTACAGCTTCAACACAGTCAGAATCTCCAATATTTCCCGGGTTTAAGCGAAGTCCATCAATCCCACTATCGACTGCAGCAATAGCCAAACGATAATCAAAATGAACATCCGCAACTAAAGGAACATCAACTAAATCCTTTATTTTTCTTAATGCTATCGCCGCTTCCATATCAGGAATCGCTAAGCGTACAATATCACAACCAGCCGCAACTAATCTTTGGATTTGCTCTACACTGCTAGTCACATCTTGTGTCTTTGTATTCGTCATTGACTGAACACTAATTGGAGCACCGCCACCAATAGCAATATCTCCAATCATTATTTTCCGCGTCATCTTCCGCTTCATTCCATCCACACCTCAATTACTACGGCTTATCAGCCAAACCAATTTGTTCTGATAATATCCTTTGATGTCGCAAATACCATTAAAGCTAAGAGTAACATAAAGCCAAACATTTGCGCTTTTTGCACCAATTCTGGGCTCAAAGGTTTTCCTCTTACACCTTCAATCACTAAAGTCACAAAATGACCGCCATCTAAAGCCGGGATTGGCAATAAATTAATAATCCCTAAATTAATGCTCAAAAAAGCAGCAAATTGTAGTAATGGAATAATCCCCATCTGCGCTACTTCACCAGCCATTTGCGCTACACCAATCGGTCCAGCTAATTCAGCATCAATTTTTCCAGCGACCATCTGGATTAATCCATCTACCATCGCTACAGTCACCGAAATTGTATTCTTTATTGCTAACCCAGTAGCTTCAACAAATCCCGGCCGATAATTATCATATTTAGAAAGCACACCAATAATTGCCCTTTTAGATTGTTCATCATAAACAGGAATTAAACTAGCTACTCCAATATTCCCCTCACGTTCATATTGCACTTTTAATATTTTTCCATCACTGACTTGAACAACAGAGACAAATTCTTTCCATGTATGAATATCCTTATCATCAACTTTAATAATTCTATCACCTTGCATTAAACCCGCCTGTGCAGCTGCTTTTCCCTCCATAACTTCACCAAAAATAGGTTCTGGAGAAGGTGTATTGATTCCAGCAGTAAGAAAGATACCTAGAAATATTAATACAGGTAAAATAAAATTCATTGTCGATCCAGCTAGGATTACAATCATTCTCGCCCAAATAGGTTTCGCCGTATAAGCGCGTTCATCCTTTTCCTCATCCGGATCCATCCCTGCAATCTTGTTAAATCCGCCTAAAGGAATAATTCGAAGGGAATATAAAGTTTCACCTTTTTGATAGCTAAAAAGCTTTGGTCCAAATCCTATTGCAAATTCTTCTACACGCATACCTACCATTTTGGCAGTAATAAAATGTCCAAGTTCATGAAATAAAACTAATAAACCAAAGACAAATATAGTTGCTACTAATGTAGTCAATTACGAATCGCCTCCATTCATTCTAATCATTTTTATTATTTTCAAAATTTAAAAGATTCTCTTGCGCGAAATTTCTCGTCCAAGCGTCTATTTGATATAAATCCGCTAAATTTGGTTTTGCAATAACAGTATGGTTATTCATCGCAGATTTTATTACTTTACTAATAGATAAGAAAGATATTTTTCCTTCCAAAAATGCATTGACTGCAATTTCATTTGCCGCATTAAATACACAAGGCATAGAACCTCCTGTTTTTCCTGCTCGATAAGCCAATGCTAAAGCTTCAAATGTCTCAGTATCCGGTTTTTCAAAAGTTAATGTTGCAACTTTGAATAAATCTAGTTTAGGAGAATGCATTACTTCTCGATGCGGATAAGTTAAGGCATATTGAATGGGTAATTTCATATCTGGCACTCCCAATTGTGCCATAACCGCACCATCAACATATTCAATCATTGAGTGAATAATACTTTGTGGATGAACTACTACTTCAATTTGATCATAATCCACATCATAGAGCCATTTTGCCTCAATGACTTCCAAGCCCTTATTCGCCAATGTAGCCGAATCCGTTGTAATTTTTTTTCCCATTGCCCAATTTGGATGATTTAAACAATCTGCAATAGAAACTGACAATAGTTCCTCATGCGTTCTACCACGAAAAGGGCCCCCTGAGCAAGTTAAAATAATTTTTGCGACCTTTTCATGTTCCTCCCCTTGTAAGCATTGAAAAAGTGCACTATGTTCACTATCTACAGGCAAAATTTCTACACCATATTCCTTTGCCAGATTCATAATAATTTCACCAGCAACTACTAGAGTCTCTTTATTTGCCAATGCAATATCTTTTCCTGCTCGAATTGCAGCTACGGTAGGCTCAAGACCAGCAAAACCAACCAAAGAAGTAACTACAACATCAATTGATTCTAAAATCGCAGCGTTTATCAGTGCTTTTTTCCCAGATAAAATAATCGTTTTTCCTTTATATCTAGCTTGCAAACGATTTGCGGCCTCTTCATCTACTAATACAGCCAATTCAGGCTGAAATTCTCGAATCTGTTGCTCTAGTAATTGATCGTTATGGTAAGCGGCCAAGGCTTTTACTGCAAATCGATCTGCATTTTCTCTTACCACTTCCAATGTTTGGGTCCCAATGGAACCAGTAGAACCTAAAATAGCAATATTTTTCATCTTAGAACCCCTCATTACTGATTAAAAATTGAAAAAATATGTACGTAATAATACACTAATGGCACAGTAAACATAATGCTGTCAAAACGATCTAAAACACCACCATGCCCAGGCAAGATATCCCCAGAATCTTTTACCCCTGTAAATCGCTTAATACATGACTCCACCAAATCGCCAATCGTTGCTACACTCGCTAATAATCCCCCTAAGAAAACCATATGATATGGTGAAAAATGAAAAAGCATCCCTAAACCTACTAATGCTAATACTGTTCCTATTAAGCCACCTAAAAAGCCTTCTATTGTTTTCCCAGGACTAATACTAGGACATAATTTATGCTTTCCAATCGAACAGCCAACAAAATAAGCAAAAGTATCACTTGCCCACGTACCAACAAACGCTAACCAAATAAAAGCCGCGCCCGCAGCTATATCCCCTAAAGCAGTTGAAATTACAATATCAGTATAAGCAAAGCGTAATAAAATCAAGTGTGAAAAAGTTAACCCAACATAGAAAATACCACTGATCGTAATCGCTGCACTAGGAATGGAAAATTTAACATGTGCAAAAACAACTCTAGCAAAAATAATTAACACTCCTGCTAATAATAGTCCAATAGTTTCATTTGCATTTCCTAGCCATGCGCATCCCATAATCAATGGAATTAAAATAAAGCCTATAGTTCTCCATATAGAAACATCTATATGATTAAAAACTTTTCCATACTCATAAAATGCAATCACTGCCAACAATGTAATTGCACATACGAAAGCCCAACTTCCATACATTACTACAGCAATTGTAGCAAGCATACCAATAATACCTGTAATTATCCTTTGAATTAACATACTTCACCTACTATACTTATATTACTCGTCTATTTTAATCCACCAAATCTTCGTTCACGTTTTTGATATGATAAAACGGCTTGTAACAAATCGTTCGGCTTAAAGTCCGGCCAATTAATCTCAGTAAACCAAAACTCTGCATATGCCATTTGCCACAATAAAAAATTACTAATTCTCAAATCACCACTTGGTCTAATTACTAAATCGACTTCTGGAATCCCCGCGGTATCTAAATGATTTGTAATGAAATTTTCATTAATTTCCTCTATTTTTATCTCATTATTTTTTACTTTATTCGCTATTATTTTAACAGTACGCGTAATCTCATCTCTACTTCCATAGTTTACTGCCAAGTTCAAAATAAGACCTGTATTATTTGCTGTACGCAACTGAGCTCTTTCTATTTTAGTTTGCAACAAATTAGACAATTCTTCTATTCTACCAATAAATCTAATCTTCACATTATTTTCATGTAACTCATCTATTTCACGATCAAGATATTCCGAAAATAAATCCATTAAAAACTTAACTTCCGAATCTGGTCTTTTCCAATTTTCAGTTGAAAATGCATATGCAGTAAGTGCCTGAATTCCAAGTCCAGAAGCTGCCTTAACCACTTCTCTCAGCGTCTCAACACCAGCACGATGTCCAAGCGTTCTCATTAATCCTTGCTTCTGCGCCCATCTTCCATTTCCATCCATAATAATTGCTATATGCTTAGGCAATTTATCAAAATCAATAATTTTATATGCTTCTAGCTTGGTAACATCTTCATTTGTTTTGCCAAACCATCTTTTCCACATAAATTAACCTCCAAAAGAATATAGTAAGACTAAACCCCCTCTGGCAAGAGGGGGTCTTTATCATGGCGCTGAAATAGCTCCAACTGGACAAACCGCCGCACAGGCACCGCATTCAACGCATTCTTCTGAAATCACATATTGAGTATCTCCTTCGGAGATAGCACCAACTGGACAAGTAGCTGCACAAGAACCGCAGGAAATGCATTCTTCACTAATATTATATGCCATAATCACAACACCTCCTTTCGCATCTTTGCTGCAACAATCAACTCATATGTCTTATCATCCAGAAGCTTTTGTCTGACAACATACAAAGTTTTATCATCAACCGAAAAGAAATCTCGTGTTGGATAAGTACGAATCACTGTATATTTTATATTGAGATTCTGAAGTTCTGCCTCAACCTCACCTAAAATCCTACCAACAGCGTTCACGACAATTACACTTCCATAATTTCTTTTTCTTTTACTGCCATTACGGAATCGATTTCTTTAATATATTTATCCGTAATTTTTTGCATATCATCTTGTGCTTTTTTGCTTTCGTCTTCTGTAATTAATTTATCTTTTTCCAATTTTTTCACCGCATCAATAGCATCACGGCGAATATTTCGTACACCGACTTTCGCTTCTTCGGCTTTTTTATGAATTGTCTTTGCAATTTCACTCCGTCTTTCATTTGTCAATTGCGGAATCGACAAGCGAATCATTGTTCCATCACTATTTGGCGTAAGCCCTAAATCAGATTTTAAAATTGCTTTTTCAATTGCTCCAAGCATAGTTTTTTCCCATGGTTGAATCGTAATCATCCGTGGTTCTGGTACACTTACATTCGCCACTTGATTTACTGGCGTAGGCGCACCATAATAATCTACCATAACTTTATCTAATAACGCCGGAGTTGCTCTTCCAGCACGAATTGAAGCATATTCTCTTTTTAAAGCTTCAACCGTTTTTTTCATTCTTTCTTCTTGCGCTAAAAAAATCTCTTTTACCATTAAGGTTTACCTCCCACAACAGTACCAATATTTTGCCCTAATGCCACTTTCAAAATATTACTGTGATCATCAATATTAAATACGATAAGCGGAATTTCATTATCCATACACAAACTCGTTGCTGTAGAATCCATTACCGCTAAACCACGTTGTAAAATCTCGATATATTCTAAAGCATCGAATTTTTTTGCATCCGGATTATATTTAGGATCAGAATCATATACTCCATCTGTATTTTTCTTAGCCATTAATATAACATCTGCTTCTATTTCAGCAGCACGAAGTGCTGCGGTTGTATCCGTTGAAAAATAAGGATTACCTGTTCCAGCACCAAAAATAACAACTCTGCCTTTTTCTAAATGGCGAATTGCTTTACGTCTAATATATACCTCTGCCATTTGACGCATTTCAATCGCACTTTGCACTCTAGTGTCCACACCAGATTTTTCTAAAGCATCTTGTAATGCTAAAGAATTCATTACTGTTGCAAGCATTCCCATATAATCCGCTGTAGCTCTATCCATGCCTTTTGCACTTCCAGCTAGTCCACGCCAAATATTTCCTCCACCAACAACTACAGCTACATCAATATTATGTTCACGAATTTTCTTTATTTCTTGTGCAATAGAATCCACAACAACTGGGTCAATACCAAACCCTTTATCACCAGCTAGTGCTTCACCACTTAGTTTAAGAATTACACGTTTATATTTAGTCGCTTCCAAATACAAAACCCCCAGTCTACGTATATTCTATGTTTATTTCGACAAATTTATAAATATTCCTTTGGACTTTTAAAAAAGAGAACACATCGGTGTTCTCTTTTTTTATTATTTTACAGCAGCCATTACTTCCGCAGCAAAATCATTTTCTTTTTTCTCAATACCTTCACCAAGCTGGTATCTAGCAAATCTTCTAATGGAAATATTTTCACCAATTTTTGCAATAGAACTATTGATTAAATCAGCAATTGTTTGATCTGGATTTTTAATAAAAGTTTGTTCCATTAAACAAATTTCTTTGTAATATTTTTCAATACGACCAACAATCATCTTTTCAACGATTTTTTCTGGTTTGCCTTCATTTAATGCTTGAGCACGTAATACTTCACGTTCATGTTCTAGTACCGCTTCATCAACCTCTTCACGACGAACAAATAGAGGATTTGTAGCAGCAATTTGCATTGCAATATCACGAGCTAGTGCTTTGAAATCATCTGTTTTTGCGACAAAGTCTGTCTCACAGTTAACTTCAACCATAACACCAATTCTTCCGCCACCGTGTATGTAAGCTTCAACTACACCTTCAGCAGCAACACGACCGGCTTTTTTTGCAGCAGCCGCTAGACCTTTTTCACGTAAAAAATCAACCGCTTTCTCGATGTTACCTTCCGTTTCATTCAGTGCCTTTTTACAGTCCATCATTCCAGCACCAGTCATCTCACGTAATTCTTTAACCATTGCAGCAGTTATAGTTGCCATAAAAATCCTCCTATTTATAAAATTAGGGATAAGGGAAAGTTTTCCCCTATCCCTAATTTACATTTATTTTTTTATCTATTATTCAGCGTCTGCAGCTTCTTCAAGTTGCTCCCCTTGACGACCTTCGATAATAGCATCTGCCATTCTAGCTGTAAGAAGTTTAACCGCACGAATCGCATCATCATTACCAGGAATTACATAGTCAATTTCATCTGGATCACAATTTGTATCAACAATACCAACAATAGGAATACCTAGTTTTTTTGCTTCCGCAACAGCAATTCTTTCTTTGCGAGGATCAATCACGAATAAAGCTCCTGGAAGTTTATCCATGTTTTTAATTCCGCCTAAGAATTTTTGTAATCTTTCCATTTCATGACGAAGAGAAAGAACTTCTTTTTTAGTTAATACTTCAAAAGTGCCATTTTCTTCCATGGTTTCCAACTGTTTTAAACGATTAATACGTTTTTGGATAGTTTGGAAGTTTGTTAACATTCCGCCTAACCATCTTTCATTAACATAATACATATCAGATTTAATTGCTTCGTCTTTTACAGCTTCTTGCGCTTGTTTTTTTGTACCAACAAAAAGAATTGTTTCACCTTGGGCTGCAACATCGCGTAAGAAATTATAAGCTTCATCAACTTTTTTTACTGTTTTTTGTAAGTCAATAATGTAAATTCCATTACGTTCTGTGAAGATGTATGTAGCCATTTTAGGATTCCATCTTCTTGTTTGATGTCCAAAATGAACACCAGCTTCTAATAATTGTTTCATTGAAATAACTGCCATTTGGTGCACCTCCTGTTATTTTTCCTCCGCATTTTTCATCTTTTGTTTTCACCTGCTTAAGCAGGCACAGTACAAAATCAAAATGCGTGCGTTTTTTTACACCGTTTTGTATTTTATCATAGATTTCTATAAATCACAAGATATTTTTATAGCTTCACTCTAAATTTTCCCCAAATTATTTTTTCTTATGCATTTGACTAATCAATAAAACCGCACCTTTTCCAATCCCAGTTCTTTTCGCAATTTCATTAGTATCTATCCCTTGACTTATAAGATCATAAACTTGTTGATTTATCTCACTTATATTCATCTCTACTTTTTCTTCGAGTGCAGATGAATTCTCAATTGCTTCTTCAGCAATTACATTTTTTTCAACATCCGTTTGAATTCTATTTAAAGTATCAAATCTTTTCAGTCGTTGATCTAACGCAAAAATCTTTTCATCGGCCTCTTGAATTAAATATTCCAAATGCTCCACATGATTTCTCAACTTTGAAATAATCTGTTCAGCAGACTCTTCTAATTGTAATTGAAAATAATCTGTAGAATCTGCCACTGCATCAATTTTTTTTGTGATTTTCGCATGTTTAAAAAACAGAAAAATTCCACCACATACAATCAACAAAAAAAGAATAACTCCACTAATCATAACTTCCACTCCAAGTAATGAATTAAATTATAAAGCCACATTTCACATTTTAATATCGATATTATGACCCCTAAAAGTATCTACTGCCATTACTACTTCTTCATCGTTTTCTTTCTTTTTATTCTTTTCTCCAAAATTTTGCTGACCTCTGCGTTTTTCCTCTTTAGATTGATTATCATTAATTTTTTTACTTTCAGATTCTTCGGCTTTTTGAACTTGCTTCAAACGTTGATGTGCATTCTGTTGATATTTTTCGGCTCCAAAATCTTGCTGAAATACAGTTTGCTGCTCCCGTTGCTGCTGCCCTTTTCCTACTTCAGTTGCTTTAGGTATAACAACCTGCATATCCATTGGACTTATATTCATACCCAACACCGTCCTTTATTTTCTTATAAGCATATAACTTAGAAAGGACCTATTTTTATTTCATTATCTTCTTCATAAAAACGGCAATGTTGCATTAATGTATTAATATTCCTTATTACTGATCCAACAATAATTTTTACTCCAGGATAAACTTTTTCTGAAACTTTGACTTTTCCCGCTTTTAGTTCTTCAAAAGAATCTTCAATTTCAATTAATCTATCCTTTAATTTTTTCACTTCACCAGCAAGAGGAAATTGTGATTTCGTGAGTTTTAGCAGTAATTCTTTTTTTGCAGGGGACAAAACTGCTGGGTTAATTGCTTTTAGTAAATTTAAAGATTTCTGAGCTTGATCCAACGCATTTTCAGATTTTGATAAATCCTGTTTTACTTTTTTATATTCTTCCTTTAGCATTGGATTAATCCCCACCTCAAGTCGTGTAGCCGTATCCATCTGATTACCTGCACATTTTACAAGAATTTCTTCACCTGCAACTGTGACTCCCCCGGCAATAATTCCTCGTCTTCCTTGTACTACTACCCGCTTTCCTGCACTTACATTTGAGTGTAAAATTGCCTCAGTAATAAAAATATCACGTCCTGCAATTAAATTTGCATTTTCAGCAAAGCTTGATTTTATATCTTCCGCTGCTTTAATATACCCTCTTTGCATGCCTTGAATTCCAGCTTTTATGATGATATTTTTTCCTTCTACCGTACCACCGCTTATCGTGCCATAAATCTCAACATCACCTGTAGCTTTAATTGAAAAACCAGCCTGTACGCTACCTCGAACAATAATACTTCCAATGAAATCAATATTTCCAGTAGATAAATCTACATCCCCTTTTATTTCAATTGTAGGTAATACAGAGAATTTATTTCCATTTAATGTGAGTTGTCCATCAATTAAAGAAATTAATTTATGTTCATCTACAATTTTCGTATTCTTTCCTACAGGCAGCATCGCTGTTTTCCCTGGCTTTGCTGCAACTGTTTGCCCATGAACATCCGTTCCTGGAGTCCCCATTGTATGCGGAATCCGTTCTGCTAGCAAATCTCCTTCATGCACAATAACAAAAAGATTCAAATTTTTAAAATCTACTTTGCCATCCTCTAACTCAACCGGTTTCCCTTTGTTTTCCATATTTTTCGGTTTTATAATTTGTGCATTTTCACCATTTACAGGACGCTGCCCTTTAGCTATAAGAAGTTCGCAACTATCTATGCCTATAGCTTCTTTAATCGCAGATTCATCAATTCCATAAACAATATTTTTTTCTGCTAATTTAGCTTGAATCATTTCTATCGTTGGTTCTTGATCATTTGCTTCTCGCTCAATTTTCAATACTGCTTCCATACGATCTCTACTTACACTAATTGTTATCTTAGGTTCTTTTTTTATCGCTGGAACATCTTTTTCTGCTAAATTATCAGATGATTCAATAGTTTTCTTTTCTTCAACTATCTTTATTAACTCACCTGTACTTTCTCGCATCGCCTTTGCAATGATATCTATAGGATATTCTTTTATTCCTCGTTCCTCCAGATTATTTGTTATATCATTTAATTCAAATAAAACTTCATCATTATCCCTTGGAAATACTTGCAGAAAAACTCCATTTTCAGAAAAATCCAAATTATATCCTTTTTTATTATTACTATCAATTTCGGTCTGTGAATACTTTTCTCCATCCATGAAAATACCTCCTCCGAAACTATATAACGAATTAAATTTTGCACCAATAGATAATCACAAATGACTTTAAAAAATAATCCGCTTTAAATTTTAACTTTATTTAAAAGCGGTATTTTCTCACAAACTATAAAATCATTGTGTTTATTAAAATCCATTTTATTTATCATCATCTATCGATGCAAAGTCTACAAAATTCGTTACTATAAAACTCCGTTTATCTTATTCTATAAAACTCATTTTATTTCTAGCTAAATATCCTCTTAATCGAAAGACAGCTTTCGTATGTAATTGTGAAATTCTAGCCTCCGATAAATTTAAAATAAGACTGATTTCTTTCAAAGTTAATTCTTCATAATAATACAAAGAAATTACAAGTTTCTCTTTCTCCGGTAATTTATCAATTGCTTTTGCTAAATTTTCCTGTACTTCTTTAATTTCAAATTGTTTCGCTGGACCATCAATACTATCTTGTGCAGTCTCATTTTTTACATAAGTTTCCAAAGGGATAATCGTTGCTATATTGAGCTGATTAAGTAAAGAATTCAGATCTTGTATAGATATCTTTAATGCATCTGCAATCTCTTTATCCGTCGCAGCTCTACCTAGCTTACCCTCGAGTGCTTCAACTGTTTTTTCATATTTACGAATTTTTTGTCTAAGAGAAACTGGCAACCAATCCTTAGCTCTTAAAGAATCTAAAATAGCCCCCCTAATCCTTACTCCGGCATATGTTTCAAATTTATTACCGCGTACTGGATCGTAACGCTCAATGGCATCTAGCAATCCGAAAAATCCACAACTAATTAAATCATCACGATCCACATAAGCAGGTAAACTAATCGCAATTCGACCAGCAATTAAATTAACTAAAGATAAATAATGGTTTACGATATGCTCACGAATGATAGGACTTTTTTTTTCTTGGTAAGCTATCCATAACTTTTGAATATCATATTCTTGATTATTTGACATCACAAATTACCTCCACTTACCAATTATTCCTCCGGTGATTTTACACGCCTCAAATTATTTGTAGTAAATGGTGCAAATTCGTCATTCTTAACCTCTTTGTTTTTTTCCGAGTCAACTTCGCCCCCAGATTCTATCATAGAGTCTTCATCAGGCGAACTCTGAATGTCAAGCTTAGACCCAACTTCTTCTTTAAGTAATTTCTTACAATATGGCAATAAATTTTTTTCATAAATAAGTCCCATTATGTAACCACATGTTCCAAAAAGAGCAATTGAAATAACAGTCCGATATAATATTACTATCATCCTGGCATGATTCACAAAGCCCATAATAATTGTAATAATAGCTGCTATTACAGCTAGAGCTATAGCTAACTTTACCTTCAATACAAAACGCCCCTTTCTATAGCTCTTTTTCGCCTTTATCAATTGTTTTTATACGATACACGCCAGTATCCAACCTTAATTCTACCGTACGACCATAATTTCCACCGGTATCTTCAGCGATAATTTTTATTCCAAGTTCTTTTAAGACTTGCTTCACAGCCTCTGCATTCCGCTCACCAACTCGCATAATATCTGTAGCATTCGCAAATTTGAACATTTGAGCTCCACCAGCTATTTTAGCTGTCATACGAGACTTCACAGCTCCTAATCCAATCATTTCTTGCACCATAAGCGGAAGCGCAGTATCAGCAAACTTAGCAGGATTTTCATTAGACCTTGCTTGCTTACTATCAGGTAACATAATATGAGACAATCCACCTACCCTAGTAGCAGAATCATAAATAGCTATACCTATGCATGAGCCAAGACCATAACTAATCAAAGATGATGGTGAACGACCAACTTTATAATCAGCCATCCCAACCCTAATTAAATCAGACATACTATTTCACTCCTACCGCGGCTAAAATCGTATCTAGTGATCCTGGATCAGGAATTAGGAAAAAGTGACCTTTGATGCCATCATCCTCTGATAAAAATTCAGTCTCAATTACCAATGCATGATCTCCCATCTGTCCTAATTGAACTAAAACTACACTCAATATAGCTCCTGCCATATCCATTGCCAACGCTGGAATAGACGGTAAAAGAGTTAATTTTGTAAAATAAGATAATGCATTTAAATACGCTCCTGCTAAAATATTACCAATCTCCATCAAAGCCGATTCATCCATAAAATCTAGGCTTTGTGTTTGCCCACGCTCTTTCCCCATTAACATATCAATAAGATAAAAAGCACTTTCTTTAGGCAATAAAAACAAAACACTGCCTGGAGCCAGTCCATATACTCTTAAAAATACCCCTACAACCATTACATCAGGTCCACCAACTACATCAGGAACTTCATCTAGTGGCATAATAGCAACGTCTGGAACCGACATATCAATTTTACGATTAATAATTTGTGATAAAGCTGTCGCAGAATTACCTGCTCCGACATTTCCAATTTCTCTTAGGGCATCTAATTGCATTGGCGATAGCTTTAACATTTCATCTGACAAAATTGCCACCTCATTCATTTAACAAATCTACTTAGTCTCTCCCGTCAAACCAATAATTTCATTAAGATTTAACATAATAACTAAACGATTATCCAGATTTCCAACTCCACTAATAAAATTATTACCATTGCCATCCACAACTGCTTCTGGTTCCTCAATATGTTCTGGCGCAATAGACAATACTTCAGTTACCGCATCAACAATCATTCCAATTGATATATCATCTACTTTTACAATGATAATACGAGTATCTTCAGAATATGGTTCTTCAAAAAGACCTAAACGTTTTTTTAAATCAATCACTGGCAACACACTACCACGTAAATTCATAACGCCTTTAATAAAGCCAGGAGTATATGGAACACGTGTTATATCCGTCAAACGTTTAATCTCTTGCACATGCAAAATACTAACCCCATATTCTTCTTTCCCCAATTTAAAAGCAACTAATTGAACTTCATCATTAGAATACGTTTTTTCTGACATGATCCTCACTCCTCACTTACTGCATTAAAGTGCCAACATCTAAAATTAATGCAACTTGACCATTTCCTAGAATCGTCGCACCAGCAATTACTTTTATTCCAGCTAACAATTTTCCCAACGTTTTAATTACAATTTCTTGTTGCCCAATTAAATTGTCAACAATAATCCCCGCTTTTTGATCCCCCATATGTACAACAACAACAAATAAATCCTTATCGTTATTTTCCTCTACTTTTGGTACCTGTAAGACATCATTTAATCTTATAATTGGAATAATCTGTCCACGAAGTAAAATAACTTCTCTATTTTGAATTGTTTTGATATTATCAGTCGTTATATTAATTGTACTATCAATAGAGCCCAAAGGAATAGCATAAATTTCTTCCTGTACCTTTACTAGTAAAGCCTGGATAATCGCTAATGTTAAAGGTAGGCGAATTTTAAATTTACTTCCTTCGTCCAACTTTGTTTCAACATCAATTAATCCACCAAGCGATTCAATTTTATTTTTTACAACATCCATACCTACGCCGCGTCCAGATACATCAGTGATGACATCAGCTGTAGAAAATCCTGCTAAAAACACTAATCGTACTGCTTCGTTATCATCCATTTTATCGGCATCTTCTTGTGTAATTAAGTCTTTTTCTACCGCTTTAGATTTAATTATTTCCGGATTAATACCCTTACCATCATCTTCAACCATGATAATAACGTTATTCCCTTCATGACGCGCAATCAATCGAACCTCACCAGTCGGTTCTTTACCTTTCGCAAGACGCTCATCCGGATGTTCAATTCCATGATCAAGAGAATTTCGAATTAAATGAACTAAAGGATCACCAATTTCATCAATAACTGTTCTATCAAGTTCAGTCTCTTCACCCTCAATGGTCAAATTAATTTCCTTGTTTAATTCACGTGATAAATCTCGAACCATCCGCGGGAAGCGATTAAATACTTGCCCCACTGGAACCATTCTAACTTTCATCACTACAGATTGCAAATCAGTCGTTACTCTATCCATTTGTTCAATCGTTTCAACTAATTCAGTTAATCTATGTGTTATCCCAATTTGCTCCAAGCGAGTTTTATTGATGACTAGCTCACCAACAAGATTTAATAAAGAATCAAGCTTTTCGATGTCAACTCTTACCGATTGCCCACTCTTTAATTTCTTCTCAATACTGCCACTCGACGATGGCGCTATCGGTGCCTTTGTTTTTTCCTGACTTCTTTTTGCTGATGAAGCTTCCTGCATTTTTTTATTATCCTCAGTAACCACTGCTTCCGCTTTAGGTAGCTCTAAAGATTCAACTATAACTTCTGTAATTTCAGAAATTGACGATAGAAGTTGTTGTACTCTTGTTTGTTCCGTTGCTGTTGCAACAATAAGTTCAAAACTTGATTCAAAATTTTCCTGTTCTAAATCTTCTGAAGATGGAATTGATTTCAAAACATCACCAATTTCATCTAATGCATTCATCACCATATAAACTCTTGCAGATTTCAATAAACAATTTGGACTTAATGATACTTTTATATCAAAAACTTGCAATCCTGATTCCATTGCCTTCTTTATAATTGTTGTCTCAGTATCATTTAGCTCCACTACAACCTCAGATACTACAGGTTCTTTTTCTTTTGTCTCTTCTTGGGGAGGAGCAGTAGGAATTGATTCACCTTTTGCTATAGCAACGAGTTTTGCTACTAATTCTGTTACATCAATATTGTTAGCAGACTCACTAGAAATATTTTCCACCATTTGTTCTAAAGTATCCACACACTTAAAAATCGTATCAACAATATCCTCATTTGCCTTTAATTGGTTTTTACGTAGTAAATCAAGAACATTTTCCATTTCATGTGTCAGCTCAGCAATTTCGGTAAATCCCATTGTAGCTGACATACCTTTTATTGTGTGCGCACTCCGAAAAATCTCATTTAATACATCTGGATCTTCTGGACTATGCTCTAACTCAAGTAGACAGCTATTCAGTGTTTGTAAATGTTCACGTGATTCTTCTAAAAACATTCCCATATACTGGTTGGTGTCCATATTAATTCCCCCAATTATTTTATATCTGCTATTTTTTAACGATTTGAACTAATTCATCAGCAATTGCATCAATCGGTATAACTCTATCAGCTAATCCAAGCTCAACAACTGCTTTTGGCATGCCATATACTACTGCAGTAGATTCATCTTCTGCTATTGCAAATCCACCATGTTCTTTAATACACTTCATTCCTTTTGCCCCATCACTTCCCATTCCAGTAAGAATAGCCGCAACTACTCTATCTCTGAATTTCGCAAGAGATGAAAATAAAATATCAACTGCAGGTCTATGACTTGCTAGTGGTGGATCTTGATTTAAATGTATAACTCTTTTATCGCCTTGACTCTCGACGGTCATATGATAATTCCCTGGGGCTATAAAAATTTTCCCAGGACTAATAACATCATTGTGTTCTGCCTCTTTCACAGTAACTTTTGAAAGTGAATTTAAACGTTCCGCTAATGATTTTGTGAAACCAGGTGGCATATGTTGTACAACTACCACACCACAAGGTAAATCTTCTGGCAACTTCGTTATCACCTGTTGCAAAGCCCTAGGACCACCCGTTGACGTCCCAATAGCAATGATTTTTTCATCCATTTTTTTAGATGCCACCTTAAAGTCTTTTTGAAAGCTATTAAAAGAAGTAAAGCTTTTTTTAGGATACTCAAGCTTTGGAAAGCTTTCAATAAAAGTTGTTTTTTTCAAATTAACTTTGACAGCAGCTCTACATTTATCTAAAATTTCACGTTTTATCATATCTACTCGGCAAATCGTACCAGAAACTTTTTGTATAAAATCAACAGCTCCTAAAGATAATGCTTTTATTGTAGCATCAGCTCCAGCCTTTGTTAAACTACTAATCATTATCACAGATGTTGGACATTCCTTCATAATAATTTCGAGTGCATCAATACCATCCATTATTGGCATGTTGATATCCATAGTTACTAAGTCTGGCTTAAGAACTTTAATTTTCTCAACTGCTTCTCTTCCATTGCTAGCAGTTCCTATAACCTGAAAATCTGCCTCTTTCGAAAACAAGTCCGATAATAGAGTTCTCATTAGGGCTGAATCATCTGCAATAAAAATCTTAATCATAACCTATCACCCCCTGCCAGAAATAAATGCCTTTTGTATAATCTCCCTCTGCCGCTTAAAAATAAAGCGAATTAACTTACTTCGTGTAATATTCGGTAAGTCAATAAAGCGCGTGCCAATCCAAAAAATTTTTTCATCTTTAATTGGTTGGAACGATCTTACCACCTCGCAATAGGTTGTTAATAATCCAACCTCTGGTAACTCAATTTCTATATAAAGCTTTTCACCTTTTTTCAAACTTTTATCTAAAATAATTCTCATCCCGCCGCCACTAATATCGCGAACATATGTAGTAATAGGTGAAAGTAATGTATTATCTTCTTTATTTAGCAGTTGAACTTTCAATGGGACACTAGTTTCTACACGAACAAATTCACGTTGTTGAAATTTTTCTACAAACCTTGGTAATGAAGTAATCCATACAGGAACTGCTCCCATCCGTTTTTCCATAAATACCGCCGAAAAACGAAAAGCGGATGCCTCTGTTACAAATTTTGCTTCAAATACGCTACCCCGCATAGGAATAATTGGATATCCTTGTTCCATTGGTAAAGCTAAAATTAATTTGTTATCCTCAATATCTTCAATTCTACTGCTATATCTATTCTGATTTTCATCTTGTAAAAGTGTAACTTCTATACGTTGACCAATTTTTAAAGCTTTACTGGTCTCCACCTTCTCTATCTTTGCCACGCTATCCCTCCTGTTTCAAGCATAAACTATCTTAAAAACGAAAAAACTTTTTTAAGAAAGCCCCCCAGTCCTTTGGTTCTTACTTGATCTGTATCGTCGCTTATCAATACAGAGGCAATCTTTTTGATACACTTGGCTACATCAGAATTAGGATATGACAAAACAACTGGCTTTTGCGCTTTTACAGCGCGAACCAAATTTCTATCTTCCTTTATTTCACCTAATGTAGTAACATTCAAATTCAAGAATCTCAATGCAGTTTTTTCTAGTTTTGCCTGAACATCTATTCCCTCATTTGGCTCTGTTACTCGATTCACAACTAGTTTTACCTCTGAGCAATCTGGCTGATTGCTGTAGGCTTTCATTATCGCGTAAACATCTGTCATCGCTGTAGGTTCAGGAGTTGTAACCAAAATAACATCATCAGCAGCCATTAAAAAATTTAATACACTTTTACTCAATCCAGCACCAGTATCAATTAAAATAATATCCGCTAAATTTTCACATAAATTCAATTTAGATATGATTCGTTCTAAATCAAAAGCTGTTAAATTCGCAAGCTCTTCAATTCCAGATCCCCCAGACAAAAACTTTACTCCGCAAGGTCCCTCAGCAAGAATATCTTCAACATTAACATTATCTCTAATGAGATTTAATAAATTATACTTAGCACTAGCACCTAAAACAATATTTACATTTGCCATACCCAAATCAGCATCAATGATGAGAACACGATATCCCATCTGCGATAAAGCAATTGCTAAATTCACAGACAAATTCGTCTTGCCTACTCCCCCTTTACCACTGCTGACAGCAATAACTCTAGACTTATGAGCAGGTTCTTTTTCAACACCTAAATTTAAACTTTGCTTGTTTTGTACTAGCTTTCTTAACATATATGCTTGATCCATTGCCTATACCTATTCTTTCAATACTAATTCTGCTAGTTTATGGGGATCAGCAATAATAATATCATCAGGAACACTCTGACCTGTTGTTAAATAAGATAAGTGCATTGGAAATTCATGCAAAACACTAATAACAGTACCAATTCCACTAGTCTCATCTACTTTTGTGAATAAAACTCGGTCCGGAGAGCATTGAGAAAATTGTTTTATAATATCCACAGCATCTTTGTATTTTGTGGTTGAACTAAGTACGAGATGTTTTTCGATATCTTCTGATGCTGTTAAAAGACTTCTCAACTCATCTAACTGTTCGCTATTATACTGACTTCTTCCTGCTGTATCAATTAAAACAAGTTGCTTATCCATATGTTTTGTTATTGCCGTCTGAAGTTCTAAGGCCGAATATACAATTTCTAGAGGTACCCCAATAATATCGGAGTATGTCTTCAATTGCTCTACCGCTGAAATTCTATATGTATCAGCGGTAATTAAGGCTACACTACATCCCTTTTCTAAGACGAAACTCGCTGCAATTTTCGCAATCGTCGTTGTTTTTCCAACTCCAGTTGCCCCAATTAACGCAACAATTTTTGTCTTCTCAGTTCCCTCTTTAATTTGAATCGTTGGCTCAAACTTTTTTGAAAAATAATCTGCTAATAGAGGTAAGTAATCTTTTCCTTCTGCATCATATTTTTGAATCGCGTTTACAATAGATGTAGCCACTTTAGGGTTTACATCATTTTCGACCAAAATGTCGAATAAAGATTCTTTATTGAAATTATTCTGCAAATTATCATCTATCACCTGCTGTGATTTTGTATTTTCCTCGCTTTTTTCCAATGTTTTTTCATCTAGTTTTATATTTTTTAAAGACTCTTGCGCTTTATAAGCATTAATTGAAGTTTGATTTGGAATATGAATGTTATTATCTGTTTTTTCATTTTGAAGAACAATTTTTTTCTTTTTAATTGGTTCTCTACTTTCATTTCCAGCTATTTTAGATTTTGCTACTTCTTGAACATCTTCAATTGCCGCCATAATTTCTACAACTTCTTTCGCAAAAAAACCTAAAAATCCACCTTTTTTTACTTTTCGAGTATGTAAAATTACAGCCTCCGCACCTAATTCATTTTTTACTTGGCTCATCGCATCTTGAACAGTCATCGCTGTAAAAGCTTTTATTCGCATCTATATCTTCACCACCCCTAGAACTTGTATCTCAACACTTTGTTCTATTTCTGCATGTGATAAAACGATTAATCCGGGTATTGATCGCTCAATTAATTTTCGAAAATATAACCTCACTGCTGGACTCGTAAGTACAATTGGTTGATATCCTAAATTCGTCAATTTTGGCAATTCAATATTTAAACTATCTAATAATCTTTTCATTTGCTCAGGTTCTAACGATACATAAGACCCATGCTCAGTCCGCTGTACTGCAGATGAAATAATATTCTCAGTTTCCGGATTGACTGTAACACAAGGTAAAATATTATTCTGGACATTTTGGCTACTAATTTGTCTAGAAAGAGCATGCCTTACATATTCCGTTAAAATTTCTGGATCTTTCGTCAATCTAGCATAATCTGCTAAAACTTCTAAAATTGTAACCATGTCACGAATGGATATACGCTCACGCAATAAATTTGCTAAAACTTTTTGAATCTCACCAATAGATAGTAGATTTGGCACTAATTCTTCTACTACGCTCGCATTATTATCTTTAATACTATCAACCAAATTCTGTGTTTCTTGTCTACCTAAAATTTCAGAAGCATGTGCTTTTATTACTTCTGTAATATGTGTAGCTAAAACCGAAACAGCATCGACTACAGTGTATCCGTTTAACTCAGCTTGTTCTCTATCAGATTCAGGAATCCAGATTGCTGGTAATCCAAAGGCAGGTTCAACTGTGTCAATTCCCGACATTTCTTCAAAAACCGTTCCAGAATTCATAGCTAAGTAATGATCTAGCAAGAGTTCACCCCTTGCAATTTCAATTCCTTTTAATTTTACAATATAGGCATTGGGTTTAATTTGAATGTTGTCACGGATACGAATTGTCGGTACAACCAGGCCCATTTCCAGCGCACATTGTCGCCTAATCATGACAATCCGCTCTAATAAATCTCCACCTTGACCAGTATCAACCAACGGAATCAAGCTATAACCAATTTCCAGTTCCATTGGATCCACTTGCAGTAAAGATATAATATTCTCTGGTTTTCTGATTTCTTCTTTTTCCTTTTCTTCTTGCTGCACTTGCGTTTTTTCCGTCGTCGTTTTTACAGCTTTATGTAGATTATAGCCAATCAAACCTAATGCAATAGATAATGTCATAAATGGAAGTCCCGGTAAACCTGGAACAATTGCCAAAAGCATTAATACTCCTGATACAATAAAAAATACTCTTGAATTACTAAATAACTGATTACTAATATCATGCCCTAAGTCGGAATCAGAAGCAGCTCTTGTTACAACGATACCTGTAGCTGTAGAAATAAGAAGTGCAGGAATTTGATTTACCAAACCTTCGCCTACCGTTAACAATGTGTATGTTTGTAATGCATGAACAACATCAAGATTACGCTGTACCATTCCGATGATAAATCCACCAATAATATTGATAATAATAATGATAATTGCAGCAATAGCATCTCCCTTAACAAACTTACTCGCACCATCCATTGCTCCATAAAAATCTGCTTCTTTTTGAATTTTTTCCCGCCTGCGGCTTGCTTCCGCATCAGAAATTGCCCCCGTGTTCAAATCCGCATCAATACTCATTTGCTTGCCTGGCATAGCATCTAACGTAAAACGAGCCGCAACTTCAGCAACACGTTCGGAACCTTTAGTAATAACAATAAATTGAATGATAATTAAAATAACAAAGATAATAAATCCAATAACAGCATTACCACCAACAACGAAATTACCGAAGGATAAAATAACCTCTCCAGCATATCCCTCCAACAAAATTAACCGAGTTGAAGAAACATTTAGTGCTAATCGGAACAATGTTGTAATTAACAATAGTGAAGGAAATACTGAGAAATCTAATGGTTCGACATTATATACAGCTACCATAACAATAACCAAGGCCATGGTTATATTCAAGCATAATAATAAATCCAACAAAATAGTTGGAAGCGGAATAATCATCATAATAACTATCGTAATAATAGCTAGAGCAATAATAATGTCACTATATTTTTTTAAAAACCCTATCGTAGATAGCGATGTTTGACTAGCCAAATTTTTTCGCTCCCCATAAAATTATCTTATGACAATTTTTTCTTTAATCTATAAACATAAGCCAATACTTCAGCAACTGATTTATATAACTCTTCCGGCACTACATCCCCTACCTCTGTAGTTGCATATAATGCTCTGGCAAGAGGCTTATTTTCGACAATAACAACTTTTGCCTCACGGGCAATATCTTTTATGCGTTTTGCAATTAAATCCTGCCCTTTTGCAACGATGACTGGAGCCATCATTCCTTGTTCATATTTTAATGCAACAGCAAAATGGGTCGGATTGGTAATAATAACATCTGCTTTAGGTACTTCTTGCATCATTCTCTGCATCGCAATCGCTCGCTGCTTTTGCTTGATTTTCCCTTTAATCTTCGGGTCTCCTTCTTGTTGCTTAAATTCATCTTTGACTTCTTGCTTACTCATTTTTAAGCTTTTTTTATGTTGCCATTTTTGATACAAAAAGTCTAAAATAGCCAAAATAACAAGTACAAGACCTATTTTTAATACTAAAGCAAAAATCAAGGATGCAACAACCACCATAGATTCATTCAAACTAGCATAAATTAGCTTAGGCAGATGACCTATTTCTTCTTCTAAAAATCCCCATAAAAAATAACCAACAATAAAAATTTTCAAAACGGATTTTACTAACTCCACCAAAGAACGTAAAGAAAACATTCTTTTTGCGCCACTAATAGGATCTAATTTTTCTAATTTTGGCATAATTGGTTCTGTAGTAAAATTAAGTCCAACTTGATACAAATTCGCCGCTACAGCAAAAACTAAAATCGTCATCATAATTGGCAATGCTGTCTTTGCTAAAAGAACGACCATTCCTAAAAAAATACTCATTACTTTTTCTATCGTTAATGCATCTTGCATATTAGAAAAATTAAAGACCATGTATTGAGATATTTGCTCAAAAATAAAAGTACCTAGAATCTTTAAAGCTACAAATGCAACTAAAATAATAACTGCTGAATTAATTTCCTGACTCTTACCGACCTGACCTTTTTTTCTTGCATCTGATTTGCGTTTAGAAGTAGGATCTTCTGTCTTTTCCCCATTAAAAAGCTGTAAATCAAAAATAAAGTCCTTTTGATCTAACAAATTTTTCTTCGAGGGCCTAACTGATAAATCGTAAAACAACATATATGTTTCCAAACATCTCATTAAACAGCACATCCAAAAATATGATATAAAACGGTAAAGCAAAAGATAATACAAAAAGACCGACAAAAATCTTAGCCGGTATACCTACAACGAAAATATTCATTTGCGGCATCGTTCTCGCTAAAATTCCTAATCCTACATCAGTTAAAATAATAGCTACTAGAATAGGTATACTAATCTTAATTGCTATTACAAAGACTGCCCATATCATGTCAACAATTAAAGTTACTATTTCTGGCTTAATATGAGCCCCCATTACAGGAATTAAATGAAAACTATCAAATAGCGAACTCAGTAACATGTGATGACTATTGGAAACTAAAAATACAATAGTTGCTAAATTATATTTAAAACTACCAACAATCGGAACTTGCTGCCCTGATGTTGGATCTAACACGTTAACTACCCCAAAACCAATTTGCATATCTAAAAGCTGCCCCGCCATATGAATGGCTGAAAAAGCTAACGATGCAACAAATCCAATGATCCATCCTACAAATAATTCTGAAAATATAACCAATGTATAAATAATCAAATTTTGTGGTAGTACAATAGACTGTGATTCTTGCGAAAGTACAGGGAAAAGAACTAAGGATATTGCCAAAGCACAACCAACACGAATTACCATTGGGATATTTCGGCTCCCTAAAAAAGGAGACATAATAAAAATCCCACTGATTCGCGTTAAAACCAATAAAAATATTCCCATCTGATTTTGTATTATTTCAAAAATATCCAAAAAGCTCTCCTACCTATCAGCCGATAAATCCTGGTAAATTAATAAATAAGTTTTGTATATACGAAATCATCATCCGAAGCATCCAAGGTCCAAAAATCAGAATTGATACGAAAACTGCAATAATTTTGGGAATAAAGGCTAATGTTTGTTCTTGAATCTGCGTTGTAGCTTGAAAAATACTTACCATAATACCAACCATTAATCCTAAGCCAAGCATTGGTGCTGATATAATCATAACCATCATTAGAGCTTCTTGCCCCAGTTGAATTACTAAATCATTTGACATTGTTCACCCAGCTCCTATTTAAAACTAACAATTAGCGATTTAATCAACAAATGCCATCCATCTACCATAACAAACAACAATATTTTAAATGGCAACGAAATCATAACTGGCGGTAACATCATCATCCCCATTGACATAAGTGTACTTGCCACAATCATATCAATAACAATGAATGGAATATAAATCATGAAACCAATCTGGAAAGCTGTCTTTAATTCACTAATAACAAATGCAGGTATTAATGTAAAAGTAGACACATCATCTTGTGATTCTGGTCGTGGTGATTGTGACAAATTCACAAACAAAGCCAAATCAGATTCTCTCGTCTGCTTAAACATAAATTCCCGCATCGGTTTTACCACTTCCGTCAAAGCTTGCTCTTGTGTAATGGTTCCCGCTAGATAAGGTTGCAAACCACTCTGATTTGCTGCATCAATATATGGTGACATAATAAAAAAGGTTAAAAACATTGATAAAGCAATTACAACCTGATTAGGTGGCATATTTTGCGTGCTTAATGCATTACGCAAAAAAGATAAAACTACAACGATTCGAATAAAAGAGGTTGTCATAATTAAAATAGAGGGTGCGATAGATAGGATAGTTAATAAAGCTAAAACCTGTAGGCTAGTTGCTACCTCCTGTGGATTATTAGCCGACTCAACACCAATATTAATATTAGGAATTAAAGGCGCAGCCATAGCAACATCTATTGGCACAATTAAAAACATAAAAAATATGCCAATAATTAAAAAATTTATATTCTGGCGTTTAATCACAAATTTTACCCCTTCTCTTACTTATGATCCTTCTTTTTTAGCATAGCAGGAATTCGCCTTGACAATTCCTCTAAAGAAATGAGTTGTTTTTCAAAAATATGATTAAAATCACTTTGCCCTTTTAATTCCTCAGCTTGGGCACGTAATTTAACAATTTCCATTTCGTCAGTAATCTCTTTTAATAAAGTAATGTTATGATCTGAAACTCCAATAAGCATTACTTTACCAGCCATTTCAACGATACATAAAGATTTATTTGCGCCAAGTGGCAAGCTTTCTAAAACTCTACTTGATTTAGAAAGCCCCACTCCCCCTAGTTTCTGTCCTATTAACTTAGAAACAAAATAAGCCATTCCGGCAACAAATAAAAAGACCACTAATAAGCTAAATAAATAGGCAATTGTCGACACCCATGAAGATTGTGACGATTGCGTCGTTGGCTCTTCATATGTCAAATAGCCGCTTTGCACAGCCTCTGCATACCCAATCGTATGTACAAATGTTAACAACATGACTGCTGCTAAAAGCCAAACTATTGTATATGTTTTTTTCTTCATCGAATTTAACCTACTGCTTTACGAACAGCTTCTAAAACACGATCAGGTTGGAATGGTTTTACAATAAAATCTCTTGCCCCAGCCTGAATTGCTTCTATCACCATTGCTTGTTGCCCCATTGCGCTACACATGATAACTTTTGCATTTGGGTCAATTTTTTTGATTTCTTTAACTGCACTAATCCCATCCATTTCAGGCATTGTAATATCCATAGTAGTTAAGTCCGGTTTTAATTCTTGATATTTTTCTAAAGCTTTTAACCCATTTTCAGCTTCTCCAACAATCTCATAACCATTTTTTGATAAAATATCCTTAACCATCATTCTCATAAAAGCCGCATCATCAACAACTAAAACTCTAATCGCCATATTTTAATCTCTCCTTAATTATCATTCTCGTACACTAAACTTTATTGCAAATTTCTCATACGTTCCATGCTACTTACAATATCAGTAACACGAACACCAAAATTTTCATCTATAACTACAACTTCTCCCTTAGCTAACAACTTACCATTAACTAAAATATCGACAGGTTCCCCAGCCAATCTATCTAATTCAATAACCGAGCCTGTAGATAATTCTAAAACATCTTTTATTAACTTCTTAGTTCTTCCTAATTCAACAGTAACCTGAAGAGGCACATCCAAGATTAAGCCAATATTACCATCATTTATAGGTACAGCTGATTGTGTTAATGGGGAAAACTGAGCTGGCTGTACAGGAACATTTGGTGAAACTCTAGCTTCCATCGGTGCCGTAACATACATTGGTTGTTGTGCATAAGCTACTGGCGTTGGTTGTGGTGCAGGCGCCGCAACAGACGGTGCCGCAGCAGCAGCAACAGGTACTGTTTGTGTTGGCGCTGTAGCAGCTGGGGATTGTGGAGACATTGCTTTAGCAACTGGAGCTGCCGGTATCTCTTCAGCTTGCATTCCACCAGACATTAAATTATCAACCATCTCTTTCGCAATATTAAGGGGAAGAATTTGCATTATTTCACTATCTATTAGTCCCTCTACTTCCATTCTAAATGCAACTTTTACAATTTCTTCACTCTCATTGACTACCTCACTAATTTTTGTCTCGCTTGCCAAGTCTATTAAGTTTACAAGTGGTGGAGAAATATCAATTTTTTTGCTAAACATAGTTGATAGGGACGTAGCAACAGCTCCCATCATTTGGTTCATACATTCTCCAACAGCACTCATATACAATTCATTCAATTCAGTTGGAGGATTCGTTCCTTCTCCCCCCATCATCAAGTCAGCAATAATTAAAGCATCTTGTTCTTGAATTGCTAAAATATTATCACCACTAATGCCTTGGGTATAACCTACTTGCACAATTAAATATGGTAATGGATAATGATTTTTTATTGCCCCTAAAGTATCTACTGAAACTCTTGGCGTAGTAATTGAAACGCGTCGACCTAAAAGTACGGATAATGTCGTAGCCGCACTTCCCATGGAAATATTTCCAATTTCACCTAAAGCATCCTTCTCCATATCTGAAATATCTTCCGTAATGCCCACAGACACACTTTCAGATGTTTCCGGTTCTGGTTGCGATTCTGGTGTACTTCCACCACCATTAAGCAAAGCATCTATTTCTTCTTGTGAAAGAAAACCATCATTCATCCTCATCATCCCCTTCTGTATTTACCCTTGCTATTTGTACAGCAACCTTATTACTTGAGGTACCTGGTCTACACCAAAACTTAGACTTTCTACCTACAATTACGTTTAATTCATTGCCAACTTTCGCATCTAGCTGTAAAACATCACCTACTGCCAAATCTAAAAACTCTTGAACAGTAATATCAATTTTCCCAAGTTCAACAATAAGCGGCACATACGTTTTTTCAATCTTCCGTTGTAAAACTTTAACCTGTTCAGGATGATCTTCTTTCGCCACTGAGGAAGCTACCCAATACGTGGTCGTTAATTTTGACATAACTGGCTCCAGTACAAGATAAGGAATACAGATATTCATTAAACCTTCTATATCCCCAATTTTCACCTGCAAGGTAATAATAACCACCATATCATTAGGTGGAACAATCTGGGTGAATTGCGGATTGGTTTCAATCGCCTCTAATTTAGGCGTTATTTCAATCACATTATGCCATGCTTCCTTAAAGCTCTCCAAAGCTTTATTAAATACTCTACGAATAATTACTTCTTCAATATCAGTCAAAGCCCTTATTTTTGACAAACTTTCGCCCAAACCACCAAAAAGACGATCTATAATAACGAAAGCAATATTAGGATTCATTTCAAAAATAATGTTTCCCTTTAAAGGTTCCATGTTTAATACCCCAATAACACTTGGGTTAGATAAAGACCTTACAAATTCCTCATATGTCAACTGATCAACGGAAGCAACATTTACATTAACGATAGCCCTAAGATGTGTAGATAAATATGTATTCAATAAACGTGCGAAGTTTTCATGTAACATATATAAAGTTCTAATTTGGTCTTTTGAAAATTTATCAGGTCGTTTAAAATCATATACTTTTATTTTCTTTTGTTTCTCTTCATCTTTTATTTCTTCTGCAGAAACAACACCAGTAGACAAAGCTGATAACAACTGATCAATTTCTGACTGCGATAAGACATCAGACGCGGCCAATGTTCACCCTCCTTTCATTTAAGCTTAAGTGAACATCAGTTATATCATTACTGCAACACAAAGCTGGTAATATAAACCTCATAAACACAATCCTCACCAAGCACTTTATTTGCTTCATTTTTTATTTGTGTTTTTAACTCTTCTTGCTTTACTGGATCAAAATCCTCTATTTTTTGTGACCGTAACAATTGTAAGACGGAATCTAATAATTTAGTTTCTGTAACTGAACTTAGTTTTCCTTCTTCTGCTTTTTCACTTTTCGGTGCACGCATCTCTAAGACAACACCAACTTTAAGAAAACGCCCACTCTTTACACCGCCAACATTAACAATCATTCCATCTTTGTCACCAAGTTTCAAAAATATTCCTGGGTCTCGCTTTTCTATTTTGGTAGCAGAATCAGCCATTACCTTTGTCGCAATAAAGTACGATACAGCTCCAGCTAACAATAATCCTACCACAACCAGCCCTACAACCATAAGCATAGGGAATTTTTTAGCTGGTTGTTCTTTTGTTTTTTCTTCTTCAGCCAATCATCCACACCTCCATGTAAAGGATAAAACATCACTTGATTATTATTTCTTTCATCAAGTAATATACAACTTTTCATAAGTTGTATAACCTTCTGCCCTTTTGTAATTATAATAAAAATGTATCTTTTTTATAGAAAAGATTACATTGGACATTCAATTTTATTAACGAAAATTTCCCCCTAAAGCTCTTCGATAAGTCATAACTCTTCTTACGACCTCTTCCATTTTTTCCTCAACAATTAGTTTCTTACCATTTGTAAGCGTAATTACAGTATCCGGCGTTTGTTCTATCATTTCAATAATTTCCGCATTTAAAATTATTTCACCTTCACCGTCAGAATTAAAACGTGTTACTTTAATCACAATATCTTCCCCTTTTTATAGGAAAGGGGAAGATCCCCTTTCCATATTTAAATTATCGTTTTAAGTTTGCTAAAGTTTCAAGCATTTCATCAGAAACTGTAATAATCTTTGAATTTGCCTGGAAACCACGTTGCGTAATAATCATATTACTAAATTCTTCTGATAAATCAACATTAGACATTTCAAGATTACTTGGAGTAATCGTTCCTGCACCGCCATTGCCGGATGTAGAAATCTGAACAACACCAGAGTTGTTGGATTCCGAAAAAGTATTAGAGCCAAGCTTAGTTAAGCCTGCAGGATTATTGAATGTAGCAATCGCTACCTGTGCAAGGCTTTTTGTTAATCCATTACTAAATTTCCCCGTAATAACTCCTGATGAATCGATACTTACACTCTCTAAATCACCCGCCGGATATCCATCTCTACTCGTTACTGTAGCTGTCGATTCTCCAGAGTACTGTGTCATTTTTGAAAAATCCGGTGTTACTGTCATTGCATTTGCTTGTGTAGGTTGAAAAGTCATCGGAGTTCCAGAAACAGATTTAAAAGTACCGTCTGTATTAAATTCTATATCATAGACTCCTCCTGTAATTGCAAACCCAGTATCAGTTTGATATGGTGCTGTAGAGCCTGGAGTATATTGCCATTTATTGTCACCAGTTTTTGTGAAAACACCTGTAATTTTATGTTCTACACCCTCACTATCATAAACAGTAACTGGTGCAATTACCTTTGTTGGGGGAGTAGTTGTTTCAGTTTTTGTAATCTTTTGGGTTCCAGTATACTCTATCGTCGTTACAATAACTGTTCCATCAGTAAGAGTATTCGTAGTAGATGTTGGTCCTGAAGCAGGTGTAGTATCAGCTACAGTATCTGTAGTAGTTGTCGTTTGACTCGCTTTACCTTCAGCAGATAAATTTTTCGTATACCCTATACTTTGGGTAGCTTGTGCTGCCATTGTCTGTCCTTTTGGAATTGTAATACCAGTTACATCGCCACCCGCATTAATCTTTCCACTTGCATCAGCCATCCAGCCTTGCACTAACAAACCACTACCTGGTACCGTATAATTACCATCCGAATCAAATTCAAATGCACCCGAACGCGTATAAATTTTATTTGCACCATCACCCAAAATGAAGAATCCATTTCCCGAAAGTGCAAGATCTGTATTTTTCCCTGTCGATTGCAATGAACCGTCACCAAAATTTGTATCTACTGACGCCATTCCCATACCAAGACCAATTTGTTTAGGGTTTGTTCCCCCCTTATTTCCTTGTGCGGATGCCGCACCAGCGATATTTTGACTTAAAATATCTTGGAAAGTTACACGGCTTCCTTTAAAGCCTGTAGTATTTACATTGGCAATATTATTACCAATAACATCCATTCGCGTCTGATGATTTTTTAAGCCAGACACACCGGAAAATAATGAACGCATCATAATAAATCATCCTTCCTTAAGATACTGCAGTGCGACTATATCAATCATTCTATAGTCAAAACTCTCCTAAGGTCCAAGCTTATAAAATCACTGCACTATCAATATTTGTAATTATTTTATCTTCTGCACCATTGCCATCCATGGCTGTAATAACCGTCCGATTTTTTACACTTACAACAAGCGCAATATCATTCATCATGACCAATGATTCTTTTGCACCTTTTTGCGCCGCTTTATCTACAGCTTGGCTCAACCTTTTCAAATCAGCTTCACTTAACTGCAAATTTCTGCTTTGCAAACGATCTAAAGCATGTTGTGAAAACTTTAAACAATCAAGTTTCTCATTAAGTAGCTTATCAAAATCATTACCTGCACTTTTATACTTTGCTACATTGTTTGCCCTAAGACGATTATCAATCGGCAAGAGTGGCTGTGCTTGAAAATAAATTTTATTTTCAGCCATTCACTAATCCTCCTCTTACGATTTATCTCCTGTTCCCTCTTCAGCTGGCATTGTACCAATTCCATGAATTTGTGAAATAGAAACTATAATATTACCAACTAAAACATATGGTTGTCCATCCACAATTTTAATACCTGTAACTGTACCAGTTTGCATTTCCTTTTTATCATTTTGCCATTCAATTTCTTTGCCAATGAAATTACTTGTTTGGCCTACTAATAAAGAAGTGTCCATATTACCTATCAAAGTATTCATTTTTTCTAATGTAGAGTTAACATTTGTCATTTGCTCTAACGAAGAAAATTGTGCTAACTGCGCAATATATTCAGCATTATCTTGTGGGTCCAATGGATCTTGATACTGCATTTGTGTAACTAAAAGCTTTAAAAATGATTCTTTACCAAGCTCTCCGCCAGCCTGTGTTGTCGTTGTCGTTTTTATCGTACTATTTACTACTCCATTTGTAGTGTTTAAAGATGTACCATCTGTGATTGTTGTACTATCTGCCATATGTATAAACCTCCTTTAAATTCGATAATCCACGCCATCATCTGTAACCTTTGAAATAGGTACATTGGTTTTATCAACTTCTTCTTCAAAATCAGCTAAATCAATTTTTTGATTCTTAAACTTTGAGGACTTCTGTTGATTATATTGAGCCTGTTCCCCATTAGACATTAAGTCGCCAAGTCCAGCATACACACTTACATTATCAACTTTAATCCCCTGACTTGCCAGTTCCTGTTTCAGTTGAATTAATGAAGATTCTAACATTGTCCTCACCTGTGCATTCTCACTATGGAACGAAGCACTTACCACACCTTTTTCAACGATAACTTTTAACGTCAAATCTCCAAGATGTTCTGGTTTAAGCTTAATGATCATCTGTGTATCTTCGTTATTTTTTATTAATTTTGCTTTGTCAATAATTTGTGTATGAATATCATAATCAGTTACTGTTTCCTCTGGTTGACTCAAGGCATTCGTTTGTTGAACAACATTGGTATCTATACGGTTATTCATCATAACCGCAAATTGATTAATTGGTGTAGAAGTATCCAGCGTTGTTTGTGGCTCAGCATTTTGTAACGGTTGACTAATCTTTTGCCTAGCATTATCAGAAACAAATAAAACATTTAGATTACTTTTTAAATTTTCCTGAGGTTGCTGATTTGACTTAAGTAAATCCACTTTTGTAGGATTTGTATTTTGCAAGTTCTCACCAGCTAACGGAATGACATTTTCACTTACTAATGGCTTACCTACAGTTTCCGATTTATTTACATCTGTTGAATACGCTTGCAAAGAATCTTTCTTACCATCAGTTTTCAACTTAGTCAGTGCTGGATCTATTTGTGGTAGAATAGACTCCACTACCTCTTGAGTTGCTACAGCTGCTTCTATCGGTTGCTGAATAGTGTTACTCACATCGCCTACTTGTTTTTGACTCCACTGTTGCAATTGCATATTTTGCAATTTACTTGCAAAATCATTAGCTAGATTTTGCCCAAGAACATCATTTGGATTTTTATCAAGAACTTCATTTGATACTTCCAAAGCATTTTCTTTTATCTCAGCAAAATTTATCGAAGTTTCAGTCTGATTATCCACTACTGTCAGTTTCGGATTCAATACTGCTGTTGCCATAGCATTTAACACATCATTTGTTCCTGCCTGAACAGCGTTTTCTTCTACATTCTGATTTTCATTTGTCGCATTAGTTAAAACATCATTGAAATTCTTTCCATCTTTCCCTTTGCTATTGGTAGACACTTTAGAAGTATTTTGATTCGATATTTTTTCAGTAGATATATTCGTTGCTACTTGTCCTTTTACAGGCTCTTTTACTGGAACATTCACCATGTTTAGCATCATATTCATCTTTCTCACCTCCTTTCATTCATAAAAATCATCTTACCTCCGTAACAACCGGAGGTTTTCCATTATACATAATACGCGTTAAATTCGCTCCACGTGCAGTATTAAAAAGCGGTAAAATCTGGACAACCTGATCATCTTCCATTTTCCCCATAATAGCTAATACCATATTATCATCAAGTTGTTCTAGTAATTTAACGGCATCTTCCGGCTTCATCTCATTATAAAGCCTTGCTAGCTTTGAAATACGTTTTTTTTCTTCTGCCTGTCGAAGTTTCATTTGTTTTTCAATCTCTTCTTTTGTTAGGACAACAGCACTGTTAGGGTTCGTCCTACCATTTGCATTATTATTCTTCAACAGGTCTTGTTTTACCTCTGATTTAGCTGCTGGCTTAGACTTTAGTTCAATATTATCACTGTGTTCTTTTTCATCGATATTCTCGGGCTGCTCAAAGTACTGTCCAATCACAGGGTATTTATATAGCTCTAGTTTCTCATTCATTGCATTTACATCAAAAACACGTAAATACACCCCTAAAAAGAACCCCCCTATAATCAAACAAAGAAATAATAAGATAAAAGCTAGAATTTTTATTAAGCGTAAAAAACGATTCGGTTTTTTAGTTGCTTCTGTTGTCTGTTCGTTATTTTTTCGCCAAATCGCCATCTGCTTACCTACTTTCTAAATAATATACAAAATCATCTTAACGATATAAATCTAAAACTTTACTTACATAATTTTGTGTTTCTGTATATGGAGGAACTCCATTATAATTTTTTACAGCTTGTGCACCAGCATTATATGCAGCAACAGCTTTCTTTACATCACCATCAAAAGTATTTAGGAGTTGTTTTATATACTTAACGCCACCTTCAATATTTTCTTTTGGGTCATAAATATTATTTACCCCTAAGGAAGACGCTGTATCCGGCATTAACTGCATGATCCCGACTGCTCCAACTTCAGAAACTGCTGTAGGAGAATAATTGGACTCAGTTTTTGCTACCGCATCTACTAATTTAGCATCTACTCCATATTTATGAGCAGCCTGACGAATCAAATCTGAAAAATCATTTTCAGATTTCAATGCACCTTCATTGTGGAATTCACTAGCATTCGCCTTTGCGCTATTCATTTTTACTCCAGTATAACTAGCCCCTGAAATACCAAATCTAGTTTCAATTTCTTTTATTCGTTGAAAGACAAGATTTACTCCATTCATCATTTCACCTCATCGCTCGAGCATGTATCTGCAAACCGATTTCATCTAATTCTTTCTGTTCTTCTATTAATTGTTCCGCTTTAAATTCTTTTAACCGTTTTTCTTTTAATTGTTCAATAGTTTTCAATTTATTTAAAGCTTCTTGAAATTCGTCCAACCGTTCTTGTCTTTTTTTTTCTGCTTCATTAATTACATGTTTTTGTTGTTCAATTTGCGTGCGCAAACGGAAAAAATATGTATTATAACTTGTGAGTAATCCAATTGTAATTTTTTGATTTTCTATTTCTTCATACGACTTAAGACCTGCTTCTAGCTCTAACTCAAAAACTTTCAGGCTTTCCTTTTCCTTTATCAAGGCATTTGTCGCTTCTGCAAAAGCAATTTCAGCCCGTTCTTTCTTTATTTGGGCAACTTTTAATACTGCGGTTAAACGAAACTTAAATTTTTTCATTTAGAAAAGCCTCCACAGTTATGAAGATAATTTCAATAAACGTTCAACCGTTTCTTCAAATGTATCCACTTCATACACATCTTGTTGCAAAAACGCTTTTATTTCACCAATGACCCGAATTGCCTTATCAATATTTTCATTACTGCCTGCAACATATGCACCAATATTAATCAAATCTTCAGCCTCTCGATATACAGCCATCGCCGAACGCAACTTTTGTGAGGCTTGATAATGTTTCTTTTCAACAATCTCTAACATTACCCTGCTTACACTATTTAAAATATCAATTGCTGGATAATGATTTTGCGCCGCAATAGCTCTAGATAAAACAATATGCCCATCAAGAATACTTCGAACCGCATCGGCAATAGGTTCATTCATATCATCACCATCGACAAGAACTGTATAAATGCCCGTAATAGAACCTTTGTCATTCGTTCCTGCACGTTCTAACAAACGTGGTAACATTGCAAATACAGATGGAGTGTAACCACGTGTAGCTGGAGGCTCTCCAACTGTCAGCCCAACCTCACGTTGTGCCATTGCAAACCGAGTAACTGAATCCATCATTAAAATTACATTCATGCCTTGATCACGAAAATATTCAGCAATTGCTGTAGCGGTCATCGCACCTTTTATTCTTACCAATGCCGGTTGGTCGGATGTAGCGACAACTACTACCGAACGTTTCAAACCTTCTTCCCCCAAATCACGTTCGATAAATTCTCGTACTTCACGACCACGTTCACCAACTAAAGCAATTACGCTAATGTCTGCCTCGGTATTTCGGGCAATCATTCCAAGTAATGTACTTTTTCCGACACCACTTCCTGCCATAATTCCAATACGCTGCCCACATCCCATTGTAATCACCCCATCAATAGCCCTTACCCCTACAGATAGAGACTTCTGAATTCTCGGTCTTGACAACGGATGTGGCGGCATTGCATTTAGCGGATATTCTGTTCCCGTAATCAACGGGCCTTTTCCATCTATAGGATTACCAAGTCCATCAAGAATTCGACCTAGTAACTGCCTGCCGACATTGACCTTGAGCATTTTTTGTGCAGCAATAACTTCACACCCTGGACCAATCCCTTGCATCTCACCAATTGGCATCAATAAAACGCTGCCTTGACGAAAACCAACAACTTCGGCTGGAATCGGCTCAACATCATCTAATCTTGAACATACATAGCAGAGTTCACCAAGGCTAACATTAGGGCCTTGAGACTCTATAACCAAACCAATAACCTGTGTAATCTTCCCATTCAACTTAATGGGTTCACAAGCATCTATTGCATTTATATATTTTGAAAAATCAATTTCCATCATTATATAACATCCTGAACAGCTTTTTTTATTGCATCCAATTGAGTTTCCAATCTTGCATCAACCGTACCATTCTCACTTTCAATTATACACCCACCGTTAGCAATAAGCTTATCAGGTATAATTGAAAGTTCAAAATCACTATCAAGCATAGATTCAAAAATCAACTTAGATTGCAATACGAACTCATAATCATCCATCGAAACCCTAATATTGATTTTTCTCTGGTTTTTAACCTTTTCTAAAGCCTTTTTTATTACTTCAACAACGAGTGTATGATTTTCTGCAAATTTCTCTTTTACAATTTTTTCTGCTACTGCTGTAACAATTGCTAAAATCTCGCGTTCAGCCTTTAATATCGTTTCTTTTTTTTCACATTCCGCTACTTCAATGATGCGCTTTGCTTTTATATTCGCCTCTTCAATAGCTGTTTCCATTTCTTTTTTCACTTGTTCTAAAGCAGTTGCATACCCCTCATCATATCCTAAACGATATCCCTCTTCTTTAGCTGCTGTTTTTAACTCTTCAGCTTCAACCTTTGCTTGGTTGAGAAACTCATCATACTTACTCTGTGCTTCTACTAAAATCTTGCTTGCCTGCGTCTGAGCATCACTTAAACACACTTCTGCTTTTTTTTGTTGTTCTGCCATAAAAACTTCACACGCAGCAGCAAATTTTCTGTCTTCTTCACTTATCACATCATCATTTAACATGGTACTTGAAACTATAATTCGCGGAATATCTACTACTTTTGGATTATCATCTTGTAACACAGCACCTTTTATCACTCTAGACAATCATTTCGTCTCCCTTACCACGTGCTACAACAATTTCACCAGACTCTTCAAGGCGTCTAATTACATTAACAACCTTTTGTTGAGATTCTTCAACATCGCGAATTTTAACAGGTCCCATGTACTCAATTTCTTCACGTAACATATCCGCAGCGCGTTTTGACATATTTTTGTATATTTTTTCGCCAACCTCTGGAGATGTTGCTTTTAATGCAAGTGCCAAATCTTTGGAATCGATTTCGCGTAGTACCATCTGTAGTGAACGATCATCAAGCATAACAATATCTTCAAATACAAACATAAGCCGTTTAATTTCTTCAGCCAATTCCGGATTTTCAACTTCTAAGTTTTCTATAATTGTACGCTCCGTACTCCGATCAACACGATTTAATACTTCTACGATTGATTGAATTCCCCCAGCTGCTGTGAAATCTTGTGATACAAGCGAAGATAATTTTCTTTCTAAAACACGTTCCACATCTCTAAGTACATCTGGAGAGGTACGATCCATTGTTGCAATTCTTTTTGCAACTTCAACTTGTCGTTCCGCTGGCAATCCAGATAAAATCGCTGCGGATTGTTCTGGCTGTAAATACGCCATAATTAGAGCAATCGTTTGCGGATGTTCACTTTGAATAAAGTTCAACAATTGACCTGGATCAGTTTTTCTTGCAAAATCGAAAGGGCGTATTTGCAAGCTGGAAGTTAGGCGGTTTATAATATTGACCGCCTTTTCCGTTCCAAGCGCTTTTTCCAACACTTCTCTTGCATAATCCAAACCACCAGAGGATATATATTCTTTCGCAACTAGCATTTGATAAAACTCACTAATTACTTTATCTTTATCCTCTTGACTCACTTGTCTTTGATTTGCAATTTCTAAAGTAAGTTTTTCTATTTCATCTTCGCGCAAATGCTTAAATAGTTGGGCTGAACATTCGGGCCCCATTGCAATGAAAAATATTGCTGCCTTTTGTTTCGTCGACATCTCTTTACTAGCGCCATACATATCCATTCATCACAACCTCCTTTTATTCATCAGCCAACCAAGTTTTTACGATTTGAGCAACATCCTCTGGACGCGTTCTAATCATATCCTCAATTACTTTACGTTCATTTAATTTTGTTTGTTCTTCTGGACTTAATTCTGGTTCATTATCAATATTCGTATCTATAAACGTAGCTGCTTGTTCTTTCGCAGCCAATGCTTCCATAGCAAGACGTTCTTGTTCTTCTCGTTCCAGACGTTCTTTACGGCGTTTATTAATAAAGTATGCAGCGATTGCCCCTAAAATCAATGCAAGCAAGCCGATTTGTAACCAGAACATTTGTTGTTCTTTTGCTGCTGCATCCTGTTCAGCGCGGGCCTGTCTATCAAATGCATCCGTACTAAATGGTAAAGCCTCTACAGAAATCATATCGCCTCGTTCCGTATTTAAACCAATTGACGAAGCAACCGCTCTTTGTAAACTTTCCTGTTGGGTTGGTGTTACTTGTTCATCCACTAATACTGCAACAGTTAATCGTTTAATAGACCCAGGAGCTGCTACAACTTTTTCTTTTGTTTCATTTATTTCATAATTTTTCGTTACTTCTTTTTTTGTATAATCAGATTTATTATTTCCATTTGCTGTAACGTATCCTGGAATGTTAGAAGCTGTCCCTGCTGGACCTCCCGGCGTTTCCGATGAACCACTATAAGTTTCATTTGTTTGTTGTGAACTGCGAATAATTCCTGAATCATCAACAACCGGTTCAAAAACCTGTTTATCCATCGTCCTTTGATCGAAGCTCAATTCTACATTAACTCTGGCAACAGCTTTTCCCTCACCAATTACTTGATCTAATAAGGACTGTACGTCTCTTTGCAATCTTTCTTGAATTTTTTTCGTCATATCTAATTGCGTTAACGTAACATTTCCCACTGATTTTTCATCATCTTCCGGATCATTTAAAACCTTACCCATATTATCAACAATTGTTACATTTTCCGGTAATAAGCTCTGTACACTATGCGATGCTAAATTAACAATCCCTTTTACCTGCTGCTTTGTCAATTGAGCATTGGGTCTTAATTTAAGCATAATAGAAGCAGTTGCCGGCTTCTCATTCTTTTTGTATAAGCTATCTTCCGGAAGTACAATATGTACACGTGCTTTTTCTACTTCCTCAAGTTCTTCAATTGTTCTTGTAAGTTCGCCTTGTAAAGCTTGCAGATAATTCACTTTATTTTGAAATTCAGTTACACCTAACTTGCTATCATCAAAAATTTCAAAGCCTTTTTTCCCTCGTGGAAGTCCTTGCGTTGCAAGTTCTAACCGCGCACTATGAACATCTTTTGCCTGTACCAATATAGAAGTACCACTTGATGTTTCCTGAGGTTCATAAGTAATTTTCATTTCTTTTAGTTTTGCTGCAACTTCACCTGCGTCTTTGGCTTCCATACCGGTAAACAATGGAACCATATCGGGCTTTCCACCCCACCAATAACTCCACCCTAAAATAGCAATCATTAAACATATTGCCGATCCAATAATCGTATAACGTTCTTTTTTACCTAGTTTTCGCCAAACACGTAGAGACTGTTCCTTCCAGTCTGCCATCGTCTCAATCCTTTCGCCTAAACACAGATACTAAAAATTATAATCACACTTGCATACGCATAACTTCTTGATATGCTTCTACTACCTTATTACGTATCTGCATAGTTAACTGTAAAGCAACTCCTGCTTTTTCACCTGCAATTACAACTTGCGATATATCATTCACTTTTCCAGCCGCTAAATTAATAGATGCATCACGACTTTTTAATTGCAAATCATTCACTTCATTTAACGATTCCTTAAAAAAGTCTCCGAAGCTTTTCCCCTCTACCTCCGCAGCTTGATTTATATTATTTATCGCACTACTTCTAACTGGCGTTAACTGTAATTTTTCAACTTGCATAAATTGCACCTACCTTGTTATTTTCCAATATCCAACGCTTTCATCGCCATACTTTTAGCCGTATTTACCGCAGTAACATTTGCTTCATAGGCCCTTGATGCTGTAATCATATCAACCATTTCATTTACAACATTTACATTTGGCATTTCAACATATCCATCTTTATTCGCATCAGGATGATTTGGGTCATAAATTGTATTTCCCGGCGTATCATCTGAAATAATCCCTACCGCTCGCACACCTTCACCTGACTGTTGCATTTCACCTGACAATGTCTTTGCAAAAGACAGGCCTTGTTGAGCTCTCGGTTCAAATACAACTAATTTTCGCTTATATGCTCCACCTTCTGGAGTTCTCGTTGTATTTACATTTGCCAAGTTATTTGAGATAACATCCATTCGTAACCTTTCAGCTGTAAGTCCCGATGCTGCAGAATCAATCGCATCAAACATTCCCATTTTAACCTCTCCTTATCTCAATTCAAAACAAGCTTGTCTTTATCTTATTTTTGACCTGAGGCAATTGACTTCATTGTATTGAAGTAACTTCCGATTTGTCTAGCCACAGCATTATAATAAATATTATTTTTTGCAAGTCCAGCCATTTCTTCATCAATGTCAACATTATTTCCATCAGTCCGCATTGTCGTATTATTTATTGTTCTAATTTCAGGAGATACTCCGCCGCTTTTCGATAGAGGCAGATGTTTAGCATTTGTTTTTGTTAACGCTAATTTATTTGTATCTGGTTGCAATTCTTTCGCTAACAACTCTTCGAAATCGACAACACTTTTTTTAAAATGAGGCGTATTTACATTTGCAATATTATTACTTATCACTTTATGTCTTAACTCCGCCGCGCCTAAGGCTCCACTTAAAGAGTTTACCATCGACGACCCAACAATTTGTTCTAACATTTTATCCCTCCATATCATAAAATGAAGCAATCCATTGCAATTCACATATCATATATTTCTACATTATTTTTCATTTCTACGACTATGTTTCTACACTTTTCTATAAAATTCCTTCGAAAAACAATTAAAATATTTATCCAAAAGTAGAAGATAGTCGAATTGTCCTAAGATTGTCCTAAAACTACCAAAATCCCGTGCTGTAAACAGTACGAGATTTTATATTTGGGAATTGCATTTACCTTTCAATTTTTCAATTTTTCAATTTCTTCTAACAAGTACTCATTTAGCACTTTTATATAAGTACCTTTCATTCCCAATGACTTTGATTCAATAACACCGGCACTTTCAAATTTTCGTAAAGCATTGACAATAACTGAACGGGTAATTCCTACTCTATCCGCTATCTTGCTAGCAACTAGAAGTCCTTCATCTCCATCAAGTTCACCTAGAATGTTGATTGCAGCTTCAACTTCCGAATAAGAAAGCGTTGCCAAAGCAATCTGTACTGTGGCCTTTTTTCTTGCTTCACTTTCAATCTTTTGTGTACGGTCTCTAAGCATTTCCATTCCAACAACAGTTGCCCCATACTCAGCTAAAACTAAATCTTCATCTGTAAACTCTTCGTCAAATTTAGCAATGATCAATGTTCCTATTCGTTCACCAACGCCATAAATCGGTACAATTGTAGTGTTCTTTCCATGGAAAATGCATTCAGTGTCTTGACTAAATGCACAAATTCCACTTTTTAATTTCAAATTAGATGAAGTTTCTTCTATATTTAAAAGCCAATTTACATAATGTTTTGGGAACGCACCTTGCATAACAACTTTATCAATCATTAACTCACATTCAAAATCATCAATAAAAGCATGTCCAAAGATTTCTCCAATTTTACTTACAATATATATATTAGCACCGATTACACTACTAAGAACTTTAGATATTTCGCTATATTCCACATTTTCCGATTTTTGTAATAATTTATTAATTTTGCGCGTACGTTCCAATAATGAAGTCACAAAACAGCCTTCCTTTCCAAAAAAAAAATATATAATATGGCGCAATCCTACACCATATTATATATTTTAACACGATAATTAAAATAATTGTACTAAAATAATAAAATTTCTTTATTATTATAAAATAAAGTGACTTAAGTCTTGATTTACAACAATATGTGATAATTTTGATTGTACATAAGCACGATTTATTTCTATATCTTTTATTTCTAAATCAGGTGCTTCAAAAGCTAAATCTTCTAACAATTTTTCCAAAATCGTATGAAGACGTCTCGCTCCAATATTTTCTGTCTGCTCATTTACATCACATGCAATCTGCGCCAATTCATCAATAGCATCTTCAGTAAATTCAATTTTTACGCCCTCAGTTGCCAATAACGAACGATATTGCTTTAACAATGCATTTGCAGGTTCAGTAAGAATTTGTTTAAAGTTCTCTTTTGACAAGTTCGTTAACTCTACACGAATTGGAAAACGCCCTTGTAATTCGGGGATTAAATCCGAAGGTTTAGATACATGAAACGCACCCGCAGCAATAAAAAGTATATGATCGGTTTTTATTGGTCCATATTTTGTAACCACCGTAGATCCTTCTACGATTGGAAGAATGTCTCTTTGAACTCCTTCACGAGAAACATCCGGGCCTGAAGAATTACTTCTTCCTGCAACTTTATCGATTTCATCTAAAAATATAATACCGCTATCTTCTGCTAATTTTGTCCCCGCAGAAATCACTTCATCCATGTCAATAAGCTTCTGTGCTTCTTCTTGAGTAAAAATCTTTCTCGCATTCGCGACTGTGACCTTACGTTTTTTTGGTTTCTTTGGCAGTATATTGCTAATCATATCTTGAATGTTATTTCCCATTTCCTCAATACCAGATCCAGCAAACATCCCAACCATAGGACCACCATTATCTTCTACCGTAATTTCAATCAATTCTTCTTCCATTTCACCAGAGGCTAATCTTTTTCTAAACCAATCTTTTCCCGCTTGATATTGTGGTTTTTCCTCCGCTTCTGCCTCTGGCTGTTCAACCGTTTTTGCACTAAATAAAGCCTCTAATGGATTTCGCATTTCTTTCTTCTGTGTTGGAATAAAATAATCAACAATTCTTTCTTCCGCTAAAGATTTCGCACGATCATTTACTTCTAACATCCTTTCTTGCTTCACCATTCGAATTGCGGTTTCCGCCAAATCGCGAATCATTGATTCAACATCTCGTCCTACATACCCAACTTCTGTGAACTTAGTTGCTTCAACTTTTACAAAAGGAGCATGTACAAGCTTAGCAAGTCTTCTGGCGATTTCTGTTTTACCAACACCAGTTGATCCGATCATTAATATATTTTTAGGAATAATTTCATCTTTCAAATCTTCCGATAATTGTTTGCTACGCCAACGATTTCTAAGTGCAATAGCTACGGATTTCTTCGCCTGTGCTTGACCAATAATATATTTATCTAATTCTTGAACTATTTGTTTAGGTGTTTGCTCGTTCAAAATACTCCCTCCTATTCTAACTCTTCCACAGTAATATGGTGATTTGTAAACACACAAATATCAGCCGCTATTTCTAAAGCCTCACGTGCTATTTCAGACGCTGTTAGCTCAGAATGTTTTACCATCCCCCGTGCGGCCGCAAGCGCATAAGCCCCACCTGAACCAATTGCTGTTACACCATCATCTGGTTCTATTACTTCACCATTTCCTGATAAGATAAACATTTTTTCACTATCTAATACGATAAGCAAAGCTTCTAATTTTCTGAGTACACGATCTGTACGCCAGTCTTTAGCAAGCTCCACAGCTGCGCGCATCAAATTCCCATTAAATTCTTCTAATTTAGTCTCAAACTTAGAAAACAAAGTAAAAGCATCTGCTACTGAACCAGCAAACCCAGCTAAAACTTTACCATGATACAATCTTCTTACTTTTTTTGCATTATGCTTCATTACTGTATTGCCGCCAAATGTTACTTGACCATCTCCAGCAATTGCAGTTTTTCCTTTATGTTTAACCGCTACAATCGTTGTTGCATGAAACATATTTTCGCCCCCAGTACGATTTATTCTAAACTATCTTTAAATTTCTGCAAACTTGCTAATGCCCGCATTGCAATTGTACGATTTTTTTCCTTTTTATCACGAATTCTTTCACCCAGCGGTGGTAACAATCCAAAATTCACATTCATCGGTTGAAATTTTTTACTTTCCGCCTGTGTAATATAATGGCATAATGCGCCATGTGCTGTATCCTCTGGGAAAACAACTGGTTCCTTTTCTTCCACCAAACGCGCCGCATTAATTCCTGCTATCAAACCACCTGATGCTGACTCAATATATCCTTCGACCCCTGTCATCTGTCCAGCAAAGAAAATTTTTGCGTTAGATTTTAATTGTAAGGTAGGACTTAACACCATTGGAGAATTAATAAACGTATTACGATGCATTACACCATACCGCACAAACTCCGCTGTATCCAAACCCGGAATCAACCCAAATACTCTTTTTTGCTCTGGCCATTTTAAATGAGTTTGAAATCCAACGATATTATATAAACTTGCTGCATAATTATCCTGCCTTAGCTGCACTACGGCATAAGGTTTTTCGCCTGTTACTGGATGCTCTAACCCAACTGGTTTCAACGGGCCATAACGAAGCGTATCTATGCCGCGACTTGCCATCTCTTCAACAGGCATACATCCTTCAAAAAAAATCGCTTTTTCAAAATCTTTCGTCGCTGTTCTTTCAGCATTGACAAGCTCATTCCAAAAAAGCTCATATTCTTCTTTATTCATTGGACAATTGATATAGTCCGCATCACCTTTTCCATATCTAGAGGCTTTATAAGCTCTATCCATATTCAAAGATTCATAAACAACAATCGGTGCAGCTGCATCATAAAAATACAAGTATTCTTGCCCTGTTAATTTAGCAATTTCTTTTGACAGCAAATCGGAAGTAAGCGGACCACTAGCAATAATCATTGGAGAATCCGTTTCAATTATCTGTTTTACTTCCTCATTTATTATATTGATACGCGGATGGTTTATGATCTTTTCTGTAATATATTTACTAAAACCTTCACGATCAACAGCCAAAGCACCACCAGCAGGCACTCTGTTGGCATCAGCAGCTTCCATGATTAAAGAATCCATTTGACGCATTTCTTCTTTTAGCAAACCCACTGCATTTTCGAGACCTGCCCCACGTAAAGAATTGCTACAAACCAATTCAGCAAAATTCTCCGTATGATGTGCTGGAGTAGAAACCTTAGGTCTCATTTCATATAAATCTACATCTATGCCTCTTTGTGCAATCTGCCAAGCAGCCTCACTGCCAGCTAGACCCGCACCAATTATAATTACCTTCGCCACTACTTTTCCTCCGCTTTCTTACGCGATGTCTTTTTCGTTGACTTTTTCTGCGTCGTCTTTGTTTTTCCTGATTTTTTTGAATTATCTAAGGCTACATCTGCATTTTCTTTTTTCTCAGCTTGTTCTTGCGTTTTCTTTTTATTTTTTTCTAGCTCTTTATTAATCGGATGATCTATTCTTGATGTACACTCTTCATTACTACAATAAGTAATAAATCGACCATTTTTATAATTGTGCTTTAACATAAAAGCACCACAAACTTCACAGTTTTCTTTTAACGGCATATCCCAGCTAACAAAGTCGCATTCCGGATAGTTTTTACACCCATAAAAATGCTTTCCGCGTTTACTACGCCGTTCAACAATTGCCCCTCCACATTTTGTACAAATAACCCCTGTATCTTTTAATAAAGGTTTTGTATTTCTACACTCAGGAAAACCAGGACATGCTAAAAATTTTCCATACCGTCCTTGCTTTACAACCATCATTCTGCCACAATGCTCACATGGAATGTCTGAAATTTCCTCTGGAAGTTCGACATGCCCAATTGCTTCTTCAGCATGCTCAAGCGTTTTCGCAAATGGCTCATAAAATTCTTCTAACAATTGATTTTTATCAATTTTTCCTTCTGCAATCTCATCTAACTGATTTTCTAACCCTGCAGTAAATTCCGCATCAACAATTGTTTCAAAATACTCTTTCAGCATATCTACAACGACAAAACCAAGTTCTGTCGGTTCAAACTTCTTATCTACGCGGACAACATAGCCTCTTCCTAAAATTGTTTCAATAATAGGTGAATAAGTACTAGGTCTACCAATTCCTTTTTCCTCAAGCGTTTTTACTAAAGATGCCTCATTATAGCGCGGAGGTGGCTCAGTAAAGTGCTGTTTAGGTAAAACCTTTTGCAATTTTATTACTTGATCTATCGCTAACTCTGGCAAAGTAACATCTTTATCTTGCTCTTTCGATTCTATATATACCGCTCTAAAACCCGGAAATTTTAGCTGTGATCCTGTTGCTTTTAGACCATATTTTCCTGCTGAAATTTGAATTGTTAATGTATCGTAAATCGCTGGTGCCATTTGACTGGCAACAAAACGCTCCCAAATTAAGCGATACAATTTGTATTGATCTTTTGATAGGTATTTTTCAATGCTATCCGGCGTATAGATTATACTTGTCGGACGAATTGCTTCATGCGCATCCTGTGATTTCTTTGTAGAATATACAGGGGGTTTTTCTGGCAAGTATTCTGCACTAAATTCTGCATTCACATAATCTCGTACCTCTTGCTGTGCGAGATCAGATACGCGTGTAGAATCCGTACGCATATAAGTAATCAAACCCACTGGCCCTTTGCGCCCCAGCTCTAACCCTTCATAAAGTTGTTGCGCTAACATCATCGTTTTTCTTGATGTAAAACCAAGTTTTCGTGATGCATCTTGCTGTAAACTACTCGTAATAAAGGGTGGCAATGCTTTTCGTTGTCTTTGGCGCTTCTTTACTTCCTTTACAACGAATGTTTGCTTTTCTAAATCATCGCAAATCTCAGTTGCTACCTTTTCATTATTTACCGCCAACTTTTCTCCGTCAATGGTAATTAATTCCGCATCAAACATCGGGCTTTTTACTTTTTCACGTAGTTTCGTATCAATTGTCCAATACTCTTCAGAAATAAAACTTTGGATTTCTTTTTCTCGATCACAAATCAATTTTACCGTTACAGACTGAACCCTACCAGCGCTCAATCCTTTACGAACTTTTCTCCACAACAAAGGACTCAATTTATATCCGACAATTCTATCTAACATTCTCCGTGCCTGTTGTGCATCGACTCGATCTATATTAATCGGTCGTGGTGACTTTACAGCGTTTTGAATCGCAGGTTTTGTTATCTCATTAAATACAATACGGCACTTTTCATCTTCGTCAACATTTAAAATATGCGCTAAATGCCATGCAATAGCTTCCCCTTCACGGTCTGGGTCAGATGCAAGAAATACTTTATCAGCGCTTTTCGCTGCACTTTTCAGCGATTTGATTAGATCTCCTTTACCTCGAATATTAATATACTTAGGACTAAAATTATTTTCAACATCTATCCCAAATTGACTTTTTGGCAAGTCACGTAAATGCCCCATTGAAGCTTTAACAACATAATTTTTTCCTAAATATTTTTCAATTGTCTTTGCTTTTGCCGGAGATTCTACAACCACTAATACTTTACTCACAAAACGCCCTCCTCAACGGTCCGAACATAACAATGCGGCGCACATTCTTTTACTAAGCCGCGCAACTCTAATTGCAATATCACGAAAGCAATATGCGAAGCACTACTTCGTGTTCTTAAAATAATGTCTTCTATCGTTAAAGGCCTATCCTCGCTAAGCGTTTGATAAACCAATTTTTCCTCTTCGGACAATTGCAATACATCTTCTTTTTTTAATCTATATTGTATCGTATACTCATTTAAAATATCTTTCGCATCTTCAATTAATTTTGCACCCTGTTTAATTAAAGTATGACAACCACCACTTAAAGGTGAAAAAACACTTCCTGGAACAGCAAAAACATCACGCCCTTCGCTTAAAGCGAATTCCGCTGTAATCAAAGACCCGCTTTTTACAGCTGCTTCAACCACTACAACCCCATTAGATAGTCCACTAATAATTCGGTTACGAGCCGGAAAATTTTTTGCCAGTGGTGCTGTCCCTGGTGCAAATTCTGATACAATTGCACCACCTTTATCTACAATCTCACAAAATAGACTGCGATTTTCTGCTGGATAAACAATATCTACTCCACATCCTAATACCGCAATCGTTTTTCCTTTAGCATCTAAAGCACCTCGATGTGATGCTGTATCAATCCCTCGTGCCGCCCCACTAATTATAGTAACGCCTGCTTTTGCTAAATCTTTCGCTAAACTTTCAGCAACATTTTTCCCATAAGGTGACGCTTTTCGTGCACCAACAATCGCAATATTGTTCTCATTACAAGTAAAATTGCCTCGATAATATAAGAGCATAGGTGGATGAAAAATTTCTTTTAACTGACTTGGATAGGATTCTTCAAAATAACTACATAATTTAATCTCTTGTTTTTCCCATTTTTCCGCTAAACCTTCGACAACGTCCAGTTTTTTCCTCTGAGAAAATAAACATTCACAGTCTGATTGAGTAAGACATTTGCTTGCTACAATATCACTATTGTCCGTCTGCCAAACATTTTTCGCACTGCCAAAGTACTCAATTAAACTCCGTAATTTAGCATTACCAATTCCCGGAGTCATTTGTAATGCTGCTAAAAAAATCTTTTCCAATATCTACACCGCCCATATAGAATCTAAAAAGTACGAAGTATAGAATATGGGTAATTATAGCACATAGGAATATTATAATACAACGAAACCAATAAAAAACTATGAAAAATTCTGAAAAATACACTCTATGATATGTTTTGCTGCATTCGGCTTTGCTATAGCCTGGGAATTTTCCCGCAGTTCTTTTAATCTCGCAGCATTATTTGCCAACAAAAATTTAATAAAACTACTTATTTTATTAATATCTTTTATAATATATCCAACCTCTGCAGTTTCAATAAATTTCGCATTATAATTTTCTTGCCCTGGGAAAGGGCGATAGATTAACATTGGAAGGCCTTTACATAAAGCTTCTGCAATTGTAACTCCCCCAGCTTTTGTAATCATTAAATCAGAAATAGACATAAACTGGTGAATAGATTGAACAAACTTAAACGTTTTAATATCATGGCAACTTGATTTGACGCATTGCAGCTTATTATACAAGATATTATTATTGCCCGCAACAGCAATCACTTGTAACGGAATATCAATCATTTCAAATTCCCTCAAAATTTTTTCCATTGGCAAAAGTCCAGCGCCGCCCCCCATAATCAAAATTGTCGGTTTATCCTCCACAAAATTTAAATCCTTGTAAATCTTCTTTTTCTCTACCTGTTCAAGAAAAGATTGCCTAACTGGAATTCCTGTAGTATATACTTTTTCCATCGAAAAATTATCAAATACTTTATTTGAAACTAATCCTTCATGTGCAATAAAAAACAAATCAGTATTTTGATTAAAACATAACCGATGTACAGCAAAATCCGTAATCACCGTGGCGCTCATTAACTCTATATACTTCTCTTCTTTTAAATAACTGACAAATCCTGCTGGTATCGCATGTGTAGCAATAATGCAGTCCGGTGAATAATCACGAATATAATGTAGTAATTTTTTTGAAAATACTTGATTCAACAATTTTTTTCCATACAATGCCCACTTATTATCATTCCCCCAAGCATATGCTTGATCATACACTTGAGGGAATGATTTTAAACTATATAAATATAAACCCAAAAGAAAATTTTTACAAATCTCAGGAATAAAAGTAAGTACATCATATTCAACAATATAAATATCATCTAAATCATTTAAGCTTTCATGAATTGCTTGTGCCGCTTTTACATGACCAGCCCCAATAGAAGCACTCAAAATCATGATTCGTTTCATATTGCGTACGCTCTCCTTAATCTACTTTTAAGAATATTCTATCCAAAATAGAGCGTAACATTACTACTATCTGGGCACTGCATTAGCAAATTTTTCACAGTCATTCCATCTGAAACTATAAAATCTCCTGCAATCTCTGCCATGGGTACTAAAACAAATTTTCGCAAAGCAAAAAAGGGATGGGGTAGTGTCAACCGTTCTGTATGCATTGCTTCATTATTATATGAAAGCAAATCAATATCAATAACTCTTGGCCCCCAACGCAATTCTCTCGTCCTCCCCATTCGACTTTCAATTGTTAAGCAAACATCTAATAATTCTTCCGGAAAAAGCTTCGTTTCAACTACTATCACTGCATTTAAAAAATCATCCTGCTCTTTTACTCCATATGGTTCAGTTTCATAAATTGATGAAATTTTCCTTACTATAATATCATTATGCTGATTTAATAATTCAATTGCTCGCATAAGATTTTGCTTACGATTTCCTATATTCGATCCAAGACCTAAAAAAATCATTCTGCTTTGCGATCCCGAATTGATTCTACTTGAACAAAATTTATCGGTCCTGCAATAGGTACCCCATATTTACGGACTCTGACAACTGCCTTTGCTACAACTGGACAGGCTTCTAAAATTTTATCTGCCATATGCATAGTTAACGCTTCTAATAATTGAAAACGCTTATTTTCTGCAATATCTTTCACCAATTGATATACATGGATGTAATCAACACCTTTTGTTAAATCATCCGTCTGAGCAGCTGTAATATCATTACAGTACATTTCTATATCATAGTAAAATTTTTGTCCTTGCTCCCGCTCATATTCATATACCCCGTGGAATCCATAAAACATTACATTGTCAATTAAAATCTTATTCATCTCTGCCACTCCTCATCATTGCATCTAACATTTTTAAAGTTCGTTTTACTTCCTTTACATCATGCACTCGATGAATTTGCACCCCTTTTTGTCTTCCTAATGCAGCTGTAGCAATGGTCCCTTCTACACGTTCCTCTACTGGCAAATCCAAAACTTCACCAATAAACCGTTTACGCGAGGTTGCAAGAAGGACTGGGCAATCCATCAGCTGTAGATCTTCTAAGTGATTCATCACATACATATTCTGTTGAAAATTTTTTGCAAACCCAATTCCCGGATCAATAATAATATTTTCTTTCTTTAAGCCATTTTCTAATCCAATTGCGATACTTCTTTCAAAAAAACTTCGCATATGATACATAATACCATCTGGATATTGCATATCAACATGATTATGCATAACAACAACTGGCACATTATACTTTGCAGCAACTTGCGCCATCTTTTCATCTTGTTGCAATCCCCAAATATCATTAATCATGTGCGCTCCACATTTTAAAGCAGCTTCAGCAACATTCGCCTTATATGTATCAACTGAAATTGGAACTTTACAATAGGGATTTATATATTCTAATATTGGCAATAATCTTTCTAATTCCTCTTTTTCCGTAACTTTTTCCGCGCCTCCATATGGTCGTGTAGATTCCGCCCCAATATCAATAATATCAGCCCCCGCCTCTTGCAAAGCGATTACTCTTTCCTTTGCACTTTCTTTTCGATTAAATCTTCCACCATCAGAAAAAGAATCCGGCGTTACATTCAAAATCCCCATAACTAAACTATTTGTATCATTAATTTCTAAAGCGCGATCTGACCATTGATAATTCCGATAAGGTAAAGCTTTGCTTTTCATTAAAATATTCTCAATTTGCTGCGCAAGTTTTGCTAATCCCCAAGGTTGAACTTTTAGCTGTGCTAAAGCAACTTTATATTGTTTTAATGTTGCAAAAATGATTACATCTGTATATTCTGCACTAAGATCAACCGTTTTACGTGAGACAGCAACATCTCCTCCTTTTCCTAAAAAAGTTTGCTTCAATATATTTGCTGCTTTTGTTCTAATTTTTTTAATTTTTATTACTTTAAATACGCTCTTTGGACACAATATATGTAATCCCATTTCATCGCAGTTAATTTTTTTTAATTCTTCCCATGATTGTGCTTCATTCTTAAAATCAAGAATCGTAATATCTGTTTCCATTTCAGTCCTCCTATTGATTACAAATGCGATTTTATTGTATCATAATTAAAACTACTTAAATAGAAGTTTTCTTTCTTTTAAACTAAATATTCTCTTAGCAAAATATATTATTAAAAATCTAACCTGGAGGAACTCATAATGAAAACTAGACATAATCCAAATACATTCATATTTCCTGTAGAACAAATAAAATCTGGGTATTACAGTGATGTGTACTTTCTACGTACACAAGAAATTTTAAATGCTGCTCAATATCATCCACGTATAATGATGCAAATTTTTCAACGCGACCATGCAATTCTCTGTGGAATTGATGAAGCAATTGCATTAATTAAGCAATGTGCATACCATCCTGACACAATTAAAATTCATGCGTTACACGACGGTGATGAAATTGCGCCTTGGGAAACAATCATGACAATTGAAGGCGATTTAGCTGATTTCTCTCATCTAGAAACTCTTTATTTGGGAATTCTTGCGCGCCAAACAAAAATTGCAACAAATGCACGAAAAGTTGTTAAAGCTGCAAATGGTAAACCTGTACTTTTCTTCCCATCACGCTTTGATCATTACACAGTACAAGAATCTGACGGATATGCAGCCAAAATTGGGGGTATGCAAGGAATTTCTACACCAGCAAATGCAAAAACATGGGCGATTGAAGCTGCCGGGACAATCCCACACGCTTTAATCGCTGCATATCAAGGCGATACAGTAGCTGCGACGAAAGCATTTGATCATTACATCGATCCTTCAATCCGTCGTGTTGCTCTCGTCGATTTTAACAATGACTGCGTTGGTACAAGTCTAGCCGTAGCAAAAACACTAGGCGACCGATTATATGCAGTAAGACTTGATACATCAGATAAGATGGTAGATAAGTCAATTCATGAACAAATGGGAAGTTTCCCTCCTACTGGCGTAAATCCACAATTGGTTCACAATGTCCGCAATGCTTTGGATAACGAAGGATTTGACCATGTAAAAATTATGGTCTCTGGTGGATTTAACGAAGCGCGCATAAAACAATTTGAAAAAGAAAATGTTCCCGTAGATGTATATGCGGTAGGAAGCAGTATTTTTAAAACGAATGTTGATTTTACGGCTGACGTTGTTATGGTCGATGGAAAGCCTTGCTCAAAAGTAGGTCGGAACTACAATCCAAATCCACGTTTAGAAATCGTTAAGTAAATTGCAAAAGGGTGCATGAACATAAAAGTTCATGCACCCTTTTGCTTTAATTTTCTTCTACCATTTTCATAAATGCAGCTTCGTCAATAATCGCGATTCCTAAATTCGCCGCCTTGTCGAGCTTGCTTCCCGCTTCTGTTCCGGCAAGAACGTAATTCGTTTTTTTACTTACCGAACCAGAGACCTTGCCTCCCCTATTTTCAATCATCTCAGCTGCTTCTTTTCTCGTTAAAGTCGGCAACGTTCCTGTTAAAACAAAAGTTACCCCAGCAAAATTCTGCGCCACTCTATGTTCAACTGTTTCAGCGGTCATTATTACGCCTCTACTTTTGAGTTTTTCAATTAATTCAATGTGTTTGAGTTGATTGAAGTAAGTTACTACGCTTTGCGCAATTTTCTCACCGATATCTTCAAGCAAAATAAGTTCGTCTACTGTTGCCCTTTGCAATGAAACAACATCGCCAAATTTTCTGGCTAAAGTTGCTGCTGCTTTTACACCGACAAACCGAATTCCAAGTCCAAATAAAACACGAGATAACCCCGCTTTTTTACTTATCTCAATTGACTGAAGTAATTTCGCCGCTGATTTTTCGCCCATTCGCTCTAAATTGACCAATTGTTCTCGCGTCAATTGATATAAGTCTGCAACATCTTCAATTAAATGAGATTCTAATAAATTGCTGACAACCGCAGGCCCTAGCCCTTCAATATTCATTGCATCTCTCGATACAAAATGAATAATTTTTTCCCGGATTAATGCTGGACAATTTTCATTTGTACACCGATAAGCGGCTTCATCTTCCACACGTTTTGCTTCGCTTCCACAAACCGGGCATAAATGCGGCATAACGAAAGGGACTTCTTTACCTGTACGCTTTTCAGTTAAAACGGTAAGAACCTCTGGAATAATTTCTCCCGCTTTATGAATTAACACCGTATCACCAATACGAATATCTTTTTCTTTGATATAGTCCTCATTATGCAAAGTAGCTCGACTAACTGTAGAGCCTGATAGTAATACTGGCGTTAAATCTGCCGTAGGCGTTAACACCCCTGTACGTCCAATACTAATAACGATATCTTCAACAACAGTTACTGCCTGTTCTGGTGGAAATTTATATGCAATTGCCCAACGTGGATCTTTTGCTGTTGCTCCAAGCAGCTCCTGTGCAGCTAGATCATTAACCTTCATTACCATTCCATCAATCGCAAATGGTAAATCGTTGCGTTTATCAGACCAGCTTTGACAATATTGTGCAGCTTCATCAATATCACTGGTGACTTTATACATCCGATTAATTTTAAAACCCCAAGCTTCAAGACATTTTAGCATCATCTCATGAGTAGAAATTTCAATGCCTTCATGCGCTCCTATTCCGTATAAAATCGAATCTAATGACCTTTTAGCTGCTTCTTTAGGATCAAGCTGTCTTAATGAACCAGCTGCTGCATTCCGCGGATTTGCAAATAAAGGTTCGTCATTTTCTTCCCGCTGCTCATTTAACCGAATAAACGATTCTTTGGGCATATATACTTCACCGCGCACCTCTAAAAATTGCGGAATTTCTACCTTATCTTGATGAAGTTCCAGTGGTATTGAACGAATCGTTTTAATATTTGCAGTTACATCTTCACCAGTAACTCCATCTCCCCGCGTAGCCGCACGTACCAACTTGCCATTTTCATAAACAAGATTAATTGCCAATCCATCAATCTTATGCTCAATGACGTATTCAATTGCTTGTGTAGTATCTAATCCATTTTGCACCCGTTTATGAAAGTTCAATAATTCCATTTCTGAAAAAACGTTTCCTAAACTACGCATTGGCGTAAAGTGCGTGATTTTTTGAAACCCTTCAGCCGGCTGCATACCAACACGCTGCGTTGGTGAATTTTCAGTAACTAAATCCGGATACTTTTCCTCTAATTCCTTAAGTTGTTTAAACATCATATCATACGTATAATCATCAATTTCAGGAGCATCTAATACATGATATCGGTGCATATGATAATTAATTTTTTCTCTCAAACTGGTAATTTCTTTTTTTGCCTGCTCGCGGTTCATTTTGCCACCTCTACTGCTTTACTTATACTTTCGTAATCGGTGCATATTTCTGCATTAAAGCTTTAATTCCCTGCTCTGGAAATGCGATTTGGAGTTCAACTTCTTCCCCTGATCCTTTTACTGCAACCACAGTGCCAATTCCCCATTTTCCATGTTTTGCTTTATCGCCAGCACGCCATGCTACATTCGTATCAGGCTTAATCACATCTGCCCTTTGCACTGGTGTCGTCGCTGTTTGCATCTGGTTCGTTGGACGGAAGCTGCTGCTAAATCCAATTTGATTATTGCTCGCATTGGTAAAGCCATAATTATTTGCCCGTACAACCAGCCTATCTAAATATTCATCCGGAATTTCGTTTAAAAATCTAGATTGTGGATACGATAATGTCTTTCCATAAATTGTCCGCATTTTGGCATTCGTTAAATACAATTTACGTCTGGCTCTCGTAATCCCCACATAACAAATCCGCCGCTCTTCTTCAATTTCACTTTCATTCATTAACGTTCTCGCATGTGGAAATAACCCTTCTTCCATCCCCGCAATAAATGCAATTGGGAATTCCAGACCTTTTGCGGAGTGAAGCGTCATTAACGTCACGCGATCATCTTCTAAATCGGCATTATCAATATCTGATACCAGCGCAACTTGGCTTAAGAAATTTTCCAAATTGTCCACTTCACCACTTTTAGCAAAATCTTTTGCCACACTTAACAGCTCTTTCAAATTTTCAATTCTCGTTTGATTCTCCACTTTATCTTCCGCTTCAAGCTCGGCAAGATAGCCGGATTCTTTCATCACATGATCAATTAAATTCATCACCGACATATTATTTTGATACGCCATCATTTTAAAAACAAATTCTGCAAACAATTCTAACGGTCGTTTTACACGTGCCGTAATTCCCGGTACCATATCTGGATTTGATACAACATCAAACAACGATAATTGATTTGCATTGGCATATTCATTCAATTTGCCAATCGTCGCATCCCCAAGCCCACGTTTTGGCACATTGATGATTCGCATCAAACTTACGGTATCATTGGGATTAAAAATCACTCTTAAATAAGCAAGAATATCTTTGATTTCCTTGCGATCATAGAATTTTAACCCACCAACCATCGTATAAGGAATCCCCGCGCGCATAAAGCCTTCTTCTAAAACACGCGACTGTGAATTCGTACGATATAATACGGCAATATCTCCATAAGATGTATTAAAAATCGTTTTTTGTTTTACTATTGTATTGGCGATAAATTGCACTTCATCACGTTCATCATTTGCTAAATAACATGTAATCTTTTCACCGGTTTGATTTTCCGTCCAAAGTTCTTTAGGCTTACGGTCGATATTGTTTTCAATGACCGCATTTGCAGCTGCCAAAATGTTTTTCGTCGAACGATAATTTTGCTCTAATTTTATGGTCAAAGCATCAGGATAATCATTTTCAAAATCCATAATATTACGAATGTCAGCACCACGCCAGCCATATATACTCTGATCAGCATCACCAACAACACATAAATTACGATATTTTGCCGCTAATAATTTAGCTAGTAAATATTGTGCCGCATTCGTATCCTGATACTCGTCAATTAAAATATATTTAAACCGAACTTGATAATTCTGCAAAATTTCTTCATGCTCTTGCAGTAAAGTTACCGTTACCATTAATAAATCATCAAAGTCCAATGCATTATTTGCCTTTAATTTTTTCTGATATAACGCATATACTTCCGCGACCTTTTTCGTAAAGAAGGTATCCGCCGAGCGCTCAAATTCACGCGCACCCGTTAAAGCATTCTTGGCGTTAGAAATCACACCTTGGACGCTATTCGGTGCATATTGTTTGTCATCTAAATTTAGCTCTTTTAAACAATTCTTTATTAAAGTTAAGGAATCGCTGGAATCATAAATTGTAAAATTCTTTTTATAGCCATCTAAAACTTCAATTTCACGTCTTAAAAATTTTGCACAAAAGGAATGAAATGTGTTAAGCCAAACATCTTTCGCTTTATTTCCGATCATTCTATCTACGCGTTCACGCATTTCAGCTGCCGCTTTATTGGTAAACGTAATTGCTAAAATATTATAAGGGGCAATCCCTTGTTCTAATAAATTTGCAATTCGGCAAGTTAGCACCTTCGTCTTGCCGGAACCAGCTCCAGCCATGATAAGTAACGGCCCTTTCGTTTGTTTTACCGCCTCGGTCTGTGCTGGGTTTAATCCTTCAAATATATCCATCTTTTCCTCCATCTTTACTTTCGCTAAATCATGAATCTCCACTATATTCTTATGTATAAAGAATATAGTAACCTCTGAAAACTGATGACTCAGTCTCCAGAGGTTAATTTACGTCTCTATATTTGCGTAACTTATTTTACATATCTTTTTTAGATGCTTCAACCATCGGTGGAATAATTTGTTTTTTACGAGACATTACGCCCGGTAAATAAATCAAATTACCACTTGCATCTTGATGGAATGCTTCACCTATAATCGTTTTTGGATTACCTGTAAACAGTAGATGTGTTCCTTCATCAATAATATCAGTTACCATGAGCAAACTCATATTATACCCTTCAGATTCACAAATACTGTTCATGCAAGCAATCAATTCATCTTTTAATGCCAATACTTCTTCTGTATCCATAACCGAAATTTGGCTGACTATCATACGATAATCACCAATTTGGAATTCCTTCAAATCATTTTTTGCGATTTCCATCGGTGTCATATCTCCAATACCTGAGCCCGCTTTTAATAATGCCATACCGTGCTCATTAAGATCAACCCCCGCAATTTTTGCTAACTTTTCAGCAGTTTCTTTATCATAAGGTGTGCATGTTGGAGATTTAAATAACACTGTATCGGAAATAATCGCCGATAACAATAAGCCAGCAATATCCGCCGGAATTTCTATATCACGATGCCAATGCATATTAGCTACAATTGTAGCAGTACAACCAACCGGTTCTTGACGCGTAAAAATAGGATCACTTGTTTGAATCCCACCTAAACGATGATGATCAATAATTTCAAGAATTTTAGCTTCTTCAATTCCTTCAACAGCCTGACTCCGTTCATTGTGATCAACTAAAATTACTTTCTCGCGTTCTGGAATGGATAACCGATCACGACTTACAATACCAATTAATTTTTCATTTTCTACTACTGGATAATTTCTAAATTGTGTCGCTTGCATCGTTCCTTTGATATCACTAAGCATATCCGTCGGTTTAAATGTCGTTACATTTTTTTGCATAATCATACTTACAGGAATACATTGATTTACCAATCTAGCACAAGTATATGTATCATATGGAGAAGATACAACTAATAAATTTTTCTCTTCTGCAAGCTCAAGTACATTGGCTGGAATTTCACCATCACCAGTAACAATTAAACAAGAAATATCCTGCTGAGCAACAATATACATCGCTTCTTTTCGATCGCCAATCAATACTACATCGCCTGATTTAATGAATTTATGAACAGTCTCACGGCTTCCAGCTCCAATACGCACATTGCCTTTTACCGTTTGACTCATATCGCCTTGATTAATTATTTCCCCATCAACAACCTCAACGATTGCCTTTAATGATACATTAGCTTCTGCTAAGTTTTGCATGCTCAACTCATTAAAATAACGTTTCGCTAAGTCACTCACTGTAACTATCCCGCATAAATGATTATGAGAATCAACAACTGGTACTGATTTCATATCATGTTTACGCAGAACTTCACCTAGTCTTCGTAAATTATCCGTTTCTTTAACTACAATATTACAAGCCAAAGTAACATCCTTTACCCTTGGATATAAATCAGTAATTAATTTCGGCGTTTCCATTTTAAATGCTTCTAATACATATTTCGTTTCTGCATTAATTTTTCCCGCTCTTGCCGGTAAAACATTCTCACCTAATTTTTGTTTCAAATGTGCATAACCAATTGCCGAACAAATTGAATCGGTATCTGGATTACGATGTCCAATCGTATAAGTTGGTTTTGTTGATTTCATAAGATTAACCCCCATTATCTTTATCTATAATAAATTGAATTCATTATACAAAAAACCTGCTTACCTGCCCGCATAGTTTTCATTATATATTATTATACGACATTTTACCTATTCTAGAAAAGTACCCTCCTATTTTTTCTTTTTAAACGAGATATTATAGTATTCCCTAATATTCTCATATTTCTACTTTTGTATTTAGCGAAAATAGAAATATTTATAATCATTCTTTTATTTTTATTGATTTACGCTATAATAAAGAGAATATAAAAGGTTTAATTGAGGTGTAAAATGAATATTCAACTCCCCCAAATGTATTTTAGTAGAATTTTACGTGCGATTGTAGAATTTGATTTAATTGAAGAAAACGATAAAATATTAATCGGTTTATCAGGTGGTAAAGACAGCGTGTTTATGACCTATGCATTGGCTGTACTCCGTGAACGATTAAACAAAAATTTTTCTTTAGCTGCCATCACGATTGATCCTATGTTTACTGATAAATTTGAAACTAACCGTCTCGAAAAATTTTGCACAGATTTAAAAATTCCATTTTTTACGCAGCAAGTAGATATCGCCGGCATTATTAAAGAACAAAATGGTAAAGATCCTTGTTTTACCTGCGCTTTTTTTCGACGTGGAGCAGTAAATCGTTATGCTAAAGAAAAAGGCTATAATAAAGTAGCCTACGCACATCACAATGATGATGCCGTAGAAACTTTTTTCATGAGTTTACTTTGTTCAGGGCAATTAAAAACTTTTTTACCCAAAACTTATTTAGATCGCAAAGATTTGACGGTTATTCGCCCTCTTGTCTATTTTCGTGAATCAGAATTAAAAGATAGCGTTCACATTCACGGATTTACGCCAATAGAAAGTCCATGCCCGCTAAATGGAAAAACAAAACGTCAAGAAATTAAAGAACTCATTGCTACTCTTGGCAAAAATAACCCAATGCTTTATTCTCATCTTGCGGCTGGCATGCGTGAAAGTGCAATCGTCGAGTTATGGCCTCCACAAAAAAATCGTTATGAAATGAAAGATATCTATAACAAATTTATCTATGGAGAAAACAAAAACTGAGCTGAATTTCAGCTCAGTTTTTTTCTTACTGTAAAAGTTCAGTTACAAATACAAATTCAACACCTTTTGCTTCAAGCTCTGGAATGATTTCTTTTATTGCTTTTGCTGTATTCATTCTCGCATGCCCAATTGCAATCGCATCACCATTGCGCAAAGCCATATCGCCAGCAGTTCTTAATTGCATTTTAATCGCATTAACATCACTATCATTATCAATAAATAGTTCATTTTGAGCCGTTGGTACACCGAGTTTACGTGCGGTACTATATGCAACAGAACTACCACTCGTATGACTGTCAATAAAAAATAATCCTTTTCCCTCCATCTCATTCATTACGGTTTGCATAACCCTGTTATCTGCTGTCGCCTTAGATCCTTGATGATTATTTACTCCGGATATATTAGGGACAGCCTCTGTTAACTGGTTAATCACCGCTCTAATTTCATTCTCGCTCATGTCAGTATGAATTGTTATCGCTTCTTCTTTTGCCGCACTACTCATAGCTTCCATTGGTAAATGTAAAATAAGTATCCTGCCATCCTGCTTTCCATATTTCATTGCATCCATACTATATGGATGATTTGGTAAAATTGCAAAAGTAAGAGGTCGATGAATTCCACGATAAGCTTGAATCGGTTCCTTTGTATAACCAAAATCATCAATAATTAAAGCAAGTTTTCCCTCTCCTGGCGTAGTTTTTCTTTCCTTAACTTTCTCGACAGTCGCAATATTTTCATTTGACTTTTGTATGACAAAAATTTTAGTTGCAATAATCGTTACATCATCATTATCTTCTAATTTATCTTTTACGCCAATATCATAACGCATCACAGACTGACCATTATATTTGTCAGGTTCTATAGTTAAAATATCAGCCCCAATCTTTCCAAGGCGTTTTTTTAACAATTGCTCAAAATCATTGATTTTGCTTATCTCCAGCGAAATTGGAATCTCACTGCAGGTCCATTTAATTGATCCCTCAACCGATTTTCTTGATACCATTTTGCTTAAATTCTTTACATCAAGAATCGTAGCTCCATTTTCAGTTATCACATCATCAACAACTTGATTCACTTGCTTCGTTTTATCTGTAAAATCAGCAATTGCTGCTGAACCTGTTTTCTCAACAATATAATTAGGCACTGATTTTATATGGTCATCTTTTTTGTCATCGTTAACAAAGTAAAAATATCCGCAAGCCAGTGCAATCGCTAAACTTATCATAAAAAATGAACGAAAAATAGTCCTCGAATGGCTTTGTTTTACTTTTGACTTTGTATTAGTTTTTTTATTCTTTCCTGTTCCATTTGTCGCCATATAAAATCACCTACTTTTCCTGATATGAACCCGGCTGTTTCAGTGGGAGTTAAAGTCCTACTGAAATCAGACACATAATCCAGGGACTTACGGTATCTTTACTTTCGTCTAGAAGGGAATATTATAGCCCCCGTTAGCCATCGGATAAAAATACTGGAATGTTCATTATTTTAAACATTCCAGCATTTTTTCTATTTTCCTGCTAAAGCTTCATCCACAACTCGCTTAACTCTCGCTTCACTTATCTTTCTCATACAATAAACAAGGCTGTTTTTGCGATAATGTGCATTGATGCAGGCACAACACTTTCCATGATTTTCACAATTCACGTGTGGACACGTACAATTTTCCACATTACATTTTTCCAATATAATCTACCCTCTATTCTGTATTACATCAGATTCTTTAGCAGCACCATTTTTTATTTCCTTATCATAATCACGTTCATTAAAAATACGTTTTCTTGTTATATCAAAATTTTCATTAATAATGCTGCGTCCAGAATTATAATCAGGAGTTTTTATGTCCATAAGATCTAAAAACGTATGAATCATATCATCTGTCATATATGGATTGTCTGTTGAATTCATAATATGCTGCATCTTCTCTGGATAATTCTTTTTAAACTCTTCTGAACCCCATATCATCATCGGAATTTCTATCATGTGACGATTTGGATTTTCTTCAATATGTCCAGTGAAATTTTGCTCATCATACACAGCTTCGCCATGATCTGAAACATATAAAACAACGGTTTCTCTATCCCTAAATTTATTAATAATTTCATTGACGACAAAATCATTATAATAAACAGCATTATCATATTGGGCAATAATCGTTTTCTTTTCATCATTGACATCAAGATGAATATCATCTTTGGAAAATTTAGAAAAAGCATAAGGAAAACGATTATAATAAAGTCCATGTGCTCCCATAAGATGAATCACAAAAAAATTCTTTTCCCCCGGTTCTAGCAATGCGCGATCTATTAATGGAAATAGCTCCCCATCTACAATCCCATAATCTTCTCTGGATTCACGAATCCTTGTAAACTCATGCTTTGTACTATGTTGCGCAAAAATCTGAGCAACATTGCCCCAAATTCCAGAACTCTCTTGATTTGATAACCAAAAAGTCTTATAACCTGCTGCATTTGCAATATCAATCAAATTATTATATTTATACCACTCTTTATCCGATTCATAATTACAAAACGTAAATAATTTACTTAATACGGCAATCGTCGTTGAATGTGGACTAATAACATCAGTAAAGACTTGTAATTCTTGATTATCGCGCATTCTTTGAAAATTAGGCGTATTCGGCAAATAATAGCCATATACACCCATATGATTTCTATTCGTCGACTCTCCTAAAATTAAAACAACATTTTTAACTTTAGATTTATTTTCCCTTAACTCAATATTGGCGTTTAGCTTTCCTGATAAATCATCATACGCTTCTATATTTTTCAAAGCCACTTTTGCTGAAGCATATGCACGCTGAAAAGGAATAAACTGATGATCTATAAAGAATTCACCATAACAATAAAACATCCGTACCATATAAAAAAGACCTATAACAAAAACGCCCACTGCAAATTTGTTGAAATGAGGTTGACTACGCACGCCATCAATCAGCCTGCGCTTTCTCACAAAATAAAAAAATATTAATGATAATACGACATAGGCAACTTCTTTTACACCAACATACATATCTAAAAATTCTAAAGCTTCACGAAAATTTGTCTCAAATAATGAATTAATAATTCCTGTGCCAATTAAAGACTGATAATTATACATCGTAAAAAATTCAACACCAAAAATAATAGATGAAATAAATAAAACAAGTCCCTTTACCGTTTCTTTTAGCCAGGTCTTTTTGCAAAGCAGCTTAATCATTCCCGCTACAATAAAGACAGCAAAAAACAAACTAAATCCATAACAAAATAAAAGATCTATTTTATCTTCATTAATCAGTGACCAGGCCATTGTCGTAAAGTTGAGCAAAAATAAAGTAATAATAAATCCTAGACAATCCCGAAAAATACATTGCACTTTTTCACCAAAACTTAAAAGTTTCATCTTTAAAACTTTTTTATTCAACACATTCACCCACCACTATATTTTACAAAATAATTCAATCATTTTATTATGATAGACTATAAATAAACTTTAGGCAATATAAAGTTTGCATTTTTTTTTGGAATATCTTAGATTTAAAAATTCTCTTAAACTATTTATACGGTATGAAAATTTCTTATATACCTTTTCTTTGTCTATAAAACAAAAAAGCAAGCTTTTTGCTTGCTTTTTTCATTTCCCGATACACGCGCCATAAATTGCAAATTGTTTTTCGCCATCTACACCAAGTACTTTATTCAATTCTTCATCATTAAAAGCTGCGATTGCGCAAGCGCCAAAATTTAACGTATTCGCTGCTAAATATATATTTTGACAAACATGTCCAGCATCTAAATGTAAATAACGATACCCACGATCACCATAGCGCCATGTCATGCGTTCAGCAACAGCCGTCCAGATAAAAGTTACCGAACTTGATAAAATCATTTTTTGATTCAAAAATGCTTGCGTAATTTCCTGGGCAATTGTGTCTGATATATTAACCTCAATTAACACATGTTCTAAAGCAAGAAAACGATATAGTCCCGCTGGAATGCCTTCGACATGATTAATTAAAACATAGGTTTCAAATGCATGTCTCGCACCAGCTGATGGAACATTTCTCAGTGTCCCCGTTTCTGGCATTGCCATTTTTACCCCTTGTGAGCACCACAAGAGATAAGATAAATCATGCAATGTAAGCATCGTATTGTGATATTGTCTTACACTTGTTCTAAGTTCAATCAGCTCTAAGAAATTGACTTCTTTTTCGGCTAGCATATCAGGCTCGGGTAATTTCACCATTTTTGCATTCGTCTGATATGGCAATTCAAATGCTGGCATTGGCAAGCCTTGTTTTTGTCCACTCGGGTTTAGATTTGCATACGTCGTTGCTTGCATAAATTGAGTTCCAACTGATTTTTCCATATTACTCTGGTCTTTGGAAACGATGATAGTTTCCACCCTTTCTGCGTTTTTCTAGTTCTGCTAGCAATTCACTTGGTGTAATCTCATGAAAAGCCAGTAATACTAAACAATGATACCAAAGATCAGACATTTCGTAAAGAATTTCATCTTTATCCATATTTTTAGATCCAATAATTGTTTCTCCAGCCTCTTCTACAACTTTCTTTACTATTTTATCTTGCCCTTTTTCAAATAAGTAACTTGTATAGGAACCTTCGGCTGGACTCATTTTACGTTCATTAATTACATGGTATAAATCATGTAAAATCGTCGCTGCACTATTACCATATACTTGTGCCTCATCAAAGATTTTTTCAGCAATATCCTTCGTTTTTATTAGACTGCGTCCGCTAAAACAAGAATATGTACCAGTATGACAAGCAACCCCAGTTTGTTGTACTTTAATTAATAAACTATCGCCATCACAGTCATAGCAAATATCTTTTACTTGCTGCACATTGCCCGAAGTTTCCCCTTTTTGCCAGAGCGTTTGACGACTGCGACTATAGAACCAGGTTACGCCTGTTTCAATCGTTTTTTGCAACGATTCTTGATTCATATAGGCAAGCATTAAAACTTCACCATTTTCATCTTGTACAATTGCTGGAACCAAACCAGCTTCATTAAATTTAACTTTCTCTAAATTCACAATCTAACCTCCACACCACGCGATTTCAAATATTCTTTCACTCGCCTTACGGTGAATGTTCCATAATGAAATACCGAAGCTGCCAAAACCGCATCGGCTTTTCCCTCCGTCAAAACATCATAAAAATGCGCCATTTCTCCTGCACCACCAGAAGCAATAACCGGAACATTCACCGCTTCTGATACGGCTCGCGTCAATGGAATATCATACCCATTCTTCGTCCCATCACAATCCATACTCGTTAAAAGAATTTCACCTGCACCTAAATCAACCGCTTTTTTTACCCATTCTAAACAATCAAGCCCAGTCGGCGTTCTACCACCATTGATAAAAACTTCCCAACTATTTTCGCCATTTCTTCTCGCATCAACGGCAAGAACAATACATTGACGACCAAACTTTTCTGCTCCCTCAGCAATAAGCTGTGGATTTTTTATTGCTGCAGTATTTAAAGATACTTTATCCGCCCCGACTTTTAACATCCGGCGAATATCTTCTTTAGTCCGTATACCGCCACCAACGGTAAAAGGAATAAAAACTTGAGATGCACAAGCTGAAACAACATCCACCATCGTATTCCGCTCTTCATGTGACGCTGTGATATCCAGTAGAACAAGTTCATCGGCAATTTCTTTATCATATACCGATGACAATTCTACAGGATCTCCCGCATCACGCAACCCAACAAAATTTGTTCCTTTTACAACACGACCACCTTTTACATCAAGACAAGGAATAATTCGTTTTGTATACATTGCATTACTCCCCTTCTGCAACTTTTAACGCTTCTCTTAAATCAAGCGAATCCGTATAAATTGCCTTACCGACAATAACGCCTTCAACGCCTGAACCTTCCACTGCTTTGACAGCTTTAATATCCTCAATTGAGCTTACGCCACCCGAAGCAATTACAGCAATATTGCTTAGTTTTGCTAAACGTGCTGTTGCTTTTACATTTACCCCGCTTAGCATTCCATCACGTGAAATATCTGTATAAATAATCCGTTTGACGCCAACTTCAGCCATCTGCTTTGCAAGTGCATCTGCCTCAACGCCGCCTGATACACCCCACCCTTCAACAGCAACAATGTCGTCACGTGCATCAATTCCGACAATGATTCGATCGCCATATTTTTTGCAAGCTTCTCTTACTAAATTTGGATTTTTTACTGCTACAGAACCTAATATCACTCGAGAAACACCTAATGATAAAAGTTCCTCAATATTTTCTAAAGTGCGAATCCCGCCGCCGAGCTGTACTGGAATATCTACATTCTTTACAATCGCTTCAATTGCCGATAAATTCACTGATTTTCCAGCCAAAGCCCCATCTAAATCCACAACGTGTAAAAATTCAGCACCCAACGATGCCCATTTTTTTGCCATTTCTTCTGGATTGTCACCAAAAATTGTTTCTTTATCAAATCGCCCTTCTGTTAAGCGAACACATTTGCCATTGCGAATATCAATCGCTGGAAATACAATCATGCCAACACTTCCTTACTTTCTATACTGCTTTGTTTTTTACAAAACTCTCAAGTATTTTTAAGCCAACACTACTAGATTTTTCTGGATGAAACTGCATTGCCTGCACATTGCCTCTGCCGACGGCAGCCGTCAATTCACTTCCATATTCCGTAACCGCAGTGATAATGGATGCGTCTTCTGGCACGGCATGAAAACTATGGACAAAATACACATATGGATTTTCCGGCAACCCCTTTAATAGTGGCGTAGCATTCCTTAGCGACAAACTATTCCATCCCATATGAGGAACTTTTAAGTTAGGAGCAACAATTTGTCTGATTGCTCCCTTAAATATCCCAAGCCCAGCAACGCCAGGCGATTCCTCACTACGCTCAAATAAAAGTTGAAGTCCCAAACATATTCCTAAAAAAGGTTTACCAGATGCAGCTGCCTCTTGAATAACCGGAATCAATTCGGCTTTTTTTAACGTCTCCATACAATCGCCAAATGCACCGACACCTGGTAAAACAACTTTATCTGCTCGTCTTATTTTTTCTATATCATTTGTAACGATGGCATCTGCGCCAAGCTTTACAAAAGCTTTTTCCACACTAAACAAATTGCCCCGTCCATAATCAATAATCGCAATCATAGCGCATCCTCCTAATTCGCTTACAGCATCCCTTTTGTCGACATCACACCTTGAATCCGTGCATCTTTCGTTACAGCCTCACACAAGGCTTTGCCAAGCGCTTTAAAAATAGCTTCCACGATATGATGCGAATTTTTACCATGCAATACTTTAACATGTAAAGTAATTCCTGCTTGCATCGCAAATGCACGTAAAAACTCTTCCGTAAGTTCGGTATCATAATTGCCAATCATCGGTGTTAATGGCTGCGCCACATCATAGACTAAAAATGCTCTGCCACTAAGGTCAAGTGACACCATGGCAAGCGCTTCATCCATTGGCACAAAAGCAGTTCCATAGCGCTTAATTCCAGCCTTACTGCCAACGGCTTTTAACACCGCTTGCCCCAGCGCAATGCCCACATCTTCAACGGTATGATGTCCATCCACCACTAAATCCCCTTGAGAAAAAATCTCCATGTCAAACAAACCATGCTTCGTAAACAAATCTAACATATGATCAAAAAAGCCAATCCCAGTCGAAACCTTCGCAAATCCATTACCATCTAAATTACATTTCACTTGAATATCTGTTTCCCCAGTTTTTCTACTAATATCTGCAATTCGCATTTTGTCAGCTCCTTTCAACAAAAGCTTTTACAGCACTTAACCACTGGTCATTTTCTTCTCTCGTACCAATTGTAATGCGCAAACAATTCTCTAGCCCTGGCGCATTGCCAAAACTGCGCACACCAATTTTTAAACTTTCCAAATATTCATTTAACGCTACAGCGTTTTCATAATGAATTAAAATAAAATTCGTTTCTGAAGGATATACCGTAATCCCTTTTATTTTTTTCAATGCTTCAAACATCCGTTTGCGTTCAGCAACATACATTTGAATTCTCGGTACAAATTCATCGCGCATTTGATATACAATGGCTGCTGCAGCCAAGCTCAACACATTCACATGATAAGGCATACAAGCTTTACCAATCATATGAATGATATCTTTACCCGCTAACATATAACCAACGCGCGCTGCTGCCATGCCATAAGCCTTCGAAAATGTTCTCGCAACAATTAAATTTGGGTATTTTTCAATGAGACTTGCTGCAGATATTCCATAAAACTCTACATAAGCCTCATCTACCGCTAACGGACAATCAATATTTTTTGCAATATATTCTATGTCTGCTAAAGGGATAATTGTTCCCGTTGGATTATTTGGCGTACAAACTACTGCAAGCTTAGCATCGCACTCTTGTACTGCTTGAATAAATTTTTTTACATCCAATGTATAATCTGCTTCTAACGGAACAACTTTAGCTTCCGATTCACTTAGTTTTGCATAGATATTGTACATAGAGAAAGAGGGCATAGGAAAAACGATAGAACGCTTTGGACCGCCAAAAGCAAAAAATAATTTTTCTAAAATTTCACTTGATCCATTTGCAACTAGTACATTCTCTTCATTTAGACGAAAATTTCTGGCAATTAAATCCTTTAAATCATCCATTTCAGTATCAGGATAACGATTAAACGCCACTCTTCCCAAACGAGCTATTACTCGTTCCTCTACCAATGGCGGTAAATTTAGATTGCTTTCATTTGCATTAAGTTTTATCTTCCAATCCTTTTCAGATACATCATACGTTGGTAATGATTCTAATCCTTGTCTATACATTTTTTCTAACCTCTCATTCTAATTGCATTGGCATGCGCTTCTAATCCTTCAGCCTCTGCCAATCGAATAATATCATCCTTTACCTCAGCTAAAGCTGGGGCTGTATAAGAAATAATGCTTGTTCGTTTCATAAAAGTTTCTACATTTAGCACCGAGTAAAATCGCGCTGTTCCACCAGTCGGTAATACATGATTAGGACCGGCAAAATAATCACCTAAAGGCTCTGGTGAATATGCACCTAGAAAAACAGCCCCTGCATGACGAACATAGGGAAGCAATGTAAATGGTTCACGTGTTAAAATCTCTAAATGCTCTGGTGCCGATAGATTGGCAAGTTCCATCGCCTGCATTAAATCATCGGCTACAATAAGTAACCCATTTTTCTCAATTGATGCAGCAGCAATTTCCTGCCTAGGCAATGCAGTCAACTGAGTTTTTACCTCAGTCTCTACTTTTTCTGCTAAATCTATGCTATTCGTAATGACAATACTAGATGCAAGTACGTCATGTTCAGCCTGACTAAGCATATCAGCCGCTATATAAGCTGGATCTGCTGATTCATCGGCAATGATTAAAATTTCACTTGGACCAGCTAGCATATCAATATCACAATGTCCATATACGGCTTTTTTCGCAAGTGTAACAAAAATATTTCCTGGGCCTGTAATCTTATCGACCCGAGGAACCGTTTCTGTACCGAAAGCAAAAGCTGCAATTGCCTGCGCACCACCAATCTTAAATACACGGTCAACACCTGCTTCACGAGCGGCAACAAGCACATACGGATTTACTTTTCCATCTTTTGCTGGCGGTACTGCCATAATAATTTCTTTTACACCAGCAACAGATGCTGGTACTGCATTCATAATTACAGAAGATGGATAAGATGCTGTACCCCCAGGTACATAAATTCCCACACGATCTAAAGGGATACAAGATTGCCCAAGCATTGACCCATGTTCCCGATAAGTAATCCAAGATCTTGGTTTCTGTTCCACGTGATAAGAACGAACGTTATCAATTGCTTTTCGAATAGAAGCTAAAATTTTAGAGTCAACTAAGGACTCAGCTTCCATAAATTCAGCTTCACTGACTTCCAAATTTTCCGCACTAAATTCTACACCATCAATTAACTTAGTAAAATCAATAACCGCTTTATCGCCATCTTCACGAATGCCCTTGACAATTTTATCGACAATCTGTGCCGCAGTTAAATCTTCACCAAACAAGGTTTTATTTTTTTCACGAATTCGATCACTCAATACAACCTGATCAAAGGCTGGTTTAGATAAGATTTTTTTAAGTTCTTCAATTCCCACCTCTTGCGTACTTATCGTTCTCATTTCTTTTCACCACTTTCAACAATTGCCCTTAAATCTTCTACCATCTGATTAATCCGGTCAAATTTCATTTTAAAGCTTACTCTGTTGGCAATAAACCTTGCCGTTGCATTCGTAATTTGGGCAATTTCAATCAAATTATTTTCTTTTAATGTACGACCTGTTTCTACGATATCTACAATGATTTCTGCCAATCCCACCATAGGGCCTAACTCAATGGAACCATTTAATTTAATAAATTCCATTTGAATACCTTTACCATTAAAAAAGTTTTCAGCCACTCGCGGAAACTTTGTAGCTACTCGCATATGCGCGTAATCACTTAATTTTTCTTGTAATAAAGCTTCTGGAACAGCGACCATCAAACGGCATAATCCATATTTTAAGTCAAGAAGTTCATAAACATCTTTATTTTCTTCCAATAAAATATCCTTCCCAATAATTCCAATATCAGCTGCACCATATTCCACATAAGTTGGGAGATCTACAGTTTTTGTAATAATAAATTTTATCTTTTTTTCTTCATTTGTAATTACTAGTTTACGTGATTTTTCACTTAGCCCTTCTGCTGCATAGCCAATTTTAGCCAAAATTTCTGCAGAAGGTGTAAATAATTTACCTTTTGGTAACGCTATTGTTAGATATTCCATATCATTTGAAGTCATGTTATCCTCCTAAGGAATAGAGTCCTTTAGTTATTTAAAGTAATAATATATTACCATATTAGCATCATTTGGTAGATTCGTCAATATTAAATGTAGGGATTTTTAATCCGATGTCGAATAGATATCAATGAGGAAATCGTCGTTTTGACGGTAAAACATTAAATAATCATAAGGAGATTATTATGATACCTTCACTTAATATACTTGTGCTAAATCGGTTAAGCGAAAAGGAACTTACAAGTATTCAAGATACCGTTCCGAATGCTAATATCACTTTATGCAAGCCAGAAAATGCACCTGATTATATTGAAAACACAGATATTCTTGTTACCTGGGGACATCTTAGTATTCTCAACCTTCTACCAAAGGCACCACGACTTAAATGGATTCATGCCTTAAGTGCTGGCGTAGACGAACTTTTAATCCCCGATTTAATTGAATCTGACATCATACTAACAAACTCGCGTGGAATCCATGGGATTCCTATGGCTGAACACGTTATGGCGATGATTTTAACCCTTTCACGTCAAATACCAGAATCACTAAAAAATCAACAAAATAAATTGTGGCAACGAACACGTCCTGATGAAATTTATGATAAAACAATTGGAATTATTGGTCTTGGCAGTATCGGTCGAGAAATTGCAAAACGTTCAAAAGCAATGGGAATGAAAGTTATTGCTACCAAACGTACACAAACAACTGAGATTTTTGTCAACAAACTGTATTCTCCTGAGCAATTAGACATTGTATTATCAGCTTCTGATTTCGTTGTAGTCACTTTGCCTCTGACAGATAAAACACGCAATCTATTTGTACTAGATAAATTTAAATCAATGAAAAAAACAGCTTATTTTATTAATGTAGCCCGTGGCTCTATTGTCCATCAGCCAGATTTGGTTACAGCATTAAAAGAAGGATATATTAAAGGTGCAGCTCTCGATGTAGTAGATATTGAACCACTTTCTTCCGATTCACCACTTTGGGAAATGGAAAACGTTTTAATCACACCACACGTTGCTGCTATGTCACCGTATTATTTAGAACGTGCAATAAAATTATTTATTGAAAATCTAACAAAATATATGCATAGTACGGATATGCTTAATGTTATTGATAAAGCCAAGGGCTATTAATTCAATGCATCAGCTTTTCTTAACAAACGAAGCTCTGGCGCATCATTTGCTGCTGGAGCTTCGTGATGTTTTCCAACAATTTCAGCAATTTCGTTATCACCAATTTGAATAAGTTTTTCTGCACTATACTGTGCATGATGATAATAAATATAAAAGGCATGACGAAGATTGCTTACCTTATCGCCACGCCCCAATTTGCCCCATCTTTTCGCCCAATTGCTTAAAAACCTATCTGCCAGTACTGTAATAACTTTATCTGTCGTACTGATATCTCCAGCTTTTTTTCCTACATCATGAAGCAGTGTACATTTAATTAACTTATCTATATTAATATTTTTTTCAACTTCAGCCATTTTCAATGCCGTGTAAGTAACATTTAGTGCATGACGTTGCTCTGGAATCGACATGGCAAAAAACAAGCTCTGTTCGCTTTTTATTAAATGCTTTTTTATAAATAGGCGATCTGCATCATTAATTTTTGCCACTACTGCTATGAAAAATTGACGAATACGTTGTAACATTTTAATCTATATAAATGAGCTGATTATAATTTTTAGCATGCTGATATGATTCAGCATCTTTTTTTGTTTGTGCTTGCAGCCCAATTTCAACCAATTTATCTTCGCCACGTAACTCTTTTGCCTTTTTAATTGCTTCGATTACTTTACCTTCGCCCCATCCTATGTAAATATCTTTATTTTTTGCCGAAATAGAAAGACCTTGTCTTTCTAAAGCTAACATAATTCTCTCTATTCCTAATGCAAATCCTGTCGCGGGGCAGGCAGTCCCAAAATCAGATAACATATTATCATAACGTCCGCCGCCACATAAAGGAAAACCAAGACCTGGCGTATATGCTTCAAATACCATTCCCGTATAATAATTAAAATCACGAATCACACCTAAATCAAAGTTTACATACTCCGCAACACCGTAAGAATCTAAAAGATTATAAATTTCATTTAGGTTATCTAATGCTCTTTTACTTTGTTCATTACAAATCATATGGTAAACGCTCTTGAGCATATCTATTTTCCCATGCAATAAAGGTATTTTTTTCAATATTTCTTTCGCATTTTTACCCAGTTCACTTTTATCAAGCATATCACCAAGTTCAACCAGATTACGTGTTACCATAGCATGTTTTATTTCTTGTTGCTGCTTTGCAGATAATTTAAACTGCTTCATCACACCATTAATAAATTCAACTTGCCCTAAACTAATTTGAAAATTTTCTAGACCAGCTTGACGAAGTGATTCAATTGCAAGTGCAATCACCTCAGCATCCGCAGTTGCCGCTGTCATCCCCATTAGTTCCACACCAGCTTGATAAAATTCACATTGTCTTCCTGTTTGCGCTTGCTCATAACGATAAACATTTGTAATGTAAGATAATTTAAGTGGAAACTCCACCTCTGCTAAACGACTTGCTGCAACTCTCGCAATTGGTGTCGTCATTTCATGACGCAAAGCTAATGTCCGATTATTTTTATCAAAAAATTTAAACATATGGGGCTCAACTTCACTGCCATTCCCAATAGTTAACGTATCTAAATACTCAATTGTCGGTGTAACAACTTCATCATAACCCCATTGATCAAATACCTCCGCAAGCGAATCCTCAATTTCTCTCTTACAAGCTGCTTCGCCTGGCAAAAAATCTCTAGTTCCATAAGGAATCTGCAAAACGAATTCATTTTTACTCATCATCTTCTCCCCTAACCACTATTTCTTTTTCTGCTCATCTAATCTCTCTAAAATAGATTTATATCCATCCGCGCCATAATTTAAACAACGTTTTACCCTGCTAATCGTTGCTGTACTTGCACCAGTTCGGTCAACAATATCATCATAAGTATGACCATCTCTAAGCATACGTGCAACTTCTAGCCGCTGCGCCAGAGCTTTTATTTCACTAATTGTACAAATATCCTCAAAAAATTGATAACACTCTTCCGTATCTTTCAATAACAAAACTGCTTTACATAATTGATCTGTTAATTCATCCTTTAATTTAGGATTTGCCGACATAAAAACACCCCTTAGCATAATACTTTAAAAACTCTTTTCTTATAGCATTTTCTCTCTTTACTACTTTTATTCTTTATCTTGTGAAAACATTATGATTTATTATAACAGATAAATTCCATAAATTCCACATAAAAAACTTATTACAAATTAAAGTGTAACAAGTTTTTTTATTTCCCCTCTGAAAGGCAGAAGAACACTCCAAGTAACTTGCGGCCCTTGATTACAGGACGCCTCCTTCAAATAAACTTAGTTTGTAATCATTCCTTATAGGTAAGCTAGTAACCCAATACCATTTTCCCAAAGCTCACCTTCTGAACAGTCATTTTAATTCCTTATAGGTAATCTAATAACACAAGCAATTACTATGCGGTACACACAGAGAAGAATCAGTTTCAATTCCTTATAGGTAATCTAATAACTTTGTATTCATCATCGACTGTTTCTTCGCAGTTTCCATGTTTCAATTCCTTATAGGTAATCTAATAACTCCGAATACAGTCGACAAATGGGTGAGGTATTAGCACTGTTTCAATTCCTTATAGGTAATCTAATAACTTTTCTAAACGATTTTTAAAATCTAATTCTTTTTTCTTGTTTCAATTCCTTATAGGTAATCTAATAACGCCAGCACCACCCAAAAAGAAAGGACGAGTCAGCAGAGGTTTCAATTCCTTATAGGTAATCTAATAACCTGCATATGTAGGTGTATGGAAAGCGAAAGCCTAACTTGTTTCAATTCCTTATAGGTAATCTAATAACGAAAGCTAATAAAAGTGGCGTCAAAGGCGTTACATGGGAGTTTCAATTCCTTATAGGTAATCTAATAACCTGGCAGTCCGTTTACGTGAATTATTTCAGTCTTGGTTTCAATTCCTTATAGGTAATCTAATAACATATTTAATTTTGCGGCAAATGTATTTATACCAAAGTTTCAATTCCTTATAGGTAATCTAATAACTGAGCCAAAACGGCGTAAACCGCCCGACCCAACGAGTGTTTCAATTCCTTATAGGTAATCTAATAACTTCATCTCCCCACCAACTTTCGCTTGCGATATCACCGGTTTCAATTCCTTATAGGTAATCTAATAACTACATAAAAGCAGGTTGGAAACTCGATGGGTTCACAGGTTTCAATTCCTTATAGGTAATCTAATAACAATATTGGTACAATCACAATTCAATCCGCCGCCCTGTTTCAATTCCTTATAGGTAATCTAATAACAGGGAGACAGGCTTTTCATTGACAACAAAGAGCTATATGGTTTCAATTCCTTATAGGTAATCTAATAACCGTCACGCCCATTTCTTCTTGGCTTTCATCACATGGCAGTTTCAATTCCTTATAGGTAATCTAATAACTTCATACAGGAGAAAATAGATTTGCCCTCATAACACAGTTTCAATTCCTTATAGGTAATCTAATAACCATAAGGTGTTTTATCTTCTTGGGTTCGCTTTTCTAAGTTTCAATTCCTTATAGGTAATCTAATAACGGGAGGTGCAACTAATGTACCTCCTTTTCCGTTACCAGTTTCAATTCCTTATTGGTAATCTAATAACGTATTACTATATATGAATTATTGTTCATACGTCGAAATGGTTTCAATTCCTTATAGGTAATCTAATAACTTGAAGTTTCTCAGCTCGACCAAGAAGTTGACCCTTGGGGTTTCAATTCCTTATAGGTAATCTAATAACAAAGAAGGCAATTTACCTGCTGTATTTCATAGGCGCAAGTTTCAATTCCTTATAGGTAATCTAATAACCCTAATTATACCTTAAAATAGTAAAAAATCCACTAATATTTATACAAGTACTTAACTTTATTGACATTTTCTTTTGAAAACCCATAAATTTTTCATCAAAAAGTCGTCGACCTCTAGATGTTTTTACGCTATCTGTGGTCGACGACTTTTGTTTTGCATATTTTTTAAATTTTTATTCATAAAAATATAAATTAAAAGAGACCTTTTTTATATGATGAAAATTGAATATTAAATTTAATTCTACTAAATTTTTTTATAATGTAATTTTTAAATTTACATGCATTCCTGGTTTAAATACCGTATCTCCATCCGTTGGAACAGAAATCTTTAATATCGCCACATTATCATCAACCTGTTCTAAAGCTTCATCGCCTATAATATCAAAGACCGTTCCTTTAAAAATTAGCCTTGGATATTCTGTTATTGAATAACTTGAGAAATTGCCTAACCCCACTTTATAAACATCATTTCGATTAATTTTAGCTTCTACCCAAACATCAGCGATATCGCTTACAGTAAATAAATTCTGCCCTGCTTGAACCTTTGTATCTATTGTAAAACTATTTAAATTTACCATTCCACTCACTGGCGCAGTAATAACAGCAGATTGCTGAGCAGATTTACTTTGCTCATACGCTAATTTAGCCTGGTCAATCTGTAATTGAGCAATACGCAATAGCTCTTGCTTATTTGCAACCTGATTCACTACTGCTGCAGAATTTACTCTAGGTGTATTTGCAGCAGTAAAATTATCTAAAGCTGCCTGATAAGCAGCTTGCGCTGCATTATTTTGCACAGCACTAATCGCTCCCATCGCAAATAGCTTTTCCATCTTGTCCTTATTTTCCGCTGCCCTATCTAAATTTTTCTGTGCTGATTCTACAGCTATTTGATCTACTGCTGTATTATTCTGCTCAGTCGGCGTAATCACATCCGGTGTCGAAAGTATATTATTATAGCGAAGTTTTGCATTTTCTAAATTATTTTCTAATTCTTTTATTTGCTCTGGCGAAATTTCGACTTGCAAAATTGCAATTGTCTGGCCAGCTTCCACCATAGCTCCATCTTCTACTAAAATATCTTGTACCGTACCTGATACCTTACTCATGATATTTACGTTTTTTCCTTGAATTTGCGCATCAGAGATAACAAGATAAGCATCATTTTTTTGCCAGCAATATATGATTGAACTCATTCCAAGTACAAGAAATAAGATACAAATCAAACAATATTTTATTATTTTATATACTTTCTCGGTAATATCGATTTCCAAAAAAATGCCCCCTGCAAAATCATTTACAAGGCTATATTATAGCACTTATTTATTTGCGATACCAAATAAAAATACTCGAGCAATATTTTCTGCGGTTTGGTCAAAGTCATCACCAATTAACTTTTGAAACACAATCGCAAGAATTGCGCTTAATAAACCATAGGCAGCTTGTTTAGAACTTGCTACGATAAGAACGCCTTGTTCAATTCCCTCTTTTATCACAGTTTCTAAGGTTTCTAAAGGTTCTTCAAAATTTCTCCGACATTTTTTTTGCTGTTCTTCACTAAACCCTGGATAGCCCACTTCCCCAAAACAACGAACTTCATGCATAAACACACGCCATAAATCTGCATGTTTATCATAAAAAGATAAAAACTCACGCGTCATTAATCGTATTTTCTCTAATGGCGGAATATTATCCTTCTTAATATTAGAAATATGATGACGAAAAGGGGCACTTCTTTCCTCTATTAAAGTATAGAATAAATTTTCTTTATTAATAAAATAATTATATACCGTCCCTTTGCCAGTATCCGCCAACTTTATAATTTCATCTACTGTTGCACGATGAAATCCTTTACGTGAAAATACAATGTAAGCTGCATCTAAAATATGCTGACGTTTATTTTTTGGATCGCTTAAATCAATCTGATCTTTAATTTTGTCCATATTACCACTCCCATCCCTTTGTTCCTAAACTAGACAATCTCTAATTACCCTTAAACAATTTAACTTAGAAACTTTTTCAATATCATCATTTTTAAAACCTTGACTTTTCAAAGCTCCAAATAATTTGTCAATTTGACCAATGTTTTCAACTTCCAAAATTGCATGAATCCCATCAAAATCAGTCCCCAAGGCCAATACATCACTGCCACCAATTTGATAAATATGCTTCATATGCCGTATCATATCTTCCACATAACTATAACTTGAAACAGACAAAAGATTATTCGAAAAATTAATCCCGATAATGCCACCCTTTTCCGCTAATACGCGTATCATATCATCCGTCAAATTGCGACTATGATACACCATCGCCCGGCTATTAGAATGTGAGGCAACAAATGGCTTACAGCTGATTTTGGCAACATCATAAAATCCTTGATCGGACAAGTGTGACACGTCGACAATCATCCCCAAGCGATTCATCTCACAAACAACTGATTTTCCAAAAGAAGTTAAGCCTTTATTTTGATATGTAAAATTAAAATTTGGATACCCAATTTCATTGGCATAATTCCAGGTCAAAGTAATTAAACGAACCCCCTGCTGATAAAATCTATTCAAATTCGTTAAATCACCTTTTAGCACTGCGCCTTCTTCAATTGTTAAAAAAGCAGATATTTTCTTATTCTTATCATTTTCTAAATACTCATAGAAATTGTGAGCAATTTCTATGCAGTCTTTATTTAAGGCTAATTCTTGATAAAATTTACGAATTAAATTATTGCAATATAAAAAAGAATCTTCAATTACTGCTGTATCAACAAACATAGCAAAAAACTGAGCAGTACTATGTCCCTGTTTCAACTTTTCTATATCTACCTGAAGCGAGTTTTTTTTTAAAGAACCACATTCAGGATTATTATATAAAGCAGAAATTGTATCACAATGTAAATCAATCAAACAATTCCCTCCAAACGACTCATTTTACATTATATCATCTTTTTTCGACTTGTTAACTTCTTATTTTTGGATTTACAATAAAAAATTCAAAAAAAAAGATTGCACGCATTATTGTAAATACGGCAATCTTTTTTTTGATTAATTAAATACTTGTTTTAAGCTATTAAATATCTCTTTATTTTCTTTTATCTTTTCTTCCCCACCTAGTACACAAAGATAATTCTCTTTCATACATGCATCAATTAAGTTAGCTAGACTTCTAATATCCTCTTGCTTTGTTGCCAGTACTTGGTCTCGTTCTCTTTGTATATCTGCTTGTGTAATATGTCGAATATGACATTCAGCTGCAACTTCACCCTTCATTTGCGGCGTAAGCGGTGTATCAAGCGTACTCATTGATCCGATGATGTATTTTGTCATTTCACGTTCATCTACAGTAAAGTTACGCATATAATTTGCAGTTTCATTATATACATCAATGGTTTCCGCTAGATTTGGATCTCGATAAGAACCAAAAACCATATTCCCCGTACGTCTAAATTGCGTAAACGCGCCATAAGCTCCACCTTGTACACGGATACGATTCCATAGGTAATCATAACGTAAAATTGTCTCTAAAACACGTAGGCTTCCACTAAATGCAAAACCTAAGCGATTAAAATTCGCACCTTTTGCTACATATTGAATTTTACTTGACGTCATTAAACCTTCATTCAATTTATCAATTGTAAATTCATATTCTTGCTTTGTAAATTTTATGTCATGTAAAACATTTAAAAATTTGGGGTACTCTTTTGCAAAAATATCATAATCGCTTTTATCTAAAGTAATGCTTGTAACCATTTCATTTTTATTAAAGAGCATCGGCATAATTTTCGCAAAATTTTCTTGAATAACAGCATACCGCGATTCAAAATTCTTATTTAAGTCTACGATAAACTCATAAAAGCTTAACAAGCCTTGCTCATTATACCGACTTGCCGGTGAAAAATAGGATAAAACGCGACCTGCAACCACTTGTTGCGCATTTCTAAGCAAATACATTTCGAGTGAGGATTTTAATTGTGCGATCAATTCTTTTACACGTTTTTTATCATCAAATTTACTCTTTGTTAAAACCTCAGACAGAAGTTTCATTAGATTTGGAAGTTTTTTCACCAAAGCTTTTGCCTTAACCTTAAATTTCGGATAATAAACCTCTGCACTATGACTTTCCGTAAATGCAATCACATCATACGCAATGCCGCCCGTACTGCTATTTACCTCATTTGCCAGTGAACTATATTCATAATTTTCCGTTGATACTTTGCCTAACAGCTCTGCCAATAAATAAGCATATAAAACTAAATCTTGCGGCAAAGTCGCTGCATCAAAATATAAATTCAAATAGGCAATTTTATTTGTGGAAATTGGATGGAATAACACTTGTGTATTTAAAATGTTTTTTTCTTCTAAAATCAGTTGTTCAGATTTTGGCTCAATATCTTGTAGTTTTAATAATGGAATTGTCGCTAAAGCATCTGGTGTATCAGGGGTTTCTTGGCGAAGCTGTAATTTTTTCGTCATTTCTATATAGTTTTCAATTTCTGTTTCCGATAACTTTGCTTTATGTGCAGCTAATTCTGTTCTGATTTCTTTGGCACGCAATTCGCCTAACCCTTGTTTTGGCTTTAATACTACTAACGTCATATGTGAATTATTAAGAAATCTTGTTTCAATTAATTTTTCAAAATAACGATTATCCAGCGCACTCTTAATGTGTTCCAAAGGCTTTTCATACGAAATCCCTAATAATGGACTGGCATCATAAAGCCAACTATCCATACATTTAATATTGTAAATTAACCCTTTTGGACTTTGCCCAAAATCAGCTTCACGTAATTTAAATTCTAATAAATTAATCGATGCTTCAATTAACTCTCGATCAATTCCCTCACGGACTAACTTTTCTAATGTTTCTTTTGTCACCCGTTTAAACGCTTCTACTTGATCAACATCAGAACCACTAACAATAATGCTAAAGGATGGCTGTAAGATGCTATCTGCAAATGAGCTCAATACATCTTTCCCGATGTTTGCGTCAATTAAAGCTTTCTTCAATGGTGCTGATTGCGTTCTCAATAAGAAATGCTCAAGGATTTGCAATGCCATCATTGTTTCCGTTTCTTCTGCTTTTCCAACAATACAATTTAAACTTAAAAACGTTTTCTCCCGAATATCTTCATTTGCCGAAGCTGGATAATAACTTTCTACATACTTTGGCTCACTAAACAGTTTTTGTTCTTCGATGGTTGAATCAATCGATTTCGCTTCAAAAGCACTTAAATATTCTTTATCTAAAAACGATAATTTTTCTACTATATCCATCTTTCCATACAAATAAATATAACTATTGGATGGGTGATAATATTTTTGATGAAAAGCTAAAAAACCTTCTAAGGTAAGTTCTGGAATTACATCTGGATCTCCTCCAGACTCATATCCATACGTGGTATCAGGAAATAAAGAAGCGAGAATTTCCTTGTCCAAAATAGCCTCTGGAGAAGAAAAAGCCCCTTTCATTTCATTGTATACAACACCTTTATATCTCAATTCGGAATCTTTCGATTCCGCTTCATAATGCCAGCCTTCCTGCATAAAAACTTCTGGACAATCATACATTACAGGATAAAACACCGCATCAAGATAAACATCCATCAGATTTTGAAAATCTTTATCATTGCGACTTGCGACCGGATACATCGTTTTATCTGAAAACGTCATTGCATTTAAATACGTATTTAATGACCCCTTAACAAGCTCTACAAATGGTTCTTTCATTGGAAACTTCCGCGAACCACATAATACAGAATGTTCTACAATATGGGGTACACCTGTACTGTCATTCGGTGGCGTCCGAAACGTAATCGAAAAAACTTTATTGTCATCTTCATTTTCCATAAATAATAATTTTGCGCCGCTTTTTTTATGGATAAACTGATAAGCTGTTGAGCCTATTTCTTTAACCTCTGCTATTTCTTTTAATTCAAAACCACTATACTCTTGACCAACTATAAGTGACATCAATATCCTCCTTATTCTAAATCTAGAATCTTAGTTCTAAATTATACATCTATTTTGTAAATTTACATCTGACTAAAAATTTTTATAAAGTAGACTTGATTCAGAAACTTAGCTTCTCGCCTGTGGGTATATCTCTCACCTATAGAAGGCGAGCGTCTTATAAGCGAGAACCAAAACATTTGATTTTGTGTGAATCGCTTATTTCGTCAGATGAGTAGATTAGTCATCTGATAAATAAGTTTTTAATAGTATATACTTTTTTTCTCTTCCTATGATATTTCTCAGCTAACAACTTAGTTACCATGCTAAATTAAATAATAAATAAATAATCGTAACTAACGCAATGGTGAATTTTATAATCACACCAAGTATCTGTCCTTTTATTACACTCGTTGCCACACGAATTGCATGTTCTTTATCATTAGTTAGTTGATACTCAACAAACCAACTTACTGTAAATCCACCGGCTAAGGCGCCAATAATTGAGCCAATAATAGGAGTAAAAGCCGTGCCTATAAGTCCTCCAATAACTGTTCCAATTACAGCAAATATAACAGCACGTTTTGATGCTTTCTCTCTGCTTGCCCAAACTGCACCTGTAAATGTTTCAAATACTTCACCTAATATAATAGCACCCAATACAATGCCTAAATCCATAAGAGAAAGATGGACAAAGTGATCATAAAAGCCATAGGCAAGTGCAGTAAGAAAAATAACAATATTCCCGGGCATACCGATGATCGTTAATCCTAAACTCGCCAGCAGCATAATAATTAAACCAATATTCACTAATAATAAACCAACATCCATATACATACTCCTTCCTGCATTCTTTTATTCGTCAATCTATGACATTATACCTTTTTCAATCAAAAAAATCATGGGTAGTATTATTGATATACTTTCCCATGATTTAAAAAATACTCTTTATTTTAAACGAGCAATTGCACGATATGCAATATCCTTACGATAGTGTACTTTTGCAAAATTAATTTTGCTAGCTGCTTTATAGGCTTTATCTACAGCCTCTTTAATATTATCCGCTTTAGCTGTAACGCCTAATACGCGTCCGCCATTGGTTACAATTCCAGCCTCCGTTTTTGCCGTACCTGCATGGAATACCACCGCCCCATCAGCCTCTGCTTTATCCATGCCAGTGATTACATCACCTTTTTTATAATTCGCCGGATAACCACCTGCTGCCATAACTACACAAACAGTCGCTTTTTCTTCCCATTTCACTTCAGTTTTAGCTAAATTCCCCTCAATACACGCTAGCATAATTTGTGCTAAATCACCATCCAATAATGGCAATACAACTTGTGTTTCCGGATCACCAAAGCGTGCATTGAACTCAATAACTTTCGGACCGTCTGCTGTAATCATAAGCCCTGCATATAAACAACCGCAGTATTTCCGGCCTTCTTGCTGCATTGCTTTTACGGTTGGTTCAAGAATTTCTTTTTGTACTTGCTTGAGTAAATCTTGCGTTAATACTGGAGCTGGTGCATAAGTTCCCATCCCACCAGTATTTGGACCTTCATCATTATCAAATGCACGTTTATGATCTTGTGAAGAAATCATTGGAATAATCGTTTTGCCATCCGTAAATGCAAGTAGGGAAGCTTCTTCACCAACCAAGCATTCTTCAATAACTACCCGACTTCCAGCATCACCAAAAGTATGATCGCACATAATGCTATCCACAGCTTCTAAAGCCTCTTGTAGTGTCGCTGCTACAATTACACCTTTGCCTGCCGCTAAGCCATCGGCCTTAATAACAATTGGTGCCCCCTGCGCTTTTACATATTCACGCGCTTTTTGAGCATCAGTAAATACTTCAAATTTAGCTGTAGGAATTTCGTATTTTTTCATTAACCATTTAGAAAAAGCTTTTGATCCTTCAATTTCAGCTGCTGCTTTTGTTGGGCCAAAAGCTTTTAATCCCGCTTCTTCAAAAGCATCTACCAAACCGTTTGCCAATGGCAATTCTGGTCCTACAACAGTTAGGTCAATTTTATGTTCTTTTGCGAATTTCACCAAGGAAATATTATCAGAAATAGAAATATTACTTATACATTCAGCAAGGCTTTCCATCCCAGGATTGCCCGGAATCGCATACATTTTCTCCACACCTTGACTTTGAGAAAGTTTCCAAGCTAACGTATGTTCGCGACCACCGCCGCCAATGACTAATATACGCACACAATCACTCCTATATAGATAAGTCGCACGAAAACTCATCCTTGCGAAAAAGTAAGTGCGACTTTATCTTAAAATATTGAAAATCAATTCAATTAATGTTTAAAATGTCTTCTACCAGTGAAAATCATTGTAATCCCATGTTCATTCGCTGCATCAATAGATTCTTGGTCACGAATTGATCCGCCAGTTTGAATAACTAATGTGATACCAGCTTTTGCAGCCGTATCCACAGAATCTCTAAACGGTAAGAATGCATCAGAAGCAAGTACAGCACCTTTTGCTTTTTCACCAGCTTGTTCAAGTGCAATTGCTGCTGAACCTACACGATTCATTTGACCTGCACCAACACCATACGTTTGGTCATTGCCAGCAACAACAATCGCATTAGATTTTACATGCTTTACAATTTTCCAAGCAAACATTGCTTGACGCCATTCTTCTTCTGTTGGTTGACGCTTAGAAACGACTTGCATTTCTTCGCGTTTTGCCTCAAGCGTATCTGCATCTTGAAGTAACATTCCACCAGCCACTTTTTTCATATCCATACGAGAACCGCCAAGTTCAGGAAGCGGTAATGTTAATAGACGAATATTTTTCTTCGCTGTTAAAATTTCAAGCGATTCTTCATCAAAGGCAGGAGCAATCACAACCTCAATAAAAATTTCACTGATTTGCTGTGCAGTTGCTTTATCTACTGTACGATTTAATGCCACAATACCACCAAAAGCAGATAACGGATCTGCTTCATATGCTTTTGTGTAAGCTTCAGAAATTGTTGCACCAATTCCTGCACCGCAAGGATTTGTATGTTTAATAATCGCTACTGCTGGATCTTTAAATTCAGCTACAATATTATAAGCTGATTCTATATCAACAATATTATTGAAAGAAAGTTCTTTTCCGTGCAATTGTTTCGCATTCGCAACCCCGATTGGACTATGTGCTTCACGATAGAAAGCAGCATTTTGATGTGGATTTTCACCATAACGTAAATCTTGAACTTTTTCTAACGTCATATGTACTGTATTAGGGAAATTGCCTTCGCCTAACTCTTTAGCTAAGTATTGATTAATACAAGCATCATACTCAGCGGTATGCCCAAAAGCTTCTTTTGCAAGAGACATACGAAGTCCATCAGTAATACCAGCATCACTTGTAAGTTCAGCTGCAATCTCATCGTAACGTGCAGGATTTACAACCACAGTTACATATTTGAAATTTTTTGCTGCCGCACGAATCATCGCAGGCCCACCAATATCAATATTTTCAATTGCTTCTGCAAGTTCAACCCCTGGTTTGGCAATTGTTTGACGGAATGGATAAAGATTTACAACAACCATATCAATGCCTGTAATATTATGTTTTTTCATCGCTTCCACATGCTCTGCATTATCACGAATTGCAAGTATACCACCATGAATATATGGATTTAAAGTTTTTACACGACCATCCATAATCTCAGGAAACCCAGTCACTTCACTTACATAAGTTACAGGAATACCTGCTTCTTTTAAAGTTTTCATTGTACCGCCAGTAGAAATAATATCTACCCCAGCAGCATGAAGCTTTTTCGCAAATTCAATAACACCAGTTTTATCAGAAACACTGATTAAGGCACGTTTAATTTTCATGCTTTTCCCACCTATTCTCTATTCTTTAATCATTACACGTCTACCGTTTATTTCAAGTTTATCTTCCAAATACAATGCAATTGCTTTTGGATATAATACATGTTCCACTTTGAGTACACGAGCAGCCAGAGTTTCCTCGGTATCATCATCAAGCACTGGAACAGACTCCTGCAAAATAATCGGACCACTGTCCATTCCTTCATCTACAAAATGAATTGTACAGCCAGAAACTTTCGCACCGTATTCTAAAACGCTGCGATGTGCATGTGCACCAGGGAAAGCCGGTAATAAAGAAGGATGAATATTCATGATTTTATTTTTAAAAGCATTTACAAAATACGGACTTAAAATACGCATAAATCCAGCTAAAATAACTAAATCCACACGATGTTTTTCAAGTTCTTCTACCAATGCTTTTTCAAATTCTTCTTTCGTATCATAAAGCTTACGATCTACACAAACCGCAGGTATTCCTAATTCAGCTACGCGTTTTAAAGCATTTGCTTCTGGTTTATCACTAATCACAACTGCAATTTCTGCCTTAATTCTACCAATATCAATTGCATCAATGATCGATTGCAAATTACTGCCGCGACCAGAGGCTAAAACGCCTAATACTGCAGTATTAGTCATTAAAAACCCCACCTTTTATCACAACTTCTTGCTTACCTTCGACAACTTTACCAATCACATAAGCAGTTTCATTATTTGCTGCTAAATGCGCTTGAATTTTTTCAACTTCATTTGCTGGAACAACTAAAGCCATACCAATCCCCATATTAAAAGTACGGTACATTTCCGTCCAAGCAACGTTGCCCCACTCTTGCAATTTATCGAAAACAGCTGGTCTTTCCCAAGATGTAGAATCTACTTCTACTCCACAATTTTCCGGTAAAACCCGTGGAATATTATCATAGAATCCACCACCAGTAATATGCACCATACCATGAATCGTGAATTTTTCTGTTAAAGGCATACAAACTTTTGGATATAAACGTGTCGGTGTTAATAATTCTTCACCAATCGTCTTACCGAATTCTTCAATATATTCATCGCCTTTAAACCCTTTTACATCAAAACAAATTTTTCTTACAAGTGAGTAACCATTAGAATGTACACCAGTTGATGGTAATCCGATTAAAATATCACCTGGCTTAATATTTGCACCTGTAATAATCTTTGCCTTATCCACGATACCAACAGCAAAACCAGCAATATCATATTCACCATCTGGATAAAAACCTGCCATCTCAGCAGTTTCTCCACCAATTAACGCACACCCAGATTCTTTACAAGCACCAGCAACACCACTTACAATTGCTGCAACTTTTTCTGGCTCAAGTTTGCCCACAGCTAAATAATCAAGGAAAAATAAAGGTTCTGCACCTTGCACTAAAATATCATTCACACACATTGCAACTGCATCTTGACCAATTGTATCATGTTTGTCCAGCATAAAAGCCAAACGTAATTTCGTCCCCACACCATCTGTACCAGAGACGAGAACTGGTTCTTTATATTTTCCGCTATTTAAAGCGAATAATCCACCAAAACCACCTAAATCACCTAATACCTCAGGACGATAAGTAGATTTTACATGTTTTTTCATCAATGTTACAGCATGATTGCCGGCGTCAATATCAACACCAGCATCACGATAAGTTAATTGTTGAGATTTATTTTCAGTAGTCATCGAACTCCCCCAATTCAGAGCTTAATTATTTTTACTTTTTCTTTTCAAAAACGTATTTATCTGCACCAATTGTATCTTCTTTAGGTTTTTCACCAGGATATGCACTATTAAAGCAAGCATAACACATATCTTCACAGCTTACTGCTTTTAGCGACTCTTTTAATCCTTCAATAGATAAGAAATGTAAAGAATCTGCCCCAATATATTGACGAATTTCTTCTACTGTTTTTGTAGCTGCAATCAATTCTTTACGTGCAGAAGTGTCAATTCCATAATAACATGGATAACCGATTGGAGGCGAACTTACACACATATGAACAGCTGTAGCACCAGCTGCCTTGAGCATGCGAACAATTTTTCCGCTCGTCGTACCGCGCACAATAGAATCGTCAACCATAATTACAGATTTACCATTTACTACTGATTTAATTGCATTTAATTTAAGTCTGACACTTGTATCACGTTTTTGTTGACTAGGTTGAATAAAAGTACGCCCAATATAGCGATTTTTCATTAAACCTTCTTTAAATGGAATTCCAGATTCATAAGCAAAGCCAGTTGCCGCCGTAGTACCAGAATCAGGTACAGAAATAACAATATCTGCTTTAAAACCACTTTCTCTTGCTAATATACGACCCATTTCAAATCTTGCATCATGAACACTCTGTCCATCAATCACACTATCTGGACGAGCAAAGTAAATATATTCAAATACGCATGCTGCCTTTTTATCAGCTGTTGCAAAATGATATGACTTAAGCCCTTTATCGTTGATCACAACCATTTCACCTGGTTCTACATCTCGAACAAATTCAGCTCCAACTGTATCAAGTGCACAAGACTCGGAAGATAGCACCCATGAATCTCCCATTTTCCCGATACAAAGCGGTCTGAACCCTTGCGGATCACGTGCACCAATTAACTTTTCTTCTGTCATAATCGTTAAGCAATATGCACCTTTAATTTTCACTAAACTTTCCATAATTTTTTCTTCAACTGATTCCTTGCGAGATCTCGCAATTAAATTCACAAAAACCTCACTGTCAATTGAAGTTTGGAAAACTGTACCTTGCTCTTCTAATTCACGTCTAATTTCTGCTGCATTTGTTAAGTTACCATTATGAGCCAAACTAATTTTACCACCAGAATAATTTACCATTAACGGTTGAGTATTAGCTAGAAGGCTGGAGCCAGTCGTCGAATAACGAACATGACCAATGGCAATATATTGATTGTCCATATGTGGTACTTGATGGCGGAAAACTTCATTTACCAATCCCATTCCACGTGTTACATCCATCCAAGAACCATCAGTGATAGCAATCCCGGCACTTTCCTGTCCACGATGCTGAAGCGCATAAAGTCCCCAATACGTATTAAGTGCTACATCCTCAGTTCGCGAATAAATGCCAAAAACACCACATTCTTCTTTTAGCTTGTCCAGTTCTAAATCTATCATCTAACCTCTCCTGTTAATCTGTGTAATACTTCTTTATAGGCATCCTCAACATTGCCCATATCACGACGAAATCTATCTTTATCCAATTTTTCTTTTGTTACTGTATCCCAGAAACGACAAGTATCTGGAGAAATTTCATCCCCTAACAATACTTGACCCTTGTATAAACCAAATTCAAGTTTGAAATCAATCAATTCAATATTTTTTGTTGCTAAATATTTTGTTAAAATTTCATTTACTTTTAAAGCAATGCTTTCTACTTCAGCAACTTGAGTTTCCGTTGCTAAGCCGATTGCTTTTATATGATAATCATTAACTAATGGATCACCAAGTTCATCATTTTTATAATATAATTCAACAACAGGGCAAGACATTTTTGTGCCTTCTTCTAAACCTAAACGCTTCGCAAGGCTTCCTGCTGCAATGTTTCTTACTACAACTTCAAGAGGTAAAATTTTCAAGGATTTTACTAACATCTCACGATCGCTTGGCATACTTACAAAATGGTTATCAACACCATTTTCTTTTAATAATTTAAAGAAAAATGATGCGATTTTATTATTCATAATCCCTTTATCTGCTATCGTACCTTTTTTTGCTCCATTACCAGCAGTTGCATCATCTCTATAATATACTAATACTTCATCAGGATTTTCCGTTGCATAAATTTGCTTTGCTTTACCTTCATATAATGGTTTTTTTCCCATTGCTTATAGCCTCCAAATTTCATAATTTTTTACCAAATAACTACCCCGCCCATCTGACAAAATAAGCGATTCACACAAAATCAAAGATTTTTGTTCTCTGCTTATAAGACTCCTAACTTCTATAAGTAGGAGTTATACCCACAGGGCACAGGTGAGCGGCTAATTTCCTGAATAAGGTCGACTAAGATTCAGCTGGAGTAAACACTCCACCTGAATCAAATCTTACTTTATATTATAAACTTGCTGCAACCTTCGCTGCTTTCTTCTCAACTTCTTCTGCCATTTGCTTGCGATGTGCAATTAGTCTTTCCTGTAAACTAGGATTGCTTACAGCCAAAATTTGCGCCGCAAAAATTGCTGCATTTTTTGCCCCATTCACAGCCATACTTGCAACTGGAATTCCAGATGGCATTTGAACTGTACTAAGTAATGCATCCATACCATTTAAAGGAGTTGCATTAATTGGAACTCCAATTACAGGAAGTGTTGTAAGACTTGCAATCACACCACCTAAATGAGCTGCCGCGCCTGCTGCCGAAATAAACACACCAATCCCTTTTTCAGGTGCTGAAGTAACAAAATCATGTACTCTTGCTGGTGTACGATGTGCAGATGCAACAACGACTTCACATTCAATACCAAAATCCTTTAGTAAATCTGCCGCCGGTTTTAATATTGGCCAATCAGAGTCACTCCCCATAACAATAGCTACTTTTTTCATGAATTAACCACCTTTCCTAACATACGCGAATTATCGTAGTTTATTCATTTGGTTCAATTCTGTTTGCGAATAAACTTCACTAGCTTAAAATTATCTATATTAACCATATAAAAATATATGGGCTCTGATTATTTGCATGTAATGCAAATAATCCACAGGGCAATCGTTCCCCAATTCAGCTTATCGCCTATATCGTAAATTCATTCGACTCCGACCAATTGAGCCGGAGTCGATAATATTTTATGGTTTTATCAACAAAAATTGTCAAAAATTATCATACAACTAAAATGACAAGTACATATATACCAATTAAAAACTTATACTACTATTTACGCCACTCTGTTTATAATAACAGATTATTTTTAAGACTGTCAACGGAATTTGCAGTATTTTGTTTGTATTCGTCATAAAAGGCATTTATAAAAAATATTCTTTACCGTAAAGACTGTTTATTTTTAAATTACTTATTTTCCATACAAAAAGAGCTGTCATAGCGAATCTTTACATACCTATTTTTATGTAGCTCCAAAAGGTTCGCCAGACAGCCATTATTTATTTTTTACAAAGCTTATAAAATTACAATCATTAATGGAATTTACAAAGAGCTTCCTATAGCAATTCCAACAAGCAGAGCGGCAATTCTATCCATTTCATTCTGATGCCGCTTTTCTTCTTCATGCTTTCTTTTTTCCCATTCGTGTCTAGATTCTCCCGGATGACGTTTCATTTCTTTTTCATGACGCTCTTTTTCTTTTTTCATCTCTTTATCATAGTGAGCTTTATCTCGATGTTTGTCATGATGACTAACTCGTTGTGGCGGTCTATCATCTCTAGGAGAAGCCTCTAAAACAGCACTCGTAAATCCAATTTGCAACACTCCGACCATTGCTATAGCAACAAATCCTTTAGTTAACTTATTCATTTAAATTCCACCTTTCCTAATTTGTCTTTATCTTATCAAGGAAAGATTTGAAAACTTTCGGAAAATCCTTTGGGAACTCTTTGAATAAAAAAGATTCGAATAAAAATCCAAAATGATAAAAAATTCTAAGATACAAAAATATTAGATTTACTGACTAAATACAATAAGCGAATTCACTTCTTATTAAGCAATGCATAACATTCATTATCTAATACTCTCCCATTATATAATTCCTCACATTGACTCAAACATCCCTCATATTTAAATCCACATTTTTTCAATATTCTTTTAGAGCGTTCATTTTCAGGATAACAATAAGCCGAGATTAAATCTAAATCCATTTGACTAAATCCATATTTTATCGTTTCCATTACCGCCTCCGTCATTATCCCCTGCCCCCAATATGGTTCTGCTAAAGAATATCCTAACATATACGCCTTGTGATTTTGCCGTTTTGGATCTAACATTACTCCTACTATCCCAATTAACTTCTTGTTACTCTTTAAAATGATTCCGAAAATACCGTCTTGATTTATAAATATCATTTTCATGATTTCTATCGTTTCTTCAATATTTCCATGTGGCTTCCATCCCGCATTTGAACCAACATGAGGATTCTTGCTGTATTCAAAAATATCCCCTGCATCCTCCATAGTAATTGGACGCAAAAGTAAACGCTCCGTTTCAATTTGCATTTTCACAATACCTCATCCTCTTTATCCATATGTTTTATTAAATAATTGAATTGATAGTATAAAATATTTGTGTTATGATAATCATATAAAAGGTGCTACCGATAAAACGGTTAGCTCCCATGAATTTACGATTAGATTAACCGCAAAGTTTCTGAGGCTGGGCGGTTAATCTTTTTTTATGGTAAAAACCAAGATGATGAAAAGTAACAATGTTAAATTTACATCATTCATGGCATCACCCCCATTCCTCCGTATGTAACGGAATACAAATGGGAACTAACCGCCTACGTTTAGTAGCACCTGTTAGAATTGTACCATATTTTTCATATAGCAACAATAAACAGTTAAATCATGTAATAAACATTTTATAAAATTAAAATAGTACGTTTTTAGTACGCCTAAAAAAACACGAACCCTTATAATTTTAAAGGATTCGTGTTTTTCATGTCGTGAGTCACTGCCATTTATTCTCCAAAAGGCATTTTCCTGTATTCTCCCTGGCTTTTCCAGAAATTCCCGTCACTCCATGGTGACCGCCTTTTTTAGTAAGCAGAATATTCCCGAAATTTCAGTATTTACGCAGTTTGAGGATAGTTTGAAAAACAAAAAAATGGCCCTGCATAAGCTTCGAAAAGCTTTAATGCAAGGTCATTTTTTCTATGTCTCACTGGCTAAGCCATTTTGCCCTTTGGAGGATAAATGGCAGTGCCCCACGACCTAGTATCCTCGACCTTGTTACAATTATTATAGCTACCACCCTTCAAATTACAAGAGAGATAAACAGAATACCTCATCATCCCTGTACGTTGGCTGCTTTTCCATGATAAAAAATCAAGGGATCTCCTTAGTATGACTTTCTTTGTGAATTCGCTTTGAGTTAATATCTTTGCATTTCTTTTAATACGGTTGCTTTCAGAACGTTTAATTATCCCTAGTAAATTAGGACTAGCCGCGACTTCACTGACAAATCGACATCTGTCTTTCCATGGTTGGAAATAACATCTTCACTATTTTCCTCTAATATCGATTATATCAACCCCTGTCCTATAATTTCTTTTGCATGGAACAGCTCTATCTAAGCTATTATATTTTCCTCCATCAGCAAGAGAATCTGATGTAACGTTAATAATTCCCATCATGTGATTTCTTACCAATTTTAAAATCTTTTTGCCCGATTCCTTTATCCTAATGGGAACTAACAAATCCTGGATCATATATATATGAACAATCTAAATCTTATTCTATTGCTTATTTTATAATAGTCACATTTGGTTCTTTTCTAGGCACCAATTTCCCCGAGTCATTTTCACTATAACCTAATGCGACAGAACCACATACCATATAATCATCTGGAACGCCATAACCTGATAAGAGCTTTCTTATATCCGGAATATCACCAAACCATGTAAGCTGGTTAATCCAACATGAACTCAAACCCAAAGAATGGGCTGCCAACATCATATTTTCAATAGCCACGGAACAATCGGCCATTGCATTCGGATATTCCCTTGCATTAGACACAAGAATCAGGGTAGGTGCATGATAATAGAAACTATAGCCAGCATTCTTTGCTGCATTCTTTCCTGCTACAATGGACCGATATGTTTTTTCATTTACTTCAATATTTTTATATGTCTCTTTTACTTGGTCGTTAAGTTCAGCTAATCTATCGTTATTTTGCAACACAGTAAAAATCCAAGATTGCGAATTTCCTCCGGACGGTGCATGGATTGCGGCTTGAATAATGTCCTTTAAATCCTCATCTTTGACCTGATCCTTTTTATAAGTTCTTATGCTTTTTCTTGTTAACATATTTTGTATGACTTCGTTCATAACATTTCATCCCTTTCAACAAATATAATTAGCCATTGATAGCAAGTTATTCGAGCTTTGAGCATGCATAAATACCAAAAGTTATTTTCCATTCGCTAATGAACCATATACATAAATCGCAGCTGAATTCACATTACCATTTCCCGAATATCGGGGGTACCCAGGATAGACCTGAAACGGCAGTGCACGTCCCTTTGTTTGCCGTTTTAAATTGTTCATCATTTAAAGTCCCTCATACGGATCATTAAGAGCTGCAAAAGGCGTTGCTCTCATCATTAAACTATCAAAAAACTCTTTTCTTAATGGCATATACTTATAAAAGTATTTCATCACAAACCTACTTCCTTTCATCAACTAAAATTTATTGTTTATATCACAACCAAAAGCACAATAAAATTATTATTCATTATTTCAAAACCGCCCGTAAATAAGCGGTTTTGCTTATTTTACCATCAAATTGACTTTTCCACAAACAAAGCATAAAAAGGAAAGATAAAATACTTCAACAACTTACAATGCTTTCAATACGTTCACCATTCTTGTACAATCATTGACTAATTTACAGCAGGTGTATTATCTGTTCAGCAAGCTCACTATCTGCATAATCAGGGATATACGGCAGACAATGGTTCTCTGAGCCATCACTTGCTTGCAAAACATCCGCATAGACATACTGGATCGCATCGTATGTCCTGCATACCTCATTGCACTTGGCAATGACACGTTTTTCACAACGTCCTTTAAAATTTTTCTTCCTCACCTTGCAAAACCTCCATATTAGGAACGCTCTGCTGCTTGACTCCATCTTCCCAAAAGCGCTTTCCAAAAATGAAAATGGGCGGTTTTTAGAGGAATTGGAGATTCGGTTTTTGGGAAATAGGACATCATGAATATACTTTCCCGCCCCGTATTACGGGCGTTTCAAGCCAACTTTCATGAAAATCACAGCGATATGCTTTTTCCCAAAAAGCATAAAAGAAAATATCACCATGTCGCGGGGCACTGCCGTTTATTCTGTAAAGGGCATTTTCCTGTATTCTCTCTGGCTTTGCCAGATATGCCCGTCACTCCATGGTGAACGCTCTTTTTCGCAAGCAGAAATTCCTTTATTTACGCGGGTTGAGGATAAAAAAAGACCCTGCATAAGCTTCAAAAAGCTTTAATGCAAGGTCTTTTTGTCTATGTCGGCGGGTTAGCCATTTTTGCCCTTTTCAGAATAAACGGCAGTGCCCCGAGACAATTCTGTTTACTCCCACTCAATTGTGGATGGTGGTTTACTTGTTATATCATAAACAATTCTATTTACACCTTTTACTTCGTTAACGATACGGCGGGAAATTTTATCTAATACTTCGTATGGGATATGTGCCCAATCGGAAGTCATCCCATCGGAACTGGTTACTGCTCTTAGTGCTACTGTGTGACAGTAAGTTCTTTCATCACCCATAACACCTACGGAACGAATATTGGGCAAGCAAGCAAAGTATTGCCATATCTTACCTTCTAGACCTGCTTTTGCAACTTCATCTCTAAAGATCGCATCTGCTTCGCGCGTGATAAATAGTTTTTCTTCCGTAATTTCACCAAGTACGCGAATTGCAAGACCTGGACCTGGGAATGGTTGACGCCATACTAAATGATGTGGAATTCCTAATTCTTCACCAACCGCACGAACTTCATCTTTAAACAATTCACGAAGTGGTTCAATCAATTCTAGATCCATATCTTCTGGCAAGCCACCTACGTTATGATGACTTTTAATTGTCGCAGAGGTTTTTGTTCCACTTTCAACAACGTCTGGATAAATTGTACCTTGTACTAGGAAATCAATTTTGCCAAGTTTATTGGATTCTTCTTCAAATACACGAATGAATTCTTCACCAATAATTTTACGTTTACGCTCTGGATCAGATACACCGGCAAGTTTCCCAAGGAAGCGATCTTTTGCATCGACACGAATTAAGTTCATATCGAATTGTTCTCTAAAAATTGCCTCTACTTGATCACCCTCATCTTTTCTAAGTAAGCCATGATCAACGAACACACAAGTTAATTGTTTACCAACAGCCTTATGTACAAGCACTGCTGCAACTGAGGAATCAACACCACCGGATAAAGCACATAAAACTTTTTTATCGCCAACGATTTTTTTAATTTCAGCGATTTTACTCTCAGCAAAAGAAGACATATTCCAATCTGCTTCTAATTCACAAACATCAAATAAGAAATTCGCCAACATTTTTTTGCCATATGGTGTATGTTCAACTTCTGGATGGAATTGTACACCATATAATTTTTTTGTTTTATTTGCCATTGCTGCAATTGGACATTGTTTCGTAGTTGCAACAACTTTGAAGCCTGCTGGTGCTTTAGAAACAAAATCTGTATGACTCATCCAGCATTCGTTATCGGCATCAATTCCTTCAAATAACTTGCATGCTCCATCTAAAGCAATTGCAGTTTTTCCGTATTCTCTAATATCTGGGCTTTCTACTACTCCGCCCAATGTATATGCCATAAATTGGTGTCCATAACAAATTCCAAGTACAGGAATTCCTAGTTCAAAAACTTGTGAATCTGCTTTTGGTGTATCATCTCCATACACGCTATTAGGTCCACCTGTAAAAATAATACCACGTGGATTTTTCGCTTTAATTTTTTCAATACTATAATCATAAGGCACTATTTCACAATAAACGCCACATTCTCTTACACGTCTGGCAATCAATTGATTATATTGACCACCGAAATCTAATATTAATATCATTTCATGATGCTTACTTTCCAAAATTTCTTTCCTCCTCGATTTTGGTAATGACGACAATATACCACAAGATTCTACTTATTGTAAATACCTTTTAATAGTGTTTCTTTGCGAAGATCTTTACATTCACATTTTCCTTCACTTTGTGTATCACGAATTGTATCTAAAATAATACGGCTAATCATTGGAGCATCATCGTAAAAAATATTTTCCAAAATTTCATGCGACCAAGATTTTACTAACCCTTCACCATAATTTACAACAAAATATATTCCTGCATAACATGCACCAATTTCCCTTGCTAAATACACTTCTGGGCAAATACTTTGTCCAACAATATCAGCATGTCCTTTTAACATTGCAATTTCTGCTGGGCTTTCAAAATGTCTGCCTTCAGTTACTGCATAAGTTCCACGGGTAAAAATTCTGCCTTTATATTCAGCTCTCGTTTTTTCAATCAACGTTTGACGCAGTTCATGGCAAAGCGCATCACGCATAATCAGTAAATACTTACCTTCCAAGCCCACGCCTTTACGCTCTGACATATCAAGATAATCATCTGGAATTAAAAAATCACGCGGATCTAATAGTGGATTAATTGTCCCAACTCCACCTTCTGAGATAATTCGTTTTACTCCAGCTTCCCGAAACACCCAAAAGATTTGTCTGGACGCATCCGCTCGGCTCACTTCACTACGCCAACCATGCATTCTACAAGTTAAAACTTTTTTCTTACCTACCGAAAATAAACGAAAAACCGGACTTGTCCCATATGGCGTATCAAAAACGAGTTCATCTTCTAATATCGTTACATCATCAGCTTTTGCACCCAATGGAAAATCGCTAGACAATGTACCTGATCCTCCGATTACGGCAAATTCTACATTTGGTATACTCATTCTTTTCCCTCTATTCAAATTTTCTTATTATATTATACTGAGTATCACGTTGAGCGGCAACCTTTCCAGCGTCACGAATTATATTTACCATCTTATCAATTGACATTTGATAAGAAGTTCCTGCGGCTCTGACTACATTTTCTTCTAACATAATACTACCTAAATCATCTGCCCCAAAAGCTAACGTAAGTTGTCCAATATTTTGCCCTTGCGTTACCCACGAACCTTGAATATGTTTAATATTATCTAAATAAATTCTCGTTACAGCCAACGTCTTTAAATAATCCCAGGCAGTAACTTTTTTCCCGCCAAGTTCAGTATTCCCGGGTTGGAATGTCCATGTAATAAATGCCCGGAAACCGCCCGTACGCTTTTGCAATTGACGAACCTTTTCCATATGTTCAATCCTTTGCTCTAGCGTCTCTCCCATACCGATTACCATCGTTGCGGTACTCTCAAGACCAATGCCATGCGCAATTTCCATGACTTCTAGCCACTCACCAGCTGATATTTTCTTTGGACTGACACGCTGCCTAACTTCATCGACTAAAATTTCAGCACCGCCTCCCGGAAGTGAATCTAATCCGGCTTTTTTTAATTCTTTAAGCGTATCTAAAATAGATAAATTGGCTTTCTTCGCCATATGAATGACCTCTGCTGGCGAAAAAGAATGGATAGTAATCCGATACTTCTTTTTTATTAAATTCAGCATATCGAGATAATATTGAAAATCCAAATCAGGGTGTAACCCCCCCTGAATCATAACTTGTGTTCCCCCTGCTGAAATCGTTTCATCAATCTTTTTAAGAATGACATCATTCGATAATAAATACTGCCCCTTTTCCCCTTTACGACGATAAAATGCACAAAACTTGCATTCACTTACACATACATTGCTATAGTTGATATTTCTATCAACTATAAAAGTTACTGTATTATCCGGATGTAAGCTACGACGTACTTCGTCTGCCTGCTTGCCAAGTGCGAGTACATCGCCATTACATAACAAATCTAAACCTTCTTTTGGCGACAAACTCATCGAATCACCTCTGCCAGTTCTATTTTCGGTACATGGTCAATCAAATTCATCTCATGTGCCATCTCATAAAAAATCAACAACGCACGTTGATGTTCCTGGGAAAAACCCCATTTTATCACTTCTAAATATTCATCTAATTGCGCAAATGAAAATGGTTTATGATTTAAAATCATTTCAATTGCTTGCTTTTTCTTTTGATAACCATTCGCAAATCCCTTTGTTACTCTATCAAAAACGAGCTGTAATAAATCAGCATGGCTTTTGGCAAAATTCCGATTGATAATCCATACTGCATATACCATTCTAAGTCCGGTGAGTTTTTTCCACTCCATACCGATATCATAATAATAAAGACCTTCTTGATGATTGTGATTTGCATATAATGCATCATCACCGATTAATAAAGTTGCAGTTGCATCCTCGGGAATAATCCGATTCATATCAATAATACGAATATAATAATTTGGTCTTGCACCATATGCTTTATTTAAAACTATTTTCAATAAGCAGTGAGAAGTTGCCGATTTTGCCGTTAAAATAATTTTGTCATTCGTTAACTCTTCAATTGGTTTTTTCGAGACTAAAATAATACTCTGCACGTTGCCATCTGCGCTAATTGCCACATCTGGCATAATCAAAAACTTTTCACTATTTCGTGCATAAACAATAGAAGATACAGGGCTGACATCCAGCCTGTTATTGACAATATCATTATTTAGCACTGTCGGTACTGCCGAAGTAATATTTAGTCCTTTTCCAAACCCTTCTTTTTCAAAGCTATATGTTAATGGCAAACAATTAATAAAATTAATATGCCCTAATTTTGCTTTTCCCATGGTTCTTCCCTCACTAAAATTTTTCTACTGGTTGATAAAATGTATCACGTTCTACAGGAATATATCCCGTTTCACTCACCAATTGAATAATTTCTTGTTTTGTAATTCCTTTATTTGTTTTTGCTCCTGCTGCATGGATAATCTTTTCTTCTTCGACCGTTCCATCCAAATCATCTACCCCAAAGGCTAGTGATAACTGTGCAATTGGCATCGTAAGCATCATCCAAAAAGCTTTTATATGGTCAAAATTATCTAAAATCAATCGTGTTAACGCAATCATTTTTAAATCTTCCCAAGAACTGACACGCTTAAGGTCTGAAAATCCTGTATTTGCCGGATGAAAAGGGAACGCGACAAAAGCTTGAAAGCCACCTGTTTCATCTTGAATATCACGCAAGGTGAACAGATGGCGGATTCTCTGCTCAATCGTTTCTTTATGACCGTAAAGCATCGTTGCATTTGTCAATATACCTAGGCGATGTGCCGTTTTTATCGTTTCAATCCATTCTTTTGTCGTTGCTTTATTCGGACAAATCTCTTTTCTTATTTCATCATCTAAAATTTCAGCACCACCGCCAGGTAATGAATCCAGCCCAGCTTCTTTTAATGTTTTTAGCACATCTTCAATACTTCGTTTGGATATCTTTGAAAAATGGACAATTTCAACCGGGGTAAACGCTTTTAAATGTACCTGAGGCGCAATGCGTTTTACCGCTCTTACAATAGTTAAATAGTAATCAAAATCTTTCTCCGGATGAAGTGCACTTACCATATGAAACTCACTTAAATCAGGAGTTTTCGCCATCGTGCTTTGCACAATTCTCTCCACTTCCTCTTGGCTCATTACATACGCTCTTTTTTCTTCAGCTGTACACGCAAATGCACATAATGGACATCCAGATACACATATATTCGTCAAATTAATATGACGGTTAACATTATAATACACATTTTTGCCGCTCTTTTTTTCTTTGATTGCTCGCGCCCAATTTGCTAAATTAAGCAAATTTTCTTCCTTATATAGCTGCACTGCGTCAGAAAAATCTAGTCGAATACCCTCTGCCGCTTTTCGGGCAGGCGTCATCATATCTATCACAAAAATCGCCACCTTTAGCATAATTTATACTGCTATCTATATTCGCACTACATAACTTTATAAAATTCGTTTAGCTCTGGCTAAAATCCTGCTAAAGGTTTTTTATTCTTTATTCAGCTATCAGTGGCGCTTCAATCCACCCTCAGCGTAGTTTTGTAAAAGTTCCCCCACTGTTACAATTTGATATCCCTCTGCTTTAATCTTTTCTAGTAAAATTGGTAAAGCTTCTGCTGTTTGCTGTGGCGTATCAGAGGCATGCATTAAAATAATACCACCTGGTTTTAAGCGCTTTACTACACGATCAATAACTACATCTCTCCCGGGATTTTTCCAATCTAAAGAATCAATATTCCAAATAATCGTTTTGTAGCCTAAACTATCAATGACGGATAATGCTTCTTTGCTATAGCTTCCATTCGGAGGTCTAACTAAAGACACTGATTCGACCCCTGTTGCTTCCTTAATTTCCGCTTCGGCTTTTTCAATATCATTCTTTACCCAATCTGCTGTTCGGTCTCCATAGTTTTCATGCTTATGCCCATGACTAGCAATTTCGTGACCGTCAGTAGCTATCTGCTTTGCAACCTCTGGATATTTAAGCGCCCATGGCCCCATGATAAAAAATGTAGCTTTTACATCATTTGCTCTTAGTGTTTCCAAAATCGAAGGAGTAAATTTATTTCCCCAGGAATGATCAAATGTCAATGCAACCACTTTTTGTTCCGTATTGGTTCCTGCAATTGCAATTGGTCCAGTGTTTACAAGATTTGCTACTTGAACATAAGCGGTACTAAAGATAAATAAACCAATAAGTCCATAAACAAACTGCTTCTGCCCAATTAATTTTTTTAAATTGATTACCATAAAAAAACCTCCCTGCATAAAACTTATTACTAAACCTATGCAAGAAGATTTCTTTATAAAACTTAAATTATTTCCATTCCTTTATAATAACTTCATTCTCTCCAGCAACACCAGATGACAAATAGTTTGCCAATGTTTTTATTATTCCACCTTTACGATAGTCCTCATTAATCATAAGCACATTCCAATTATTTATTTCCATAAAACCATTACTATATATAGCAGCTAGATTCATATTACCATAACTGCTAACTATATTCTGATTACCAACAACCAATGTATTTTTAGCATAAATTCCCCCTGATAAATTAATCAGATTTTCAGCTTTTATAATCGCATCATTCCGTGAATCCTTGACACTGTCAGTAATCTCAAATTTATTATATCCCTGTATAACAAGTTGGTTTCCACTGTAAATTTGCGTAACAACCGGATAGGCAATATTTCGATATGCATTGACTTTTACATCTCCTCGCAGCTCCATACTATCTCCACTTTGAATTCGGCAATCACTAGCATTTACAAGACAAGCGTTTTGAAAACTTAAATGTTGATTACTATAAATTTCAGCTTCTGTCTGATAGCTCGGATTCTTTTGTAAATATTGTTCTAAACCGCGATTAATCCCAACGTCCCCATTAAAAGACAAACGATTTTTTGCATGCAAAACAATTTTATTTCCATTAATATTCCGTCCATTTGTAATATCAATTTCCTTAGCATAGACTCGAACAGAACTATTATTCATATCATAAGTCTCAGCAGTAAAAAAATCTGGATTAATTCCATTACTAGAATCGGTAAATTTAAATTTTCCTCCTGCTGATATAAAAACATCATCACCTTTTAACGCTGCTCTACTTGTTAAAATCACATCACCTGTAGCATAAATTCTAAGTTTCTTTGCTTTAATATAGGAATCATCTGTAAGTATAAGATTTCCATCTACTACTAAAGTCAATTCGTGATTTTGACCATTAATGGAAGATTGATTATTCATGTTAAAACCACTTTGCCCATTTATATAAAGATTGGTATTTCCAGATAAAACAGCATTCATATTGTATAAATTCTGCGCATTCGATGTTTTATAATTACCTGATAAAGAAATATCTCCAAACAAATTAACATTATCACCTTTTATTTTAGGTGCTTCCGTATACCCTGTACTTTCCCAACTTGGAATTCCAGGGATATTAACAGTAAGTTTAGGCATTTCCTTAATCGTGTTATATTTTCCCGTAGCATTATTATAAATATATATATCGCCAACGATTCTAGTATATCCAGATAACGTATAATTTGTATTTGCTACGATATCACCATAAACCATAGATCCAGCAGCACCTGTTAGTATGACGTGTCCATTTCCATACAACGTATACTTACTAAAAACTTCATCAGCTGAATTATCATCATTTTTTATAACGACAAGGATTGCCACTTTTTCCGACTTACTCTCAGTTCCAAATGTCGACTCAACAATCCCTCTAGACTCTATTTTGTATGTATATTGGTTTCCAGAAATACCTTGTCTATGTATTTGTACCTCATATCTAACACCATCAGTCAAATAATTTTTAGCATTTTTTTTCAACCAAATATTTTCTTCATTTGACCATGAATCTATATCAGGTTTATTTTTCAATTCATTCATTGCTCTTTTAATCCCTGATTCTGCAGCGTACATAGCTTGGATTTGATCTTTATTACTGATATTCGCTCTTGCTGATTGAGAAATCATGGGTACTATACCAGCTAAGACAATACCAACTAATGCCACAATCATAGCAGCAGTCAACGTTGTAACGCCTTTTTCCATTTTTAAGTTTGCAAACAACGATCTCATCCTCCTTTCCCCTAACCCAATATATTTAAATGACTTCTACTATATTATATCTAAAAATCCAAGAAACTCATTCACTCATTTTTTTGCAAATTTCCATAATATTTTTAATTCCTTGAGATAAATATTTATTCTTATGATACACGATATGAAACTTCCGTTTAAAATTAATATTTTTCATCTTAAACTCAGAAAGTTCTCCGCTTTTAATTTCATTACGAACAGCACATCTAGAAATTACACTTATACCTAATCCCGCCAAAACCGCTTTTTTTATTGTATCTGCATTATTATAAACACCTACAATGTTACATTTTATTTCTTTGCTTTCCATAACTTGATCAAATAAGTTTCGCGTCCCGCTTCCTTCCTCTCTTACAAAGAAATTCATCTTTTCTATATCAGCTATTTCAATCTTATCTTTTTTCATCAATTCTAAATCAGGAGATGCAATAAAAACCAGCTCGTCATCCAAAAATGCATCAGCAATCAAATATTCTGATTTTATTTTCCCTTCTACTAAAGCGATATCGAGTTTATCACTTAGTACCATTTTTTCTAAAACTCTCGTATTATGAATTTCGGATTTTATTTGATATTCTGGATATTCTATATGTAGTTTTTTTATTAAATCTATTAATACACATTCACCAATTGTAACACTTGCACCAATTCTTATCATATACTGCTTGCCAAACTTTTGCATAGCATTTTCAATCTCTGTACTTAAATTAACAAAATGCCGTGCATAAGTTAATAAATTATTTCCGGCATCCGTAATAAATAAATTCCTGCCTAATCTCTCAAACAAACGAACCTTATAATGATCTTCAATTTCATGAATGGCTTGGCTAACAGATGGCTGAGTCATATGTAATTTTTCTGCTGTTTTAGTCATACTAAGTTCATCGCAAACACAAATAAAAATTTGTAAATGTCTTAAAGTCAAAGCAAACACCACTTTCTATATGTAAATACCTATCGTTTTTATATAATTATATTATTGTACATATGCAACTACAAGTGATAGACTACAGTTATTCAAAGGAGATGATTTAACATGAATATCAGCTTATTAAAAGGCATTGGATTCACACTTATTTTTGCAATTCCTGCTTGGTTTTTAGGCAACCAATTCCCAATCATTGGCGGCCCCGTGTTTGGGATTTTATTAGGAATAATCGCTGCATCATTTAAGCGACCTGAATCAGTTGAACCAGGCATTAAATTTACAGGGAAAAAAATCTTACAATGGTCAATTATTTTACTTGGATTTGAAATGAATTTATATAATGTTTTTGCCGTTGGAGCACAGTCTTTATCCGTAATGATTTTCACCTTGCTTACTGCATTTATCACCGCTTATATCTTCGGTAAACTATTGAAACTAGACGGCAATACAACAACTTTAATCGGTGTTGGTACTGCAATTTGCGGTGGCTCCGCCATCGCTGCAACAGCACCAGTTATCGGCGCAAAAGAAAAAGAAGTTGCTTTTTCCATATCAACAATTTTTCTTTTTAATATTTTAGCTGTTTTTATCTTTCCATTCTTTGGTCATCTATTTAACTTTACAGATGCTGGTTTTGGCATGTGGGCTGGAACAGCAATTAATGATACCTCTTCAGTTGTTGCTGCTGGGTATTCTTATAGCCAAGCTGCTGGCGATTATGCTACCATCGTTAAATTGACAAGAGCGCTAATGATTGTGCCAATTACAATCACTCTCGCAATTTTTATTTCTCGTAAAAACGCCAAATCAGGTGACTTTAGCATTGCAAGAGTTTTTCCTTGGTTTATCCTCTGGTTCGTAGTAGCATCAATTGTAAATACTACTGGATTTTTACCCGGGGAAGTAAGTAAATTTTTAGGGAACACCGGTAAATTTTTCATCATCTTAGCAATGAGTGCAATCGGATTAAATACTAATATTCGTCAACTATTAGGCAATGGCATACGACCGATTATCCTCGGTCTCGTTTGCTGGATTGCCGTTGCTATAGTTTCACTTATCGTTCAATATAGTATCGGTCTAATTTAACAATAAGAAATTCGTGGCATCGTATCTTAAATTACGATGCCACGTTTTTTATACAGGATCTAATTAACGTGTAGAAATCTGTGCTTCTAAGTGAACCGCAGCTGCCTCAGTTGTATTTTTCTTTTCCACATCTTTCAACAACACATGTACTTCGATTAAACTTCTATCCGAATTGGTAGAAATATTTTGAAACCGCAACGAATTCTTTGCTAAATCTTCACTTGCGATTACCCGATGGATTGCAAGCAGTTGCTTTGTTTCTCCATGCTGCCATACAATAGCATCTCCCTCAATAAAAATCCGATTTAAAACGTCCCTAACCTCCCCTTTCTCATTTTTTTCCTCCGTATAGTATTCCAAAAAATCGGTTGCTTCCTCATCTTTTATTGGCTGTACAATTTCTTTGCTTTTTTGAACTTCATGTTGAATTAACTTCATCACCGCATTAGCATCTTGCATATTGCTATTTTGTGTAAAGGTATATTCCTGACTGGTCATTAAACTTCTAAATACATTGGTAATTCCAGCAAAAATAATTACCATAATCGCAATCCCAATCATTACTTCGATAAGCGAAAAACCCCTTTGCACATTCTTTTTTTTCATCGCCTATTTTCTCCTTATTATCGCCGTATTTCAAAATAACTCACCATCGATAGGATTGAGTCTGTTTTTGCAATTGGTGCACGCCATTGTACCTTCACTTCGCACTGATAAATATTTTCCGCTTTTTCTAAAGATGGCTTCGTCCATATAGTAGAAACTTTATATTTTACCCCATCAATTTCTCTTTCAACTTCTTCATTAAGTAAATCATTACTATGTAAGCTTTGTTCTAGATTTGTTAGCTTTTCAAGTTCACTTTGCGCTAACAAAGCTGCTTGACTATAGGTTTTCGCATGAACAGTGGAAGAAGTCGATTGTTGATAAGTGATTAATAACGCTATCAAAGCAACGGATAATATAATCATTGCAATTAACGAATCAATATAAATCCATCCACCCTGATTTAGCTTTAAATAAAAAATTTTTTTTTGCATTAGCATCACCTTACTAAATATAATATAGAAGACCAATTGATTTTATCTAAAAATTCTTTTAAACTTTACATACAGTAGAATTAAATCATATCAATCCGAGGTTTTATTCATGAATACAATTTTAAATTTTATCATTGCAATCGTTTGGCTTCTTTCTTATTGTATCAAAAAAATTATTTATCTACCATTTTATATTTACAAATTATTATTCGATAATAAAAATAATAGTTAATTTCATTTTCTCTAATCCAAAATAAAAAGAGGAGCTTTTTAGCTCCTCTTTTATTATTCGTTTAGCAGTCGTGGATGCTCGCAACCGTGGAATTGCGAACACTGCTCTTCATTATTTTATTACACATGTAGTGACCTTATTGAGTTCGTGGAAATTTGTAAATTATAATTTTACAAATTACTCAAGCTGAGAATGTGTAAGCAAAGCTTACATCATTCCCATGCCACCACCCATGCCGCCCATGCCAGCCATAGCAGCAGCGGCAGAAGCACCATTATCTTTTTCTGGTTTATCAGCAACTAAAGTTTCTGTAGTAAGAACCATAGCAGCGATACTAGCAGCATTTTGAAGTGCTGAACGAGTTACTTTCGCTGGATCTACGATACCAGCAGCAATCATATCGATATATTCTTCAGTTAAAGCATTGAATCCAATGCCTTTACCAGATTTTTTCACGTTTTCAACGACAACAGAGCCTTCAAGACCTGCATTGTTTGCAATCTGGCGAACAGGTTCTTCAATTGCACGTTTTACAATTAATACACCAGTTTTTACATCACCAGTTACTTCAATTGTGTCAAGTACAGGAAGAATATCGATAAATGTAGTACCACCACCAGCTACAATACCTTCTTCAACTGCAGCACGAGTTGCATTTAATGCATCTTCAATACGAAGTTTCTTTTCTTTTAATTCTACTTCGGTAGCTGCACCAACTTCGATAACAGCTACACCACCAGCTAATTTAGCAAGACGTTCTTGAAGTTTTTCTCTATCAAAATCAGAAGTAGTATCTTGAATTTGAACCTTGATTTGTTCTACGCGCGCTTTGATTTGACTAGCATCACCAGCACCATCAACCACAGTAGTTTCTTCTTTATTCGCACGTACTTGACGAGCGCGCCCTAAATCTTCAAGTTCTACGCTGTCTAATTTACGTCCTAATTCTTCTGTAATTACACTTGCACCAGTTAAAATAGCTAAATCTTCAAGCATAGCTTTACGACGATCACCGAAGCCAGGTGCTTTCACTGCTAAAGCTTTAAATGTACCACGAAGTTTGTTTACAACTAATGTTGCAAGAGCTTCGCCTTCAACATCCTCAGCAATAATTACTAATTCTTTACCTTGTTGTACAACTTTTTCAAGTACAGGTAAAATATCAGCAATTGCAGAAATTTTACGATCTGTAATTAAGATATATGGATCATTGAATACAGCTTCCATTTTATCAGTATCTGTTACCATGTATGGAGAAATATATCCACGATCAAATTGCATACCTTCTACTACGGAAAGGCTAGTGCCCATACCTTTGGACTCTTCAACAGTGATAACACCGTCTTTACCCACTTTTTCCATAGCTTCAGCGATTAATTTACCAGTTTCATCATCGGCAGCTGAAATAGAAGCAACTTGAGCAATCGCATCTTTACCTTCTACTTTATGTGCATTGTTTTTGATTTCACCAACTAATGCAGTTACTGCTTTTTCGATACCTTTTCTGATAATCATCGGATTAGCACCGGCAGCAACATTACGCATACCCTCATGAATCATTGCTTGTGCAAGTAAAGTTGCAGTTGTTGTACCATCACCAGCAACATCATTTGTTTTTGTTGCAACTTCTTTCACTAATTGTGCACCCATGTTTTCAAATGGGTCTTCTAATTCGATATCACGAGCAATCGTAACACCATCATTTGTAATTGTTGGAGCACCAAACTTTTTGTCCAGTACAACGTTACGACCTTTAGGTCCTAAAGTTACTTTTACCGCATTGGCTAAAGCATCTACACCTTTTTCCAATGCACGGCGAGCTTCTTCATCAAACAAAATTTGTTTTGCCATTATGTATTTGCCTCCTATAAATATTTAAATAGTAAATGAAAAGAAATTATTCAACAATAGCTAAAATGTCTCTTTCGCTAACGATTAAATAATCTTGTCCTTGTGCTTTCACTTCTGTTCCAGCATATTTAGAGAAGATAACTTTATCGCCAACTTTAACATCTAATGCTACACGTTGACCATTATCTAATACTTTACCAGTACCAACAGCTAATACTTTACCTTCTTGTGGTTTTTCTTTTGCACTATCAGGCAATACGATACCACTTGCAGTTTTCATATCTCCTGCTACAACTTCGATAACAACTCTGTCGCCTAATGGCTTAATCATGTTGGTTTGCCTCCCTTTATTTTAATAAAATTATTATTATTTTGTTAGCACTCTTTATATGTGAGTGCTAATTACATAATTCATAATATATAATTCATTGCCAAAAATCAATAGCAATAAACAAAATTTTAGACTTTTTATAAAAAAATTTTTTTCAAAAAGTAATAAAAATCTATTATTCTTTTAGAATTTCTCCATTTTACTTCCTCATGCTAATTTTTACCCCAAATCCCCAATAGAATAGAACCCATACTAAAATTATATGATACTTTCCCCTTATTTATACATATAAAAATTACAATGGAATTATTTCAGCACATTTATTTTTAAAAAGTTCCATCTCCAATTTTTCATTAAGAATAAAACTATCTATTTTTTTTCAAAACTGAATCTATAATTGATTTTGCTACTTCCTTAATCGTTTTTCTTTTCGCCATACTATATTGCTGAATTCTTCTATATGCCTCACTTTCATTAATTCCATACGCATCCATTAGTATGCCTTTTGCACGGTCAAGCAGCTTTCGCATCTCTAAAGAGTTTTTAACATCATCTAATTCTTGCTCTAATTGAGCAATTTCACGAAATCTTGAAATTGCGATCTCCATCGCCGGAAAAAGATTACTTTCTTTTACTGGTTTCACTAGATATGCTAAAACACCCGAATCTTTGGCACGATCAACAATTTCTTTTTGGCTAAAAGCCGTAAGTAAGAGTACGGGTGCAAGTTTTTCATTTGCGATCGTTTTCGCCGCCGTAATTCCATCCATCTCTGGCATTTTTATATCCATAATAATTAAATCCGGTTTATATTTACGAGTAAGATCAATCGCTTTTATCCCGTCTGTAGCCTCTCCAATAACCTCATGCCCAGCTTCCTCAAGAATTTCTTTTAAATCCATGCGAATAATAGATTCATTATCGGCAATTACAATTCGTAAACTCTCCATTTACCTGCCTCCTCCCATTTTTCTTGGAATATTTATGCGCGCATGTGTTCCTTTATCACTGTAAAGTTCAAATGTCCCACCTAAGTCATCTTCAATTAATGTGCGGACAATTTGCAGTCCTAAACTTTTTGATGCATGTTTTTGAAAGGCTTCTGGCAATCCTGTCCCATTATCATATAAGTCAATAAGATAATTATCGCTTTCTCTGACAATATTAAGTCCAATAACACCTTCATTACAACCAATAAATCCATGCTCAATAGAGTTCTGTATAAGTTCATTCATTACCAGCGCTAAACTACTAGCATGTTCAGATGGTAAAATAATCGTTTCCCCTTTAAATTTTGTTTCGAGCTTAAAGTCCGGTTCGAGCATATTCTGCATAACTAAATCAAGAATATTTTTTGCTACTTCAACTACATCAATAATTTCAGCATCTTGCTGAGATAGAAATTCATGGACAACAGAAATGCTCAAAATACGATTCACACTTTCTTTCAAGGCAGCCTTTACTTCCGGTGAATTTGTCCTTCTTGATTGCAATCTCAATAAACTAGCTATCGTTTGCAAATTGTTTTTTACACGATGGTGAATTTCTTGAATAACCGCAGATTTTATAATTAATTCTTTTTCTTTCTTTTTTAATTCCGTAACATCAGAAACAATAATAACTGTCCTAAATAATCTCTGATTTTCATAAATTGGTATACTTCTTTGAATTAAAACTAAGTTCCCAATTTCTAATTCCTTTTCATGCGGTCTTTGAACAAGTGTCGTTTCTTTTTTTATATGCATCGTAATTTCGCGATCAAACATATGATGCCCTACCATTTCACCTACACCAAGGACTTTATAGATACTTCTTGCTGCGGTATTAGCAAATGTAATCTTACTATGCTTATCTGTAATGACAATTCCATCACTCGCCGACAAAGAACGGTATAATTCATAATCTATCGGAAAACTTGCATTTGATATAATTGCATAAGCAGTTTCCAATAAGTAACTATATCCTTTAATTTTTAAATCTTTCCAATTTGTCTCAAAACTTACACATGCAATAATCTTTCCATAATAATCATAAATCGGGTAGGTATACATATCCATCATAAGACCCCAAGCCCATTCACGTTTTCCTTGCAGTGTTTCACCAGTAGACAACGTATGCCAAACTAATGGCTCCTCAGCAATTCTTACCTGAGATTCAAGTTTATTATTAGCGCGATATTGACTAAAATTCGTATTAGGTTTGATTTGAGAAATAATTAATAGTTTCTTTACTTCCGACGATTTTACATAAACAGTAAGCTGTGCATGGGCAATATCTGCAACAATCGGATATACACTATGTAGTTTATCTAAAATATCCATTTGCACAACTGATAATGTCGTCATCATATGGCACATATCTATAATAGAGCTCACAGATATCACTCCAATAAATAATATTTAAAATTATTTTATTCAATGAAAAAAAATCAAATCCTCTGGGATTGATTAGTAATTTAAAGTAGCTTGATCTATGACTGAACAAAATATCATATCTTGAACTTAAAAAGTAAAGTGCAGGTTATCCCGCCTGCACTTTACTCGTTAGTTTCAAACTAGGTACAGCATTCAAATATAAATCCGAATACTCTTTTAATCTACTTTGATAATATGCTCTACAGCCAATCATTGCCGCATTATCCGTACAAAGAATAGGTGTAGGGTAACAAAACTCTATATTAGTCTTTTCACATTCATTATTTAATCGTTCTCTAAGTGCACTATTGGCTGCAACGCCACCAGCTAACACTAGCGTATTCACACCAACACTTTTTACCGCCTGCAACGCCTTATGAACAAGCACCTCAATAACAGCGCGTTGAAAACTTGCTGCAACATCGGCTTGATTGATTTCTTCTCCTTTTTGTTTTGCACTGTTCAGATAATTTAATACCGCTGATTTTAACCCACTAAAACTAAATTCAAAGTTCCCTTTTTCGTGTAAGGCTTGCGGAAAATCAATCGCTTCCGGGTTCCCCGCTTTTGCCAATCGATCAATTTGTGGACCGCCCGGATATGGCAATCCCATAACTCTCGCTACTTTATCGAAAGCTTCACCTGCTGCATCATCACGTGTCTGCCCAATTAGCTCAAAATCATTATAGTCTTTAACATGAACAAGCGAAGTATGTCCTCCAGATACAACAAGTGCCACAAAAGGAGGCTTTAATTCCGGATGTGCAAGAAAGTTAGCAAAAATATGTCCTTCTAAATGATTTACCCCAATTAAAGGTACGTCTAATATATACGATAAAGATTTTGCAGCTGCAACCCCGACCAATAAAGCTCCGACTAATCCAGGTCCATAGGTAACTCCGATATGATTAATGTCTTCAAGTTTAACATTTGCTTCCTTCAAACAAGCATCAACAACAGGAATTACATTTTCAATATGTTTTCTTGATGCAATTTCAGGTACGACTCCGCCAAACTTTTGATGCACAGGTACTTGAGATGAAATAATATTCGCTAAAATTTCACGTCCGTTTACTAATACTGCCGCGGATGTTTCATCACAACTTGTTTCAATTGCTAAAGTTAAACATCTTTCTTCTATACTCAAAACTAAACCTCCATTTATTTATGCTAGATTAGTAACACTTTATCCCTAATAATCATACGCTATATTACCAATCACCCTATATGAGCCGCTTCGTCGGCTCACTTTTTTTATCCTATATCATTAAGCCACATGATAATGGCATTTTCTTTTGTATCTTCATAGTAATTCTTTCTTATTCCAGCTGCTTCAAAGCCAAGCTTTTGATACATTGCCTGAGCTGGGAAATTCGATTCGCGCACTTCTAAGGTCATACTACATATTCCCTTATGTTTTAGGATATCAATCATATGCCTTAGTAGCTTTTGCCCAATCCCCAAACGACGATACTGAGGTAAAACCGCTACATTTGTAACATGTGCTTCGTCAAAGATAAGCCATGTTCCCATATAAGCAATTGGCTTATCTTCTGCTACTGCAACTATGTATAAAGCACGCTCATTTTCCATCTCATCACAAAAAGATTGTCTTGACCACGGATGTGAAAAAGATGTAGTTTCAATTTCAAAAACAGCATCGATATCATCGACGATCATTTTACGAAAAACAACTTCACTCATTCTTTTACTCCGTTTCGCTTTTCCCATAAAACTTCTGCTTCTGACCGTCTAATATAAAGTGGCTCTAAACTCATTACATCATCTGCTTTTCCATTTTGCAGCAAATCCCATCCGAGCATCGCTACATTAGCAGCACGAGGCATCGCCATATGCGGCATTGCCATAATAATATTTCCACCTACTGCTTGAATTTCTTCTGCTTTTTGTGCAGCCTTCTCACCTAAGAAAACAACAGGTTTATCTAATCTCTGTCCAGCTTCTAACACTTCAGTAAAACTTTTCACCGTAGGTTCATAAACTTGACAAAGTTTACCTTCTTTCCATTGGTAAAGAGATATATATATATTGCCTTTTTGTGCATCTAACATAGGTGCAATATAAACATCTCCGACTGGATAATGATACGCTAAAGCAGCTAATGTAGATACACCGATAATTGGAATATTAAGTGCATAAGCAATACTTTTTGCCGTTGCTAAACCAATTCTAAGTCCAGTAAAAGAACCTGGGCCAATACTAATTGCAACTGCCTCTAAATCACTCTTTTTTAAATTAGTCATATCTAAAATTTGTTTTATATGCGGCATTAAAACTTCCGAGTGCGTTAACTTCGTCTGTAATGTCAATTCCGCTAATAGTTTTTTTTCAGTAGCAACAGCAACACCAGAAACTAAAGTTGCTGTATCAATTGCTAAAATTGGCAATTTTGTTTCAACTCCTCATAAATCTGTCGATACGATTCACCCTTTAATTGAATCGTGATTAAACGTTCATCTATATTTTCAGTACGTGTAATTTCAAACCAAAGATATTCCTCAGGAAGTTCTTCAGGAAATTTATCCGGCCATTCAATAATGACAATAGAATCCTCTAATGTCGTATATTCATAAAATCCAATATCATATAATTCTTCAGCACTCTCTAGCCGATACAAATCAAAATGATATATCGCCCTACGACCGTGATAAACATTCATCAGAGAAAAGGTTGGGCTTGTTACTTCCTCTTCTACTTGAAAGCCTTTTGCTATCCCTTGAACAAATAAAGTCTTGCCAGCACCTAAATCTCCTTTTAAGCATAAGACTACACCATTTTTCAATAAGTCTGCCAGCCCTTTTGCAAAGGCAAAAGTTTCTTCCGGCGAATTCGTCTTTATCTTTATCATATTAACACCTCATAAGTTATCTAAAATGATTATAACCCTTCGGCTCTAAATTCACAAATTTTCCGTTATACTCTTTTAAAAATACATTACCTGTCCCCTGCTTTACTTCACCAACAACTTTAATATTGCAATTGCTTAATTCTTTTTGCAATAATATATACTTTTCTTTTGAAATCGTAAAGAGTAATTGATAATCTTCACCGCCAAACAAAGCATATTCTAAAGGGGTTTTTCGAAAAAAATTGGCTCTTTGAAGAAGTTCAGTGCTAAATGGAACTTTACCTGCATCTAGCATGACATCCACACTACTTGCCAAGGCAATTTCTTTTGCTTCACTTGCTAGTCCATCACTAATATCATTCATACTGCTTGCATACTTTGCAATTATTCTTCCTAATTCAACTTGTGGGAAAGGCATTAAATGCGCCTTAATCAGTGGTTCAGCAAAATCAAAATGATCTTTTTTATTTAGCAAAATATCTAATCCCGCGGCAGAATCTCCTAGAGTCCCTGTAACTACAATAAAATCTCCAGGCTTTGCACCATTTCTTTTTTGCAATTTTTCCGGCTCAACTTCCCCCAAAACCGTTACATTAATGACAATTTTATCATGCGTTGAAACAGTATCCCCACCGACAATGTTCACACAAAAAGATTGCGCAATATTCTTCATTCCCCGATATAATTCTTTTACAAAATCTACATTTATTTTTTTCGGTAAAGCAATAGAAAGAACAACATGTTTAGGTATCCCCCCCATCGCCGCAATATCACTTAAATTTACCGCCAATGATTTATAGCCTAATTGAAATGGAGAAGTAAAGGATAAATCAAAATGGACACCTTCTACCAACATATCAGCACTAACCAATTGCAGCATATTGTGGGTTGGTATTAAAACAGCGGCATCATCACCAATGCCAACTGCTACGCTTTTAGGCTCTACGATACAATTTTCTTTGATTAAATCTATTAATCCAAACTCTCCACACTCTTTTATATCCATTGAGCTTCCCTCATCGTAAAATTATTTTCAACTATTTTAAATTTTAACATAGATTCATTCATTCGCAAGTTACTTTTGCAAAAGAAAAGACACCTTAGCTTATGTAAGGTGTCCATACACTCTATCGTTTATGCGAAATCAGTCACACAAATCCATCGGTTTATTTAAATATTCACCAACAATTTTCATCGCACAATAATCGCCACACATTGAGCAGGCTTCTGTATTTGGCATATTTCGCGCATTGCGATATCTCTCTGCTTTTTTAGGGTCAATGGCAAGTTTTAATTGTTCCTGCCAATCCAAAGCTTTACGTGCCTTGGCCATTTTTAAGTCCCAGTCTTTTGCACCAGGAATTCCTTTAACGATATCCGCTGCATGCGCAGCAATTCTTGAAGCAATAACACCCTCATGAACATCTTCTATGGTCGGCAATGCTAAATGTTCAGCTGGTGTAACATAACATAAAAAGTCTGCACCATTCGCCGCGGCTAAAGTACCACCGATAGCTGAAGTAATATGATCATATCCTGGAGCAACATCAGTCACAAGAGGTCCTAATACATAAAAAGGCGCACCTTTACAAAGTTGCTTTTGTAATTTCATATTGGCAGCAATTTGATCAAATGGGACGTGTCCCGGGCCTTCAACCAAAACTTGTACACCTTTTGCCCACGCACGGTCAACCAATTCGCCAAGAATAATCAACTCTTGGATTTGCGCTCTGTCTGTAGCATCAGCTAAGCACCCTGGACGAAGACCGTCCCCAAGACTAATCGTTACATCATATTGCCGACAAATATCTAAAATATCATCATATCTTTCATATAATGGATTTTCTTTTTGATTATGTAACATCCATCCTGTGATAAATGAGCCCCCGCGACTAACAACGTCCGCAATTCTGCCTTGCTTACGCATTCTTTGAATAACTTCACGCGTTACTCCGCAATGGATCGTCATAAAATCTGCGCCATCTTTTGCTTGTACAGCAATTGCATGTAATAAATCATCTGCTGTCATATCAACTACCGCACCGTGTTTTCTTATTGCATCTACAGTCGCTTGATAAATTGGTACCGTACCAACCATAACCGTAGATTTTTCAATAATAGCACGTCTGGACATATCAATATTATCTCCTGTGCTTAAGTCCATAACTGCATCAGCTCCAGCATCAATCGCCGCTTGAAGCTTAATTAATTCTGGTTCAATATCTGGATAAGCACTAGACGTCCCAATATTGGCATTTACTTTTGTCGATAAGCCTTTACCTACGCCACGAGGAATCAGGGACGTATGATTTACATTTGCACAAATCGTAATTGTCCCTTCTGCTACACGTTCTCTAATCAGATTAACGTCCATCTTCTCTTGCTTTGCTACAATTTCCATCGCTTCTGTAATTTTTCCTTGGCGAGCTAATTCTAATTGTGTTGCCACTTTAATACCTCCAAATAAAAAAATAAAGCCATTTAACGCATAACAATGTTAAATGGCCTTTCAATATTAAAAGCTACTTACCACTTTCCTACGCTGGTCTTAACCATACAGGTTCCAAGGGTCAGTCATTGTAAATGACCTCTCAGCAAAAGCCCCCCTAGTGGATTTCATATAATTTTTATATATTCATTCTATCAAAATCGAAAAGAAATGTATACCCCCAATTAAAGTACATCCGTTATTCTTTTAAATGGCTTACTTGTATCTAAATGTCCAGTAATCGTTTCCATCGTTGAACCATTTAAAAGAATTTGTACTTGTTTCACCTCTGGAAACTCGGTCAAAGTATCAACAATAGATGCGACTAAGATAATCTCCGCTCCCGACCCTCCATTAAAATTTCTAACAATAGCATCATTAAAATCAACGTACGCAATTCCATCGGCAACTTTTACTGACCTTAAAATCGTAGCCTTCGGAATAAGCGATACAGAATGTTCATGTACAGTTCCTTTTATTAATTCCTGAATAACAGCTGTATATTTGTCTTCACTGCTAATCTCTCTTTCCTCTGCTATAAGTTTGGTTGCGTCTTCATTCGAAAAATAAATTTTTACTTTTACTTTATTTTCATTCGTCCCCGTGTCATTTTCTGCATTTTCAGCTGCCGCAACATTAGTAGGAACCTCTTTCTCATTTGTAACAGATCCTTTTGAGTCTGATGTACAACCAGCGATCAAAACCAGCATCAAAACGCCTACTAAAGCACATAAAATTTTTATTTGCTTAATCATAAATAATTACTCCCTTTCCCTGACATCTCATAAAAGAATTTACTTAATCCTACACTAATGCCTCCTGCCAATTTTGTCTGAAAATCATCAGAGTTTAGCAATTCCTCTTCATCAGGATTTGATAAAAAACCTAGTTCAACCAATGCAGCCGGAACAGTAGAGTTTTTCAACACATAAAAATTTGCGGTCAAAGCGCCTCTATCCATCCTTTGTCCAGAATCAATTAACGAGCGCTGCAAATTCTCTGCTAATATCTTATCATAAATTGTTTTATTATAATAATAAGTCTCTGTTCCATTCGCCTTCGAATTCACAAAAGAATTCGAATGTATACTTAAAAAAGCATCCGCATGATAACGTCGGCTAAAATCCGCTCTTGCATCTAATTCTTGTTTATCGGTGGCATTAGGGCCATATACATCACGATCATTTAAGCGTGTCATAATGACCTCAGCACCCGCATGAGTTAATATATCTCTTACTTTTAATGCAACCGCAAAATTTACATCCTTTTCTTTTACTCCCGTAACACCTACCGCTCCAGAATCACTGCCACCATGTCCCGGATCAATAATAATTGATTTTCCCGCAACACCATTGACATTAAAATTATATGATTTTTCCCCAAGAATATCAATTACTACACGAAATGGTTTACGAGCTTTACGATCTTTAGGCAACGTATAAATTTTATAATTAATATTATCTGCTTTTACAGGAAGTGTCAAACTCACCGTTGCTGTATCTTTATTCTCTTGATTAAATTTAGCAATTTTCACTAAATCACTTTGAATGGCTAATGGTTTCTTTAACCTTCCTAATTTTGTATTAGGAAACTCTATGATTAAATCTGTTGCATACGAACTTTTTGTTTTCACTTCATAATCATCTATTTCTGAATTTAAACCAATTTCAATTCTTAAAATTTGTGGTGAATTATTATTTGCTGCAATTACTTCATATTGAAACGATTCAAATCTATGAGATTTAATACTCGCAGCAAATACAATTTGTGGCAATAATAAGCATAAACATAAGACAATCATCCATTTATATTTCAAAAAATCACCCTTTTTCACTTATCCAGTTATTCATTAATCCATAACTTTTGATATTTATCTACTTCTTTTGTTAGGTGATTAATAAACTTCCACATAATCTTTTCATTACTACTAACCAATTTTTTAGGTTCAAAATTGGAATTCTTACTACAACTACATCTCCTTCCACAACTTCTACTCGGATACAGCTTTCTTCATCACCATTAACCGCATTATAATTAATAATCCCTTTTTTACCTATAATCCCCAAACTACTCGTCCATCCGTTACTTGCCTTGCGGCTAACCTCTACATTTCCTTACATAAAAATGTATAGACATTTTTGCATCATACCTTTGGATAAAGTAACATCATTTTCCAAATAATATTTACCTTTTGCATTCTCCAATAAAGCATCGATTTCTATTCTACTCATATCTTTAAATAAGTCAACTTCTTTTACTAAACTTATCATACCATCCATTGTTGCAATGACTACTTCTTGATTATATGCCATATATGTTTTTTTATATCCCGGTAAATCAGGTCCAACCGGCAATAAATTAAGTAATCTTCCCCAATAGCGAAAAGCAGGTTCACGATCTTGCTTTTCTCGTATTTTTAAATATTCGCTAAATGAAAATTTTAAAAATTAAACGATAAATAATAGTAAGCTGTGCACTAGGCACAGCTTACTATTATTTATTCTGCTTTTTTAGTTTTTCTAATAATTCTTTCGCTTCTTTTCTTGCTGCATTCGTTGCCTCTTTGTCCGTTGCTATATTAATCCGTAAATAATCTCCTTCATCAACGTCCCTCGGCAAATATTTCTTGGGAAATATTACACTCTTTTCTTCATCCTCAAATAATAAAATAGCTTTATCATTTTCAAAACGATCTATGACTACAGATATCATTGTGCTTTCTCCTTTACAACATTATATCCATGCCCATCTGACGTAATTGTAACCGTCCCATCGAAATCGGTACGATAAATTTTAAAATTCAACTTTTTATATTTATTTAATGTCGTTTCATGTGGATGTTTATAATCATTTCCCGTACCAACTGATATTAGTACACATTCCGGAGAAATAGCTTTTAAATAAGCATTATTAGAAGATGTTTTGCTACCATGATGTGGACTTTTTAATATTGTACTTTTCAATTCATCCTTATATTTATTCAATAACTCTTTTTCAATAGCAGATTCGCTGTCACCTGTAAATAAAATTGAAAAATCTCCATACTTTAGCTTTCCTACAATTGAGTTATTGTTTAAATCTTCTTCCATATCAATCATCCTTTTAGTCGGGCTATAAACAATAAACTTAATTCCGTCTCCAAAGTCTAAATGCTCACCTGCAAGCAACTGTTTATAGGGAATCTTACTATCAGTTACTTTTTTTATGTACTTACGATATGTTGATGTCGTCGTGATTTGACCATTATCATAAACACTCTTTACATCAAAATTCATTAACACCCCCATTGCACCACCTAAATGATCTGCATGTGGATGCGTAATAATAAGTTTATCAATTTTTGTTATGCCCTCAGCTTTTAATTTATTTACTAATAAATCTCGAGCATCAATATCGCCTGTGTCCAGTAAAATAACTTGCTGCGATGTTTTAATCAAAAAAGCATCACCTTGCCCTACATCCAACATTTTCACAGTCAAATTAGAGCTACTGGGCACATTTCCACTCGTACTTTTTATAGAACATCCACTGCTAAAAACAACTAAAAAAACTAATCCAATCGCTATTAAATTTCGTAAAACCTTCATTAAATTTTTTATCCTCACATAACCTGAAAACAGTATTTCACTAAATTACAATTGAACTAATCCAACACTAATTCTAATTGCATCATCAACATTTGTCATATACTCTTCTGACAAATGAGTAATCTTCTCTTTTAATCTACGTTTATCTATCGTGCGAAGTTGCTCTAATAAAACAACTGAATCTTTCTCTAATCTGCATTCTTTTGCCATTAACTCAATATGGGTAGGAAGTTTTCCTTTGCTTATTTGAGAAGTAATTGCCGCAACGATAACCGTTGGACTATATTTATTGCCAACATCATTTTGAATGACAAGAACAGGTCTGAGTCCCCCCTGCTCTGAACCCACTACAGGGCTCAGATTGGCATAATACACATCTCCTCGTTTAACCACCATCGCTATTCACGCTCCACTAACAAGCTCGGCACATCAACAATGTCAGCATCAGCATAAAGACCTTCTTCAGCTAAAGTCAAATTAATTGCTGCCATTTCTTGATATCCCTTTCTCATATTATCTCTTATCGCCTTACGTTTACGTTCTTCAATATAAGAGCACATAGCATCACGCACAAATTGGCTGCGGCTAAGTTTTTCCATGGCTGCGATACCATCAACTTCCTTTAATAGGCTATTAGGAATACTAATCATAATCCGTTTCAATTCTGCCACACTTACACCTCCGCAGTCCCAAATAAAAGTATACACATAGTATAATTTTTTTATATCAAAAAGTCAATTTTTTTACATCACTTTTTAACATGTAAAATTTTACTCTTGAATACCATACCTAGCCGATGGAATCGCTTGCACAATATCACTGGCTATTAAGCCAATCATCCCTGCACTTGCAGCAATATCCCCAGCCATACTATGTAGATACACTCCACAAACAGCCGAATCGAAGTTTGAATTATTATGTTGCGCAGCCAATGCACCAATTATGCCAGCAAGAACATCACCACTGCCAGCCGTCGCCATACCTGCATTACCTCTTGTATTAATATATACATTACCATCTGGATATGCAACTACTGTTCTAGAATCTTTTAAGACAATTATGCTTTGGAAAAGTTCTGCCGTCTCACGTGCAGTCGAAATTAAATTATTCTTAATCTCATCGGTGCTTTTGTTAATCAAACGTGCCATTTCACCTAAATGAGGTGTTAAAATCGGCATTCTACTCTTTTCCTCTAATACATTAGTATTTTTACTTAATGCATATAATGCGTCCGCATCTATCACAAGCTGTTTATCCGTTTGTTCAATAAATTTTTGTATGATTTGAACAGTCGATGGATTACGACCAAGTCCAGGTCCAATAACGACAACGTCATTTTTATTCGCTAAATCCATTAAAGTCTTCAAAGATTCTTCATAAATCAACTCTTCATTCTCTTCCGGCAAGGTTTTTATGATAACTTCTGTTAATTTACTTGATAAAATATCATGTACACTTTCACTAACTGCTAAAGTTACCAATCCTGCACCAGCTCTCAAGGAGGCCATAGATGCTAATGCAGCTGCTCCCGTCATTCCTTTAGATCCAGCAATTACTAAAACTCTACCACATAGCCCCTTATGAACGTCGCCATTCCTTTCTGGAAGTTGACTCCTTACAATACTATTCGTAATAATTGTCTGTTTTATACCTTCATCCTGCAACAAACTGTAAGGGAATCCAATATTTTTTATAAATATCTCACCCGTGTAGTCAGCACCAGGATAAAAAATAAGCCCTATTTTCAATAATCCAAAAGTAACTGTTGCTGTCGCACAAATTGCAATTGTATCAATCTGTCCAGTGCTTGCATCAACACCACTAGGAATATCAATTGCAATAATTGGCTTTCCTGAAAAGTTTATAGTTTCAATTAAATTTTTCATAGATTCTTGCAACGGAGCCCTGAAACCAGTTCCCAATAAAGCGTCTATCACACAGTCAGAAAAAGCTAAAGCTACTTTTACTTTATCCCAATCCCGCTCACTTTTTATAGGCACAATATCAATATTCATATTCTGCAAAATATTTAAATTAACTTTTGCAGAATGCTGAATTGACTCCATCTCTCCTAAAATAAAAACTTTTACTTTTGCGCCTTGGTAAAACATCTGCCTTGCGACAACAAAACCATCTCCACCATTATTTCCTTTGCCAGCGAAAATACAAACTTTTTTTCCTTCTAAGGATGTCAGTATCGTTTTTGCTACATTCGTTACCTCAATTCCAGCATTTTCCATTAAGATTACTTCTGGAATTCCGTACTTTTGTATTGCACCTTTATCAATTTCTTGCATTTTTTCTGCTGTAACGACTTTCATCTTAATCCCCCTCAAAAACAGTATGAGCAACCGCATATAAATGCGCATGACTTAATGATAAATGAATCTTTTGAATTTCTTTTTCTTTTGCCAATCTGGCAAAAAAACCCGATAAATAAACTTTCGGTGCACCTAATTCATCATTTAATATCTCTATCTCCAATAAAATTCCACCAATTAGACCTGTACCAAACGCCTTTAATACAGCTTCTTTGCCCGCAAATCTTGCTGCATAAGAAGCTGCTTTTTGCGCACCTCGTCCCTCACAATAGGCAATCTCTTTTGGAGTGAACACCCTTTTTAAGAAATTTTCCTTAGTTATTGCTTTTTTTACCCTTTCAATTTCTATGATGTCAATGCCAATTCCAATAACCATTTTTCCCTCCATATTAAAAAATCGACCTTAAAGTAAGGTCGATTCTATGATATCTATAGTATTACCAATTTGTTGTTGGAATACGATCTTGATATGTACGCATAATCAAAATTTCCACACGACGATTTTGTGCTCTGCCTTCTTCTGTATCATTCGGAGCAACCGGACGATATTCGGCATTCCCTGTAGTACTAAATCTAGCTGGATCTAGTTTATTATTTTGCGCTAAAATAAATTTCATAAAATTCAATGACCGTTCTACACTTAAATCCCAATTAGAAGGAAACTTTGATGTTGCAATTGGAACATTATCTGTATGACCAGATATTACTACTTTTTGTGGAATCGTTGCTAACAAATCAGCCACAGGCTTTCCAATGGCCTGTGATTGTGGCAATAAATCCGCACTTCCGGATGGAAATAACGCTTTCTCCTTAATGCGAATTAATAAACCATCTTCACTTAATGCGGTAGTTAAAGAGTCTTCCCAGCCACCCTCTTTAATATACCGATCTAACTGTTGTTGTGTTTCAAGTAACTGAGTACTTTCTTGCAAGTAAGCTAAATTATTTGCTGAATCAGTCGTCGGCATTTGCGTTGATTGATAATCAGATTGTCCTGCTTTATCAAAAAAAGATGGTCCACCTGTCTGAAACGCCGCTGCAAAAGCTTGCGCCATCTCTTGCATTTTTTTCTGATCTGTTTGAGAGACTGCAAATAATACAATAAATAACGCCAATAATAACGTCAATATGTCCGCATATGGAATTAACCAAGCTTCACTTGGATGTTCATCATGGGCAGGTTGTCTTTTTCTTCTAGCCATGCATATCCCCCTTTTCCCTTACCTCTCATGATTAATCCCTATCTTTATCTTTTAAAAATGCACGCTCGGATTGAGGGATAAATACCATCAATTTTGCTTCAATTGCCGTAGGTGAATCACCAGCTTGTAATGACAACACCCCTTCAATAATCATTCGTTTTTCTGCAACCTCTAATTTCGATAACATTTTTAATTTATTTGCTAACGGATGCCAGATTACATATCCAGTATAAATCCCTAACATCGTAGCAACAAACGCTGCTGCAATAGAATGCCCAAGTTTCTCAATATCATTTAAACTCCCCAAGGCTGCAATAAGACCAACAACTGCTCCTAAAACCCCAAGAGTCGGTGCGTATGTACCAGCTTGTGTAAAAATCGCCATACCTTCTTGATGACGCGACTCCATTACCTCTAATTCCGCTTCTAAAACATCACCAACAAATTCTGGATCCATACCATCGATAACCATATTTAACCCCGATTTAAAGAAAGGATCTTCAATTTGATCAACTCGATTTTCTAATGCTAAAATTCCTTCTCTACGTGCAACTTGAGATAACTCTACAAACAATCGTAATAAGTCTGCCTTTGCTCGTAATGGCGGCGCCTTAAATGTCTTTTTAAACAACACAGGCAAATTCTTTAACTGCGTCATTGTAAATGCCGTGAATAGACAAGCCCCGGTTCCGCCAATGATAATTAAAAACGCTGCTGGATTATTGAGTGCCGTAATCGGAGCGCCTTTAAGAACCATCCCAACAAAAACCGCAATTATCCCTAAAATTACCCCTATAAGTGTCGACTTTTCCAAAATAAATGCCTCCCTTTAAACAACCGATACTTGAATTTTAACATTTATTATACATTCTTGTCTATGTTACTATCTTAAAAATAGGAAATTCAACCTACCCTAAAAAACAATGTAATATAGTAGTAAATATACGCGATTTTAAATAATTATCCTGCAAAAAAAAGATATTATCAAATAAAATTGTAAAATCCTAATCAATAATAAATATATCAGAATATATATCAATATTTCTCCAGTTAATAATATATAAATAAAATTTTATATATTTTATTTATATATTCCATCCTATAAGTTAAAAATATGATATAATTACTCTAGATAATCATTATTTATTTGATTTTCTCTTTTTCTTTAGAAAGAAAAATACTTCTATGCTAAGCTCTCTAAGTGATCCGATTTGACTTATAGAATCTATGATTTTACATGTAAAATCACGATTTAATAAAGTACAAATCTGAAATTCACTTTTGCATAAATCTTTTTTTCTTTAGATGACGATGTCCGTCATCAAATAAAATTTATTTTTGGGAGAATGAATATGGAATTACGACAATTAGAGTATTTTCAAATGGCCAGCCGACTAAAAAATATCACTCGCGCTGCAGAGAGGCTTCGTGTATCACAACCTAATATTACAGTTGCAATAAAAAAATTAGAAGCAGAACTTGGTATTCAATTATTTGATCGAAGTCAAAAGCAGCTTTCTCTTACCCCTGAAGGTACAGTCTTTTTAAATCGAATTGAAATGGCACTTAGAAACATAGAGGATGCAGTTCTCGAAGTCAACGATTATAAACAATTACAAAAAGGTACAATTAAAATAGGAATTCCTGCCATGATGGGTGCATACTTATTTCCCAAAATATTTTCTAACTTCCAAAAAGAGCATTCACATCTTGATATTTACCTTTATGAAGAAGGTTCCATTGCTATACGCGAGCAATTAGAAAGAGATGAACTTGACTTCGGCATTGTCATTTTAACTGATGCATCATCCAACCTTCAGCTTCTTCCTATGAGTAAAAATCAAATTTTAGCTTGTGTTCCTCCTGCTCATCCTCTTGCAAATCAAAAAAGTTTATCAATGAGCCAGTTAGAAGATTGCGATTTAATTATGCTAAAAGAAGGATCTTATATCCGTCAACTAGTAACAAAAGAATTTAAAAAAGACAATACAAAGCCTAAGACTGTTTTGGAATCTAATCAAATTGAAACAATAAAAGGGCTTGTTGCAAGTAATGTTGGAATTGCTTTTCTTTTAGATGTAATCGTTAAGGATGATCCTACGGTGAAAGCAATTCCCTTTGCTGAACCTCTTTATGTAGATTTAGGGCTTACTTGGAAAAAGGATCGTTATATTTCACGTGCCGCACAATCTTTTATTGACTTTTGCAAGAAAAATTTATAAACAAACAATTAAAAAAAAGATTGATTTCACTAAAAGAATATTTGCAATTTGATAATTCTTTAGTCATCGGATAAATATAAAAATCCCAGCTATAAAGCTGGGATTTTATATTTATTGTTTAAACAATGTCTCGTTTACAGTTTTCCATATTTCTGGTTTTTCAAATCCTTTACGCCAGCCTGCAACACCTGCTAACTTATATTGATGGACAAGATCCAATTTCATCTGAATAGATCGTTCATCTTCTACCCATACACGATATTTTGCATTATTGGCGGTGAATTCAAAATAATTTTGTCCTTTATCAGCGAGCCAATTCAATTTCACTTTATGTTTTTTTATCAATTCCTCTGATTGCATCATGCTTAAAGTCTTTGCTTCAACTTTTGTTTTTCCTGATTGATTTGTTTCTTTCCACTCCCGCATATATAAAGGAATACCTAAAATAAGCTTATCTGCCGGAACTTCTTTCAATGTATTTTCAACACCTTGTTCTACCCAGCCGATGGATGCTACTGATCCACTAACAGGACTTGTACGCCAATGCTCATCATATGCCATTAACATCACATAATCAACAGACTTACTATAAGCTTTACGGTCATACGATAAAGACCATTGCGAAACGTTTGAAGGAACAGTAACATCAATGGAAACAATAACATTTAATTCATGTAATGCATCAGAAATCTCTTGTACAAAGACAGAAACTGCTTCTCTATCCTCTTCATAAATATTTTCAAAATCAAGGTTAATCCCATCTAAATTATATAAAGCAACGTAAAGTAATAATTGCTTAATTACATTTTTTCTTGCATTCGGATTATGTACAATACTTTTCGTTAAATCTGGATCGAAACTATTTGTAATTAAAGGCCAAACACTGTATCCCTTTTCCTTTGCCGCTTTCACATATGCAATATCTGCTTGATTTTTCACAAGCCCCCATTGATTGTCAATACTAAACCAACATGGTGAAACCACATTTACCCCTTGAATTTTATCTATTTTCGCAAAATTATTTTCATCTTCAAAGGTAGGCTGCCAGACTAAGCTTATCTTTTCATTTCTACTTACTTTTTTATTTGATATAGACAAATTCGCTGGATTGAAAAAAGTATACTTTTTTAAAGTAATTATTACTTTTTTTTCTTTATCATTTACTAATAATTCAGATCCAAATAGCTTATCCATTCCATAAATATTAACGTAGGGTTTATTTGAAATTACTTTTGTCGGCAAATTTATTTCAAAGCCCTTAAAAAGTAAATCATCTGCTTTATTTGCATTTAATCTAATCTTCGGCATAGAAAACTGCCCATGTAATTGTCTAGAACCCTCCTCGTATGTCATTTGATAAATATTTTTTTGCAAAAAGCTCACAGGCACAAATACTTCATTTTCATCAACATAAGCAAGATCATCTGCAGTAAAAATAAAGTCATCATGTATGAGTTCAATTTGCATTGTCTTTGGATTTGCTAATGCCGATATTGTTCCTATACAAATCAATAAAGTTGTTAATACTAAAATAAAATATTTTTTCACCTAAAAACCTCTTTTCTATTTAGCCAATACTAGAATTATTATATTCGATTCAAATCTAAAATCCCCTTTTTATCCGAAGACTAACTCCCCAATGAAATAAGCTATTCATCAAAAAGCAAAGTGTTTGACTATTATCATTCGACAATATTCTTCTTATTTTAAACGCACCATAACGAAAGTGATAACTTTTTGCATAATATCTATTATAATTTGTTAACTTACTGTATAATAAATTATTAGTTAAGACTTAAAATGAATCTACTTAACTAATATTGTAATAGGAGGGCTCATATATATGGCTTTAATTAATGAAAATTACCTAAAATTACCTGGTAGCTATTTATTTGCCGAAATAGCACGCCGTGTAAGTACATTCAAAGCAGAAAATCCATCTGCAGATATTATCCGTTTAGGTATTGGTGATGTAACACAACCACTTGCCCCTGCTTCAATCAAAGCGATGCATGATGCTGTTGATGAAATGGCAAACCAAGCAACATTCCGCGGCTATGGTCCCGAACAAGGGTACGATTTTCTTATTGAAAAAATTATCGAAACAAACTACAAATCCCTTGGCGTTGAGATGGATGAAGTATTTGTCAGTGACGGATCTAAAAGTGATGTTGGAAATATTCAAGAAGTCTTCGGTGTGAACAATACAGTTGCAATTACAGACCCAGTTTATCCTGTATATTTGGATACCAATGTAATGGCTGGCAGAACGGGGACTCTACAAAATAATGGAACCTTTGAAAAAGTTGTATATCTACCATGCAACGCTGAAAACAATTTTACTCCAACCCTGCCAACAAATAAAGTAGATATGATTTATTTATGCTGCCCAAACAACCCAACAGGAACAACATTATCTAAAAAAGAATTAAAAAAATGGGTAGATTATGCAAAATCAAATGATTCTATCATCCTCTTCGATGCAGCTTATGCCGCTTATATTACTGAAGCCGATGTGCCCCGTTCTATTTATGAAATTGAAGGTTCAAGAGATGTAGCTATCGAGTTTCGTTCGTTTTCAAAAACAGCTGGTTTTACTGGTACACGTTGCGCTTATACTGTTGTTCCAAAAACAGTAATGGGAAAAGATTCAGAAGGGAAAGAGCACTCACTTAACCAATTATGGAATCGTCGTCATACGACTAAATTTAATGGAACGCCTTACATTGTCCAACGTGGTGCAGCTGCAATTTATACACCAGAAGGACAAGCTCAAATTAAGGCAACAGTCGATTACTATATGACAAACGCTAAAATCATTCGTGAAGGTCTTATTACGGCAGGATTACAAGCCTTTGGTGGCGTAAATGCCCCTTATATTTGGCTAAAAACTCCAGAAGGCATTGATTCCTGGGGATTCTTTGATAAACTGTTAAAAGAAGTGCATATTGTGGGAACACCTGGAGCTGGATTTGGTCCATCTGGTGAAGGCTACTTCCGTTTAACTGCTTTTGGAAATAGAGAAAATACAGAAAAAGCAATTGAACGCATCAAAACAAAATTAATCCTATAATAAAAAGAGAATGAAAGAGACGAAATCACCGTGAAGGCGGTTGGTTTCGTCTTTTATTTAAAGTCCATAGGAGGGAAAGCTGTCATGTCTATAATTCCAAATATACAAAATTTAATTGTTTGCCGTTCCTTATTAGAAGATGGAATTATAAAAAAATTTATCACACTTCTTAAAGAAAATAATCATTCTGACTTAAAAAATGCGCTTATTTACGAGCTAATTGATAAAGCTGAATCATTAAATCTTTCGGGTAATCTTTTAAGTAGTTATATCGTTTACTTAATGGCACAAGGGAAAAACATCGCTGCTGTCATGACAGAAAAATCACAAGGTACCATTGGCAGCAGCCTTTATCGTGCTTTTATCAATGATATGGAAATCATTTATCCCCTTTTAAAGGCAAGCCCAAGTACCTACTTTGATACCTCTTTACTTGATGATTATCAATCTACCTTAAAATGCAATAACTTATCAATTATCGATTTACAAGATAAAGTAAAGACCGCAACAAGCCCAAAAATTTTAGCAGATACCTTTATTGATTATTATCGTACATATGGCTTTGGTGATATTGCTAACTTTCGTGCATTCCGTTGGAATGATACGAAAAAATTAATTGGAATAAGACATTTTGATAAAATGTCTATTGATGAGATTATCGGTTATGAATATCAAAAATCAGTTTTACTCGCAAACACAGAAGCGTTTCTCAGCGGTAAACCTGCAAATAATGCGTTATTAGTAGGTGCAAGAGGAACAGGAAAATCCTCATCTGTAAAAGCTTTAGCAAACAGATATTTTTCTCATGGACTAAGATTAGTCGAAATTACGAAAAATCAATTGGTTAGCTTACCGCAGATCATGGAGACGCTTCGTCAGAGCAGCAGAAAAAAGTTTATTATTTTTCTCGATGATTTATCCTTTGAGGCTTTCGAGGTTGAGTACAAATATTTGAAATCTAATATCGAAGGTGGAGTAGAGTCCAAGCCAGATAATGTATTAATCTATGCAACTTCTAATCGTCGTCATTTAATCAAAGAAACATGGAAAGATCGAGGTGCTGAAAACGATGATATCCATCGTGCAGATACAGTAAATGAAACAATTTCTCTATCTGACCGCTTTGGAATTACCATTAGTTATCTATCTCCAAATCAAGAAGAGTATTTAGATATTGTTTTAGGTTTAGCAAAAAAGTACAATCTGAATATATCTGCTGAAGAACTCAGGGCTGGTGCAATTGCTTGGGAAGTCTCCCATTCCGGACGTTCCGGTCGCACAGCACAACAATATATCAATCATTTATTGGGAAAAAATTAAACAAAAAGAAACCAGATAATCTTAAATACAAGATCATCTGGTTTCTTTACTTCTTCATAGTTAAATATTCGAATAAAATTATAAATCCATTTGAACCCAAACTTACTTTATTTTCTTTTTAACGTAATTAATAGTACGCTCGCGAAAATGAAAAGTGATCCTATCCAAAACCAAATCGTAAGTGGTTCATGCAAAATTAACCACCCTAAAAAAGTTCCTACTAAAGGTTGAAAGAAAAAGAATAAACCACTTGTCGCGCAGTCCATCATCTGTATCCCTTTATTCCATAGAATAAAAGCCCCAGCTGTTGATACTGCACCTAAATACAGAATTCCGCCACCAATCATCGGTTCCTGTAATCGATTCCACGAAATTTGCTGAAAATCAGCAATTACAAATGGTGTTAATAAAGTAACCGCTACCCAAATTGCATAGTTTGTAATCAAATATATCGAATATTTTGAAGGTACTAACTTTATTAGGATTGACATTAAAGCCCACGTTAGTGCAGCAATAAAAAGAAATATGCCACCTAATTGATGTGACAAATCTACGCGATCAATACCAACAATCAGAAAAACACCTAATGTTGCTAAAACAACTGAGACTACTTTTCGTTTCGTTAATTTTTCTTTTAGTAAAGCCTTTGCAAAAATCAACATAAACGCGGGTGTAGCAGACGTTACAATGGCTCCAGTCTGCGCAGAAGAAAAAAGTGTTCCATATTCTTGCGTAACAATCGAAATTGTATTTCCAATCAGACCAATAAGAAAAATCCATTTCCAATCTCGTTTGTCAATTCGCCATTTCTTTTTTGTAATTATCCCCCAAATAAATAATACAACACCTGCCACTAAATAACGGAGCCAAACTAATTCAATTGGTGGAATTACAGATACTACTATTTTTACAACGACGAACATTCCTCCCCAAATACTTGCCGCTAAAGTTAAATAAATTGAACCTAACCATTTATTTTTCATACTAAACATGTTTCCTCTCCATATTTAAAATGCAACATCAAATGGAGAGCATTCCTTTCCATTTGATTTAGAAAGACATGTTTGGTACATCATTTTCAATTAAGGGTACAATTCTCATCTTTTCTCCTCCCTCTCAAGGAAAAATTAGAACAGAGCAAAAACTCTGTTCTAATTTTTTATGCATCTAATTTTTTCTTAAGTAATTCGTTTACCATTCCTGGATTTGCTTTACCTTTACTTTGTTTCATTACTTGTCCAACCAAAGCACCGATAGCTTTGCCATTGCCGCCCTTATAATCATCTACAGCTTTTTGATTTGCTGCAAGTACAGCATCAACAATCGCTTCAATTTCTTTTGTATCCGTGATTTGCACTAAGCCTTTTTCTTTTACGATAACTTCAGCTTGTTTACCGGTTTTCCACATTTCTTCGAACACGGTTTTTGCAATTTTACTGGAAATTGTACCTTTGCTGATTAAATTAACAAGTTCAGCTAAATTTGCAGCAGTTACAGGGCTTTCCGTGATGGATTTTCCTTCTGCATTTAGATTTTTCGCTAAATCCCCCATCATCCAATTTGCAACTAATTTTGCATCAGCTTTATCTTTTACTGCTTCATCAAAATATTCAGCCATCTGGCGTGTAGCCGTTAAAACACCTGCATCATAAGCAGAAAGTCCGCAATCTTCCATCATGCGTTTGCGACGAGCGTCAGGAAGCTCAGGAAGAAGTTTAGCAATTGATTCAATTTGTTCATCCGTTGTAATAATCGGAACTAAATCAGGCTCAGGTAAATAGCGATAATCATGCGCAGCTTCTTTTGTCCGCATAGAAACAGTCATACCTTTTGCATCATCCCATGTGCGAGTTTCTTGCACAATATGACCGCCATCATCTAAGATTTCCGCTTGGCGTTCAATTTCATATTCTAAAGCGCTTTGAATCATCTTAAAGGAATTTAAGTTTTTCATCTCCGCCTTTGTGCCAAGTTCTTTTACACCGACTTTGCGTAAAGATACGTTTACGTCAGCTCTTAAATTACCTTCTTCCATTTTACAATGAGATACATCAATATATTCTAAAATAGATTTAATCTTTTCCATATAAGCTCTAGCTTCTTCTGGTGTTGACATGTCTGGCTCAGAGACAATTTCAATTAGAGGTACACCTGTACGGTTATAATCTACACATGCAGAATCAGAATCATTGATCGTTGTTCCCGAATGTACTAATTTTCCTGCATCTTCTTCCATATGAATTCTTGTGATCCCAATTCTTTTCGTTTTGCCATCGACTTCAATATCTAAATAGCCATGCTCCGCAATCGGTAAATCATATTGCGAAGTTTGAAAGTTTTTAGGTAGGTCAGGATAATAATAATTTTTCCTATCAAATTTACTAAAATTATTAATTTTACAATTTAAAGCCAGTCCTGCTTTAATGGCAAACTCTACGACCCGTTCATTAATTACTGGAAGTACACCTGGTAATCCTAAACAAACTGGGCAAACTTGTGTATTTTGTTCTGCGCCAAATTTTGTACTGCAACCGCAGAATATTTTTGTATTCGTTTTTAATTCACTATGGACTTCAAGCCCAATGACTGCTTCGTAGCTCATTATTCAGCCTCCCCCACTGGTGCAATACTCTTATGATATTCATTGTTTTGTTCAAAAGTATACGCAGCGCGAATCAATGTTTCTTCACCTAAAGGTTTACCGATAATCTGAAGTCCAATTGGCATACCAGAATTACTAAATCCACATGGAAGAGAAATTCCTGGCACTCCAGCTAAATTTACAGGAATTGTACAGATATCTTGCAGATACATTTTCATTGGATCACTAATCATATCTCCAATTTTATATGCAGGAGTTGGTGCTGTTGGCGTAATTAATACATCTACTTTTTCAAATGCTTTATCAAAGTCTTGTTTTACTAAAGTTCGAACTTTTAGTGCCTGTAAATAATAAGCATCATAATAACCTGCACTTAATGCATATGTACCAAGCATAATACGACGCTGTACTTCCTCACCAAATTTTTCACTACGAGTTTTCTTATACATATCTACAATATCAGTACCTTCTACTCTAGCACCATAACTAACACCGTCATAACGCGCAAGGTTTGAACTTGCTTCAGCTGGCGCAATTAAATAATAAGCGGATACTGCATACTTCGTATGTGGCATAGATACTTCAACAACTTCTGCCCCTAAATCTTCAAATTGCTTGATTGCCGCACGTACAGATTTTTCAACATCTTCGTCCATACCTTCAACAAAGTACTCTTTTGGTAAACCAATTTTTAAGCCTTTTACATCTTTTACAAGTGATTTCGTATAATCAGGAACTTCTGCATTGATAGAAGTAGAATCACGTTTGTCATAACCAGAAATAATATTCATCAAATGCGCACAGTCTGTTACATCGCGTGTCACAGGCCCAATTTGATCAAGTGAAGATGCAAACGCAACTAAACCATAGCGCGATACGCGTCCATAAGTTGGCTTCATGCCTACAACACCACAAAATGATGCCGGCTGACGGATAGATCCACCTGTATCTGATCCTAGTGCCCAAATCGCAGTTCCTGCGCTCACAGCAGCCGCTGAACCACCACTTGAACCTCCAGGTACACAGTCTATATTCCACGGATTATGCGTTGGATAGAACGCGGAATTTTCTGTTGAACCACCCATTGCAAACTCATCCATATTCGTTTTACCTAAAATTGTAGGATTTTGCGCCTGTAATTTTTCCATCACAGTTGCATCATATGGCGGCACAAAATTTTCTAACATTTTAGATGCACAAGTTGTTTTTGTGCCTTTTGTACAAATATTATCTTTAATCGCGCCAGGAATCCCTTCTAAAAATGAAATTTCTTCCCCGCGAGCAATTTTTTCATCCACTGCTTTCGCCTTTGCTAATGCAGTTTCTCTCGTTTGTGTTAAATATGCTTTTACCTTGCCTTCAACTTCATCCATACGAGCAAATAAACTATCTGCTAATTCTACTGCCGTAATTTCTTTATTCACTAGCATATCATGAAGCACGTGTGCTGGCTGATTGTATAACTTCACTCAATTTTCCTCCTAACCCTCTACAATTTTTGGCACTTTAAAGTAGCCATTTTCTTTTTCTGGTGCATTAGATAAAGCAAGTTCACGATCAAGGGAAGTATGTTCTTCGTCTTTACGGAATACATTTTTTAATGGAAGTACATGTGCTGTTGGTTGTACCCCTTTAGTATCAAGACTTGTAAGCACATCTGCATATTCTAAAAACGCATTTAAATGGCCAGTGTATTTCTCAACTTGTTCCTCAGGAATCTCAAGACGTGATAATAACGCCACGTTTTCTACATCATTACGCGTAATTTTCATTTTTTCACCATCCAGTTTTAGTCTATACAATTTAGTATAAAAATTTGATAAATTAGACTTTTCTCAAGTGGAGTTTTATTCCATCTGATGCAAGCCACCTTATCTAGAGACTTAGCCGTTTGTCTATGCCCTATAGTTACAGCTCTCACTTATAGAAAATGGGATACTTAAAGCGAATTAGTCTTTAGATTAACTAAATTGTCAAATAGTAATAATAACTTATATTATATCACGATATAGGGGTAGATAAGCAATACCTACGGTATTTTTTATCTACCCCTAAAAAATTTTTACAAAAGTTAATTTATCTTATATAAAATATTACTCATCTAATAATATTTTTTAGATTCTCTACAGACCTTATATCAATTTATGCGTAGAAAGTACTTCTTTTAATTTTGCAAGGTTTCCTTCTGCCATTTCACAAAGTGGCATCCGCAAATCGCCAACCTTGTATCCCATTAAACCTAATGCAGTTTTTACTGGAATAGGATTCACTTCAATAAAAAGTGTATTGATTAACGTTAATAATTTAATTTGTAACTCGGCACTTTCTTTTACTTTGCCATCAAAATAAAGCTGACAAATATCATGCGCTTCTTTTGGCATAACATTAGATAATACAGAAATAACGCCTATACCGCCAATAGATAAAATTGGTACAATCTGATCATCGTTACCAGAATAGATATGAAGATTATCACCACAAGCTTCTTTTATTTTAATAATTGCTGATAAATCTCCGCTCGCTTCCTTTACCGCTACAATTCGCGGATGTTTTGCAAGTTCAATATAAGTATCAAGCGCGATGTTTACTCCAGTACGTGAAGGTACATTATATAAAATAATCGGAATATTTGTATGATCCGCAATATAAGTGAAGTGTTTAATTAGTCCTTTTTGTGAACATTTATTATAATATGGTGTTACAAGAAGTAATCCATCTGCACCAACTTCCTGAGCATATTTCGATAATTGCATAGCATATGCAGTATCATTAGATCCAGTACCAGCGATTACAGGAATTCTTTTATTTACATGATTTACAGTAAATTTTATGGCCTCTTTATGTTCTTCATCGGTCATCGTTGCTGACTCACCCGTTGTTCCCGTAATAATGATAGCATCTGTTCCATTTTCAATGTTGAAATCAATTAACCGCGCAAGTTCATTAAAATTAATTCCAGTTTCATTAAAAGGAGTAATAATAGCTACCCCAGCACCTTTAAACATAATTTCTTTCAAACTTTCCGACCTCCCTAGAAATTACTCATTTAATTAACGAGCTTACCAGTACTTAATAATTCTCACTAATAAAAATATAAACAAAACCCTTACCATTATACCCTATATATACTAATAATGCCTCACTTATTTTAGCCTTTTTCTAAAAAAACACAGATGTATCGCTCCGCAATACATCTGCCCATAAAACTCACATTACTTCATCATTTTATCCATCATCACCAAAAACTCTTCAATCTTTTCTTCTTCTTTGTCTGTTTGAAAAGCTTGTTTTATACAATGCTCCATATGTGCTTTAACAATTTCTTTATTCACGGTATGGAGCAAAGCTCGTGTCGCTAACACCTGATTAGAAATATCGACACAATAACGATTTTCTTCAACCATTCGGATAATCCCATCCATTTGTCCACGTGCAGTTTTCAATAACCGCATAATTTTCTCTGCATCTGCCTGCATAATTGACTCCTCAAACCAAATCTGCTTATTTTTCTTGAATGTTTAAAACTTCATAATCGGCATCGACAATTGGTTCTGTCAATAATCGATCGTCAATAACCTTATCCATCATAACCGTCGCTGTCTTTTCTTCTAAATTCACTTCAACGTTTGTTACACCATCAATTTCTTTGAGAATTTTTTCAACTTTTCCTTGACAATGTTTGCACATCATTCCTTCAATTGTGATTACTTTTTTCATTTGTATCGCTCCTTTTTTTACACGTGGCTTTTCATTTTTCATATGATAAACAGAATTTTTTTCTGTTACCTGAAATTTAAATAATTTTAATCTAAGTGCGTTACTTACTACACATACAGAACTTAAGCTCATCGCAGCCGCTCCAAACATTGGATTTAACTTTAGCCCCCACAAAGTGAAAAATACACCCGCTGCAAGTGGAATTCCAATACAATTGTAGAAAAACGCCCAAAATAAATTTTGTTTAATATTTTTAATTACCGCTTTACTCAGCGCAATGGCATTCACTACATCAAGTAAATCATTTTTCATTAACACAATGTCTGCCGACTCTACGGCAATATCCGTCCCCGCACCAATTGCAATGCCAACGTCAGCACGTGTTAGTGCAGGTGCGTCATTGATTCCATCACCTACCATTGCGACAACTTTTCCTTCCGCTTGTAAATCTCGGATTACTTTTTCCTTATCTTGGGGCAAAACTTCAGCAATAACTTTTGGCACACCTACGATCGACTGAATCGCCTTTGCGGTGGATTGATTATCACCAGTCAGCATAATGACTTCAATTCCCGATTTAACTAAAGAATCAATTGCCATTTTACTATTTGGCTTTACTACATCTGCAACTGCAATAATCCCTAATAATGTATGATCATCAAAGAAATATAATGGCGTCTTGCCTTGTTTAGCAAATTTTTCGCCTTCTTTGGCAAAAGCATCTTGAAAAATACTTTTTTCTTTCAATAGCCGTAAATTTCCTCCATAAAAAAGTTTCCCTTTTATTTTTCCACTCACACCATACCCAGAAATTGCCGTGAAGTTTTCCACTGAGTTTATCGGCATTGCCCAGTCTTCAGCATACTCTAAAATTGCTCGAGCAAGTGGATGCTCTGAATTCTTCTCCAAACTAGCGGCTAACGTCAATAAATCTATTTTTGTCATGGAGCCAAAAGTAACAATATCTGTTATACTGGGCTTTCCTTCCGTAATTGTCCCCGTCTTATCAAGTACAACTGTACACACTTTATGCGCCAATTCAAGGCTTTCTGCTGATTTTATTAAAATTCCATTTTCCGCACCTTTTCCTGTACCAACCATAATTGCAACAGGAGTTGCAAGCCCTAAAGCACAAGGACAGGAAATAACGAGTACAGCAATCCCTATCGATAAGGCAAAAGTAATACTCTCACCAACTAAAATCCATATTGCTGCGGATAAAATAGCAATACCAATAACAACAGGTACAAAAATCCCGCTTACTTTATCAGCTAAACGTGCAATAGGCGCTTTGCTTGCACTCGCAGACTCAACCAATTGAATAATCTGTGCCAATGTTGTATCTTTTCCTACTTTTGTTGCTTTAAATTCAAATACACCAGATTTATTTAAAGTAGCTGCAATTACTAAGTCTCCAACATTCTTTTCAACAGGAAGGCTTTCTCCAGTAAGCATAGATTCATCGACAAATGAAGTTCCACTTGTTATTACTCCATCTACAGCAATACTTTGTCCAGGCTTTACAATCACAATATCACCGACAATAATTTCCTCTACAGATAAATCCACTTCTTTTCCATCCCGAATAACCGTTGCTTGCTTCGGTGTCAACTGCAATAGTTTTTCAATTGCCTCAGAGGTTTTGCGCTTTGATTTTGTCTCTAAATATTTTCCTAAAGTAATTAAAGTCAAAATCATCGCGGCAGATTCAAAGTATAAATCCCCCATATATTGTTTTACATATTCAAAATCTCCAATCCCCAGACCATGTCCAATTGCAAAAATTGCTCCAACTCCATAGATAAATGCTGCACCTGATCCAATAGCGATTAATGAGTCCATATTGGGGTGTCCACTTAGTAGCGATTTAAAACCAACAATATAGTATTTACGATTTACATAAAGAATTGGTAACGTTAATAAAAATTGTGAAAATGCATACGTAATTGCATTCTCAGTGCCATGAAATATCGCTGGAAATGGGTAAGTAAACATATGATGCATAGAAATATACATAAGTGGAATCATGAATAAAAAAGAAATTTTTAATCGAAACCACATTTGTTCTACTATATCTTTTTCTGTATTCTCATTTTTTGCTGACTTTTTTCCATCTGCTAGATTTGCTCCATACCCACTTTCTTTCACAGCCTGGCAAATCGCACCCGTTGTAATAACATTTTCATCAAATTCAACCTGCATTGTATTCGTTAATAAATTTACATTGACCGCTTTTACCCCTTCTAATCTACGTACTGTCTTCTCTATACTTGACGAACAGGCCGAACAAGACATGCCAATGACATTAAAAATTTTTTTCATCATATTCATCCTTTTTTACCTATAATTCTTATCTAGTAATATGCTCTCGTTTAAGTAATAATATAATACCCCCACGGGGTGGGGTATTATATCATTACTTAAACATAAAAAAGTTCATTTGTCAATAAACAAATGAACTTTTATCTTTGGAAAAAATTGTTTTATCTTGTTATGATAAAATAGACTTAATTCAAGTAGAGTTTTTTACTCCATCTGAATCCTAGCCGCATTTATCCAGACTCTTACCAAATATATCTTTCCTCCTAATGAGTCAGAACTCTAAAGTACGCTAATCATTAGGCGATATGTATTTTAGACTTTTTCATCATTATTTAACCGTTTCCCAATTCGTTCCACAGCTTTTTTTTCAATACGTGATACATAGCTACGTGATATTCCAAGCATTTTGGCAATATCACGCTGCGTTTTACGAACGCCATTTGGGATACCAAACCGTAAATTTAAAACCATCCGTTCGCGTTTCGTTAACAAATCCATTTGCTTTGCTAGTCGTTCATTTTCACATTTATTTTCTACCGTTTCTGCAACTACATCAGCTTCTGTTCCAAGAATATCAAGTAAAACTATTTCATTGCCCTCTTTATCTACTCCGATTGGATCATAAAGACTCACTTCACTACGAACCCGTCTGGTGCTACGCAAATGCATTAAAATCTCATTTTCTATACACCGCGCAGCATAGGTAGCTAAACGAATTTTTTTATTTAAGTCAAATGTGTTAATTGCTTTAATTAGGCCAATTGTACCAATTGAAATCAAATCATCTGAATCTTCCCCTGTATTATCAAATTTCTTAACGATATGCGCTACCAAGCGAAGATTACGCTCAATCAGAACATTCTTTGCACTTTCATCTCCTTGCCTTAACCGTTCTAACTCCTCTTGCTCTTCTTTTTCAGTCAATGGTAATGGAAATGTATTATTAGCAACATAAGCAACAAGTAAGCTTAAACCTTTTCCGAACAATGCAAATAGTGTTAATAAAAAAGACATTACCAATCCCCTCCGTTCAATCTGTGCTTTATTCTATGGAACAATTACAAAGATTGTGCCTTGAAAAGATTGGTAGTATTAAGTTTAATAAAAGGAGAGAATGACTATGTCATTTGGCGATTTAATTATTCTAGGATTAATCATAGCAATGTGTATTTATTCTATGTGGGAGAATTTACGTTCATATTAAAAAATAGGATTAGGCTGGCAAAGTCTAATCCTATTTTTATATAAATAAAAAAGAGGCGCAAAGCCTCTTTTATGTTCAATTTAAAGTACACGACGGGCACCAATGTAACAAGCACCCCAATATCCTGTTGTTAAATCATCAATTCTTACACCACTACTAGATGTAGAACTTATAAATTTTCCATCGCCTAAATAAATCCCTGAATGTGATGCACCATACGTGTATGTAGAAAAGAAAACTAAGTCTCCTGGCTGCAAATTATAAACTTGATAACCAGCAGTGTATTGTTCATCAGCAGCTCTCGGTAAGTAAACTCCACTATCTGCAAATACATAACGAACAAAACCTGAACAATCAAACCCACTTGGAGTTGTCCCCCCAAAAGAATAAGGAACTCCTATGTACTGTAAGGAATCTTGAATAATTCGACGAACTAAAGATGTAGAACCAGCACGACTGACTTCTGGAATTTCTCTTCCCATCAAAGCACGATAAGTAGCTGAACCAACTAAACCATCTGCCTCTAATCCGTAATTTGCTTGAAAGGATTTAACCGCAGCGGCTGTAGCCGGACCAAAATCTCCATCTACTGATACATGATAGCCCAAACTAACTAATTCTCTTTGAATCGCAGCCACTTCTTCGCCCCGATCTCCTGCACGGAATGCTGCAGCATTCACAACAGAAACTACGCTTACCATTAGCAACGACAAAACGAAAACACGAAACACTTTACTCAATAAGTCACTCTTCTCTCTCTACGCCTACGAGGTTAGCTGACGGATTTGGATAGAGATACCCATGATGTTTTAACCTATCCATATAGATAAAATAAAACAAAATTCACCCCTAAAATTGGGTCCCCCGCTCACTCAATGATTCGGCTTTTTTCTTGTTATTATAAACTTCTACAAAAAGGTAAAAATTCCTGCTAAATTTATAAAATCACTTCTTTTTTTCTTTATTTTTTTCGTTTATATCTAAAATATTCGGTTTTTCACGAACAAAATAAAGTGGACGCTGCTTTACCTCTTCAAAAATTCTCCCAACATATTCACCAATAATCCCCAATCCCATTAACTGAATGCCGCCTAAAAGCGATATACTTACCGATAATGTTGCCCATCCGGGTACAGCTTCATCAGTAAACCATTTGATGTACATTACATGACCAGTTAAAAGAATACTAAAAAGACCAAAGATAATCCCTAAATAGAAAGCAAACCTTAATGGCATTTTAGAGTATGCGGTAATTCCATCAAGAGCAAAATGTAGCATTTTATTTAAAGAAAATTTTGAAGTACCTGCAAAACGCTTCGGAGCAACAAATTCAAGCTGAATTTGCTTATAGCCAATAGCGCCTATCATCCCACGAATAAATCTCGCTCGTTCTTTATATAATTTAAAGCTTTCTACTACGCGTCGATCCATGAGCCTAAAATCAGAGCCACCCGGTTGAATTTTTACTTTCGATATCTTATTGATTAATTTATAATAAAGCGCTGACGTCTTATTTTTAAACCAAGATACACCTTCTGTTGTTTTTCGAATCGTTTGAACCACTTCATATCCGTCTTCCCATTTTTCAATTAATATGGGGATAAAGGTTGGTGGATGCTGCATATCTCCATCCATTGTAATTACTGCTTCCCCTTTGGCATGATCTAGTCCGCAAGTCAATGCAATCTGATGACCAAAGTTACGGACTAAATATAAAGGTTTAACTCGATCATCTCGCTGCGATAAATGATCCAGAATTAAAATACTGCTATCTTTTGACCCATCATCCACAAAAAGCAACTCAAAATTATACCCAAGCGGCTGCATTGTTTTACAGATTTCTTCATAAAAATGCTCGATATTTTCTTCCTCATTATAAACAGGAACAACAATTGATATTAATTTCATTTTTTCTCCCTAATTATTTCGCATTACTTATTTACAGTATATACAAAAATACTCGATATGCAGTACATATCGAGCATTTAATCGAAATAAAGTAGACTTGATTCAGGTGGAGTTTTCACTCCATCCGAATCTTAGCCGACCTTATCCAGAAGTTTAGCTGCTCGCCTATGCTCTGTATACTCCCACTTACAGAAGTTTGGAATCTTAGAAGCAGCTAAACCATCGGATAAATCTTTCTAATACAACTGTACTGCGAAATTCAAATTCATTTAATTTGCAGTAAAACGTGACAAAAATTCTTTCGTCCGTTCATTTTTAGGATGATTAAATAATTCTTCCGGAGATGCATCTTCAGCAATAATACCTTGATCCATAAAAACAACACGAGTAGATACATCACGTGCAAAAGCCATTTCATGCGTTACGATAATCATCGTAAGACCTTCTTGAGCTAAACTTCTCATTACACTGAGTACTTCTCCTACCATTTGAGGATCTAATGCCGAAGTCGGTTCATCAAATAACAATACTTTAGGTTCGATTGCCAAAGCTCTAGCAATTGCCACACGTTGCCGTTGTCCCCCTGATAATTGATGAGGCTTCGCATTGATATATTGTGCCATACCAACTTTATTTAGATATTTCATCGCATTCTGTTTAGCAGTTTCTTTATCTCGCCTTAAAACCTTAACCGGCCCAACCATACAATTTTCTAAAACTGTCATATTATTAAATAAATTAAACTGTTGAAAAACCATACCAACTTTTGTTCGATAAAGGGCAATATCCTTGCTTGTATCATCAATAATTTTTCCTTGGTAAACAATGTCCCCCGAGGTAGGAATCTCAAGCATATTAATACAACGAAGCAATGTGGATTTTCCTGAACCGGATGCACCAATAATACTAATTACATCACCCTGAAAAACTTGAAAATCAATATCCTTTAAAATTTCCCGTTCACCAAAAAATTTTACTAGATGTTTTACTTCTAATACCGGCATAGGATTTTTATTTTCTTCTGCCATCTTAATCCCTGCCTTTCTTTTTCGGTTGCATACCAAACGGCCCACAAGGATCAGCCATTGGATCATAAGACACTAATGCATAGTTATCTTCTCCGTCCATCCTATTTTCAAGCCAACGCAAAATTCGCGAAACCGTAAATGTTAAAATAAAATAAATTACACAAGTAATGAAGAATACTTCAAAATATTTATAATATACACCCGCTGCTGATTTAGACGCAAAATATAATTCTGTTACAGATATTACATTCAATACAGAGGTATCTTTAATATTAATAATTAAATTATTACCAATTTGCGGCATAATATTACGCAATGCTTGTGGCAAAACAACATTATACATCGTCTGAAAATGTGTCATACCAATTGCTTTGGCAGCTTCAGTCTGTCCTTCATCGACAGAGAAAATCCCCCCCCTTACGGTTTCGGCCATATATGCTCCTGTATTAATCGAAACAACTAAAAAACCTGCAAGTAGCGGTGACATATCTATATCAAATAAGCTCATTGACCCATAATAAAAGACCATTGCTTGTACAATCATTGGCGTACCGCGAAAAACTTCCACATAAGCAGATAAAATAAATTGTACACAATGATTTAACGTCCGAGTAATCACACCCGCACGCGGATTGATGGGAATCGTTTGAACAATCCCAACTAATAAACCAATAATACAGCCGACAAAAGTACCAACTAAAGCTAGCGCCATCGTTACCATCGCACCATTTGCCAACATTGCTCCATATTTATCTAAAAGAAATAATACCCATTCAAAAAATGTTACAGGCATTGATGTCGTCATACAAAGTTCCACCTTGACTATTTATTTACTGAAAAGAGGGACGGCAGCTGCCGTCCCATAACATAGGCAAAATTAATTTGCTAATGGTTGACTTTTAATTGCTTCTTCCATGATTTTATCACGGTCAGCATCAGTCATTTTATCTAATACACTGTTCATTTGTTTAACCAATTCTTCGTTACCTTTTTTCACTGCAATGCCGATTTCAACATCTTCTTTAGATGCTTCAAAACCTTTTGCATCTTTAAAGTCTAACATCACAAGTCCTGGATTCGCAAAAGCTGCTGCCATCGCTGTCGGACGGTCTAAAACAAGAACTTCAACTTTTCCAGATGTTAATGCCACAATCATACCTGGCACATTATCAATCGCTGGTTGAATTTTAGCTTCTGGAATTTGGCCAATTAAATCATACCAAATTGTATTTAACTGAGATGTAGCAACTGCACCTTTTAAATCGTTAATATCTTTTGCTTTTCCAAAAGGACCATCCACTTTTGTAAGTGCAACTACAGATGCATAATAATAAGGAGAAGTAAAATCAACACTTTCCTTACGTTTCGATGTGATACTCATCCCTGCAATTGCAGCATCAATCTTACCGGAAGCTACAGCAGGCGCTAAACCATCCCATTCAATTTTATGTATTTCAAGTTCAGCTCCCATGGATTCTGCCAGTTTCTTAGCAACAATAACATCATAACCATATGCATAAGCATCACTGCCAGCAATTTTCACAGCACCATTTGCATTATCTGTTTGTGTCCAGTTATAAGGAGCATAACCGCATTCCATACCAACTTTTAATACTTTTTTGTCTGCTTTTTGACTAGAACCACATCCAGCAAGTAAAGCTATACCTGCAAGCATCATGCAGCAAAGTACTAAACTAACAATCTTTTTGTAACTTTTCATTATTTCCAGCCTCTCCCCATCATTCAATTTTAATATCTCTATTCCACCAATAAAACAGCAAAAAGACGTCTCCCCTATCGTTTAGGAGTCGACATCTTTGTCGACTTTATTTCTTCATTTCTGAAATAAAGCATCCTTAAATCCCTTGTTTTTCATTGTATCAATTTCTATGTTTGCTTGTCAAGGTTTCTTACGGTTATCTATCTTTTTACATTTAAGGGAAAATACTGATTTTTTGTCTTTTACGTTTCTATGAAATTAAATAAAATTACCTTGAATAAAGTTTGACATTTTCACTATGTTTTGTAATAATCATTATAAAAAGAAAGGCGGACTATTATGATCTTACAAGAAGCAATTGAAAAACGCCGCTCCGTTCGCAAATATACAAATACTGCCGTAGAAAAAGAAAAAATTGAACACCTAATTCTTAATGCAAGTAAAGCCCCAAGTGCAATGAATTTACAGCCTTGGGCTTTCGCTGTAATTGAAAATACAGAGTTATTAGATAGATACTCAACAGAAATAAAAAAATCGCTTATTGAAAAAATGAATACCGAAAAAACAATCCTAGAAAAATATCGCTCACTTATGGAAAAAGAAACTTTTCATATTTTTCATCACGCACCAGCTTTAATTGTGATTTATGCAAAAAAGCCCTCTCTACATCCACATGAAGATTGTGCACTAGCAGCACAAAACTTAATGCTGACTGCTGCTGATTTAGAATTAGGAACTTGCTGGATTGGCTTTTCTATTTATCATTTTAACTCTAGTAAAATCAAAACAGAGTTAAATATTCCCGAAGAATACGAGGCAATTGCCCCTATTGTTATTGGATATCCACAAACCAATCATTTACCTATTCCCAAAAAAGATCCAGAAATTCTTTGTTGGAAGAGATAACTTAAGCCTTGATTCAACTAGATTTTTAAATTCATCTCAAATAGTCACCAAATAAAAATAGTGTCTCTGCAAAATGCAGAGACACTATTTTTTTAACTTAACAGCATTCTATCATTGGCAAACTCATTGCCACTTGCTTGTTCAAACATTTTTAGTAAATCGGCAATAGTAAGACTACTTTTTTCCTTACCAGAAACATCAATAATAATTTGTCCATTATGAAGCATGATTAAACGATTGCCAAAACTCAAGGCATCTTTCATATTATGCGTAATCATCAATGTTGTTAGATGATGTTTATTTACAATCTTACCTGTCAAATTTAATACCTTTTCGGCCGTCTTTGGATCAAGCGCGGCCGTATGCTCATCCAAAAGTAAAAGTTTAGGCTGATTCATTGTTGCCATCAACAAAGTAATTGCTTGCCGCTGCCCGCCCGATAATAACCCCACTTTTGTTGTCAAACGATTTTCTAAGCCAAGGTCTAGCTCCTTTAATAGGTCAACAAACCATGCTTGATCTGATTTCCTAGAACTCCAAGCAAGTCCTGGCGTCTTACCTCGTCTTGCTGCAATCGCAAGATTTTCTTCAATCATCATACCAGCAGCTGTTCCCATCATAGGATCTTGAAATACCCTGCCAATATATTTTGCCCGTTTATGCTCTGGCACTTTTGTGATATCGTCACCATCAATAACAATCTTACCTGAATCCACAAGAAAAGCTCCAGCAATAGAATTCATCAACGTTGATTTTCCAGCACCATTACCACCAATTACCGTAACAAAATCTCCTGCATTTAAATGAAGGTTTAAACCACATAAAGCTTTTTTTTCATTAATCGTTCCAGCATTAAAAGTCTTCGATATATTTTCAATTCTCAACATGGTTTACTTATACCTCCCTTTTTTTTGCAAATTTACTTTTAAATAACGGCATAGATAATGCAATAGCGACTAAAATTGCCGTAAATAATTTTAAATCATTTGGCGGCATTCCTAATTGCAATACAATCGCAATAACAATTCGATAAATAATCGAACCTAAAATAACGGAAATTAAACAATTTTTAAAACTTCTCGTCCCAAATAAAACTTCCCCAATAATAACAGAAGCTAGACCGATAACAATTGTACCAACTCCCATACCAACATCTGCAAATCCGTTGTTTTGTGCAACTAAAGCTCCAGAAACTGCAACTAAAGCATTGCTAAGCAAAAGTCCTAAGATAATTGTAAAATCCGTATTTACACCATTTGCCCGAATCATTTGCTGATTAAAACCAGTCGCACGAATCGCTGCGCCAATTTCCGTGCCAAAAAACCAATAAATTAATATTCCAAAAAAAACTGTGCTAATAATACCAATAGATAACACAGCATTAACATTTGACAAACCAAAATCTATCATATTTGTAAATACCGTATCCATCCGAAGCAAAGATACATTTGCTTTTCCCATAACACGCAAATTGATAGAGTAAAGCGCTATCATTGTTAGAATACCTGCTAGTAAAGCCGGTATTTTTAATTTTGTGTGTAAAACTCCTGTAATTATGCCCGCGAACATACCTGCAATAGCAGCAACAAATATAGCAACAAACGGGTCGCTGCCTTCAACAATCATTGCGGCTGCAACTGCAGCGCCTAAAGGGAAACTCCCTTCTACCGTTAAATCAGCTATATCTAAAACACGAAATGTAATATATACACCTAATGCCATAATTGACCATAGTAAACCTTGTGAAATCGTTGGAATCAATAAATCCAACATAAAAATCCCCCTCTATACTCCCATTATCTAAGAAAGAAAGGGCCTCCTTATTAAAAGGAAACCCTCTCCCCATACAAATTTATTTTACAATTTCCGCATCTTTTAAAAGATCTTCTGGAATTGTAATCCCCAATTTCTTGGCAACAGTTTCATTAATTGTTGTTTGCATTTCTTTTAGGGATTGAATTGGCATCGATTCTGGTTTAGCTTTACCTGATAAAATATCCGCTGCCATTTCACCTGTTTGGAATCCTAATTTATAATAATCTACACCTAAAGTAGCAAGTCCGCCCGCTTTAACATGATTTGCTTCACCACAAATTAATGGTATTTTAGCTTCATCTGTAACTCCGACCAAAGTAGGTATAGCTGAGGCCATAACATTATCTGTCGGAACATAAATAACATCTACTTTTCCCATTAAACTTTGTGCCGCTTGTTGGATATCATTTACAGTAGAAACCGTAGCTTCTTCAACGACTAACCCTTTAGACTCTGCATATTCTTTCATTACTCTTACTTGCATTTGTGAATTAACTTCACTAGAACAATAAATCGTTCCCACGCGTTTTGCATTCGGTAAAATTTTCATTAATAAATCCACTTGTTCTGCGATAGGATTCATGTCTGTAGTCCCTGTTACATTACCTTTTGGCTCTTTGTTAGTAACAACAAGTTTTGCCTCTTCATAATCGGTAACTGCAGTAGCTACAATAGGAATTGTCTTTGTTGCATTTGCAACAGACTGTGCTGCTGGCGTTGCAATTGCACAAACCAAATCCACATTATTATTTACAAAACGTTGGCTAATGTTTTGTAAGTTTGATTGATCTGCCTGTGCATTTTGTCTATCAAACTTAATATTCACATTTTCTTTGTAGCCTTTAGATGCTAACCCATCAATAAAACCTTTATTTGCTGCATCTAGCGCTGGGTGTTCAACCAATTGAACAATACCTACATTTACAACTTTCTGATTAGAAGCATCTTTTGGAGTTGATCCACAACCTGCAAAAGCTCCTATAGAAAGCACCATTGACATAGCAACCGCCAATGTTCTCAAGCCTTTTGCCTTCATCATAAATTCTTCCATCCTTCCATACTACAATGCTATTGCCTTACAATAGCAAAAATTCTACTTTAACAAGCATTCGACAAAATCAATAAATCTCCTGCCTTTTTATAAATAAAAAGGTTACTGAAACCTCTAGTTTCAGTAACCTTTAATTTCTCAGTAAAGTTATGAGTAATCAATAAGCCGAGTTTTGTTCCGCTCACGCGGTGATAATCATTTATCTAGATTGTCAGTTACCTGACAACTCAAGCGACACAACCCGGAAGGTTCCGCGGGCAACATCATCCCTTCCCTATTCGGTCTTGCTCCAAGTGGGGTTTACCAAAGCCAGTTAGTCACCTAACTGCTGGTGCGCTCTTACCGCACCTTTCCATCCTTACCTAACAAAGTTAGGCGGTTTAAATTTCTATAGCACTTTCCCTGAGGTCACCCTCGCTGGACGTTATCCAGCACTTTGCCCTGTGGAGCCCGGACTTTCCTCAAATACCATTCGGTACTCGCGATTATCTTTCATACTCACAACCATCAAGCAAGATATAATACTATCACGAAGCAAGAAGGCTGTCAATAACAAAAGTATATTTCCCACATATTACATTTCAATCTTCATTTGTTGAGATAATCTTTGTATTTTTTCAACGATGTTTTCAGCACCTACGATATCAGAAACAACAGCGATCGTTTTTGCACCTGCTTTGGCAACATTACAAATATTATGCTCTTTAATTCCACCAATCGCAACAAATGGCAACCGCGAATGCATTGCTGCATATTCGACATAAGTTAATCCAACTGCCGCGCAAACATCCGTTTTTGTTTGCGTTGCAAATACAGGTCCAACGCCAATATAATCGACAACACCACATTTTTCAGCTTCTTCTATCTGCTTAGAATTATGCGTAGAGAGTCCAAGAATCATATCTTTTCCAATCAGCTTCCGCACAATCTGCGGTGGAAAGTCTTCCTGCCCAACATGTACACCGTCAGCTTTCACTGCCAATGCTAAATCAATATAATCATTCACAACAAAAGTTACACCTGCTCGTTTTGTTATCTCGCGAATTGCCAAACATTCCTCATACATCGCTTTTGTTTTCTTCGTTTTTTCTCTATATTGGATAAATTTAATCCCAGCCTCTATACACGCAGCAACAACTTCTAAATTAGTTTTTCCTTTGGATAATTTTTCTGCTGTTAACGCATAGATTTTCGTCGTCAAAAAATTTTCAATCGCTATTTCTTTATTCATCATCTTATTAGCAAAATTTTAATCAAGTCATCAGATAAAATTTTGCATTTCCCCTTTTTTTCATTTTCTTCATCATATCATGTTTTCCAAAATTTATCCCGAGAAAACAAATTACTGTAAGACAATTCCTAGAACTAAATCAGCTTGCTTTGATGCTGTTAAAGTTACCACCGGCGCACATGGAGGATTATTTTCTATTGTACTTATCAAATCTCCGACAATATAAAGACGGTCATTGATTTTTTTCACCTTTATCCGATCGCTATTTCCCCAGCCTGCTAAACCTGAAGCAGCAACAATATATTTTCCTGCTTGTGCTAGTTCTTCAATGATCATTGCTTTTGTCTCTGGACAATCCACTGCTTCAATAACAATATCACAAGAAGAAAATATTTCTTTTATATTGTCCCTAGCTAATCTATCTTCTACTGCTTCAATTTGCACATTTGAATGGATCTGTGCCAAATTTTCTTTTAATGCAGCTACCTTTGACTGATTCACCTGAGAATAAACATAGTTTTGCCGGTTCAGATTGCTTACCTCAACCCGGTCAAAATCAACAATTGTAAAATGAATAAATCCACTACGCACGAGAAGCATCGCACAATTTGATCCCAATCCCCCAGCACCAGCAATACCAATTTTAGTTTGTTGGATCTTTTTTAAATCTTCTTTACAGAAATATTTTAATAGACCTTTCTCAAATTCAGTCATTATACAACCTGCCAATCTTTATAAATCGGTTGATACCCTTGGTTATACAGCATCTGAGCCATTTCAGCAACACTCCGATGATCAGAAATATCAAACTGGCTTGCTTCTTCTCCTTTGCTATGTCCGCCAACCGCCGTAGTTACCCCTCCCGACATCTTTGTCACACCAATTTTCGTTAAATGATTTCTCAATGTAAAGCTTTCTCTTGATGATAAAGTAATTCCACTGCGCGGCATAAACAAACGATAAGCTGCGATATATTGCACGATATTTTTATCACTTACTGTAACCCGTGGTGAAAATCCGCCCGTATGTGGGCGCATTCTTGGTGTAGAAACGGCAATTTCAACTTCACTATATTTACGCTGTAGGTAATCTGCATGGACTCCTGTCAAAAACGCTTCTTTTCGCCAATCATTCAAGCCGAGGAGTGCCCCGATATTTACTGTCCTTAATCCGGCTCTGCACGCTCTTTCCGGTGCATCAAGACGAAATTCATAATCGCGCTTTGGGCCTGCTAAATGAAGCTCTTTATAAATTTCTTTATCGTACACTTCTTGAAAAATGGTCATCCCATCTACACCATTTTTAACTGCGCGACAATAGTCATCTTCAGTCAAAGGATAGACCTCAATACTAATCCCAGTAAAGAATTTTTTTAAAGTATTTACTGCCTCTACTATGTAATCTACCGAGCTATGAATTGGTGATTCTCCTGTTAATACCAATACATGCTTTAAACCAGTTTTAGCAATCCATTCTCCTTCTTTCTCAATCTCTTTCATTGTAAGCTTCGTTCTTGTCAATTGGTTTTTACAGTTAAATCCACAATATACACATTGATTAATGCAATAATTTGCAATATACATCGGTGTAAAAAGCTGCATCGTTTTACCAAATTGCTGAATCGTCACTTCATTTGCACGTTGAGCAATTTCTTCTAAACATTCTTCAGCCTTAGGTGACAATAATGTTAAATAATCCATAACTGACAATTTGTTTTTGCTGATAATTGCTAAAATTTGCTTTTTCGTGGCTTGCGTAAAAAAACGTTGATAATCAAAAGCTTGATATTTTTCTAATTCATTCAAAAAATTCATTTCTCCACCTACTCATGTAAAAAGCCAGTTAAAGGTGATGACGCACTCGCACCAACCCCAATTACTCTGCCCAAACCAGCTAAATAAGCTTTTCGTCCACTTTCTACAGCTAATGCAAAAGCTTCTGCCATCAGCACAGGAGATGCTGCCGTAGCAATTGCTGTGTTTAACAAAACTGCTGCTGCTCCCATTTCCATCGCCTCTGCTGCATCAGAAGGCTTTCCTATTCCAGCATCTACGATAATTGGCAAATCAATTTCCTCAATTAAAATTCGAATCAACTCTTTCGTCTGTAAACCTCGATTACTGCCAATAGGAGATCCAAGCGGCATAACAGCAGCAGCACCTGCTTTTTTCAGCCGCTTTGCTGCCATTAAATCCGGACACATATAAGGAAGTACCGTAAAGCCTTCCGCTGCCAAAATCTCTGTTGCTTTGATCGTTTCCTCATTATCAGGCAATAGATAGCGATTGTCTGAAATAACTTCAATTTTAATCCAATCACCACAGCCAGAGGCTCTAGCTAAACGGGCAATTCTCACCGCTTCCTCTGCGTTTCTCGCTCCAGACGTATTTGGCATAACAATACAATCTTTAGGAATAAAATTCAATATATTTTCTTCTGGATAGTCCACATCAATTCTACGTACAGCAACAGTAACTACCTGCGCTTTAGCCGCCTGAATGGCTTCTGGCATCAGCTTATTTGAACCAAATTTTCCTGACCCAATAAATAATCTGTTCTTTACTTCCGTTTTGCCTATTTTTAAAATATCTTGCATATCAACCACCTCCTACAAATGTTACAATCTCTAAACGATCATGCGCTTTAATAATCACACGATTCCAATTCTTCGCTTGTATGATTTCACCATTACACTCAACGACAATTCGTTTTTCTGGCAAACCTTGCGTTTGAATTAACGTTTGAACCGTTATTTGACCTGCAACTTGCATCACTTTTCCATTTAACGTTATTTCCATTGACATCCACCCTTTCAAAGAGAACTAACGTATATATCGCTTGTAAAATAATCCTTGATTCGAGGGATATTTTTCTTTTATCTGAATTCCATTTATTGGAAAACAAGTAGAAAGGCATAAAAAACACGCCTTCCCGTATAGGTTAGGCGTATAAAATAAATACTGAAATAAATAAGCGTTTCATCACGTTTATCTCGCTTCCTACGCGGGCATTATCCCGATCAGGTAAAAAGGTCAGGTGCTTATAGTCCACTCTCAGCCCATAACATGAGCTCCCTTGCAATATATACAATTTTAAGTGTATCCACAATTAGAATTGTATTCCTTTTTTTTAAATTCGTCAATATTAAAATGCAATAAAAACATCTTGACTAAAATCATCAAAAACAACTTCTATGTCCCATTTTTGTTTTTCTTTTTCTGCTTGTAAATACTTAGCTACTACTTCTACTACGGGTATTTCTGTTGCAAAATGACCTGCATCAAGAATACAAATTCCAGCATCTAGTCCTCTTTGTGCATCGTGATATTTTAAATCGCCAGTCACAAATAAATCTGCGCCCGCATAGGCAGCTTTGCCAATAAATTCAGCGCCACTGCCACTACATATTGCAACCTTTTGAATCGTCGCATTCATATCACCAACAAAACGTACATGCTCAGCTTTTAGCGACGCCTTTGCTCTTTGGATAAAATCAAGAACTTTCAAGGGTTTTTCAAGCTTTCCAATTCTCCCTAGACCAAATGCTTCTCCTGATTGTTTTACCGAATATAAATCATAGGCAACCTCTTCATACGGATGTACTTTCATCATTGCTTTAACAACTCGAGGAGCAATTTTTTCCGGCATAATCGTTTCTAAGCGAACTTCTTTTACATATTCCAACTTCCCCTGTTTACCTATAAAAGGAGTTGTCCCTGGCAGAGGCATAAAAGTACCTTGTCCCTTTACCTGAAATGTACAATTACTATAATTTCCAATATGCCCAGCACCTGCTTTTACAATTGCCATTTGTACAACACTTACATAATCTTCCGGAATAAATACAACAAGTTTTACTAAAGCTTCCGAATCAGTGATTGACAGAGGTTTTGTATCTTTTAGTGATAATTTTTCTGCCAATACGTCATTTACTCCATGATTTGCAATATCTAAATTTGTATGCGCCGAAAAGATAACAATTTCATTTTTTATTATTTTTTCAATTAATCGTCCTTGTGGCAAATCCATCCGTAAGTTTTTCATTGCTTTAAAAATAAATGGATGATGAGAAATGATACAATCAACCTTTTGCTCTATTGAACGTTTAATAACAGCCTCACTTACATCCAAACATACCATAATCTTTTGAATGTCTCTACTTGGACTGCCAATCATAAGTCCAACATTATCCCAACTTTCCGCTAGATGACGTGGTGCAATTTTCTCCATTACATCCATCATTACTTGGCATTTTATAGACATTTTAATCGCTCCTCTAGTGATTTCACTTTATTTCGTTCAATTTTGTATTTCTCAGATTGTTTAGCATCTTCACTCTTTTCCATTGCCATTAAAATACGCTTACTTTGCATTAAAAGATTTTGTATGTGATTCTTTAATAAAGGATGTCGTTTCTTCCATAATATCGTACCGATATCACTAAGACTTTCATCTCTCCATGCATCTTGTCCTGGCTTTGCCAAAATTATTTCATATAATCTGCCTTCATCAATGACTAAATCTTCATCTTCAATACGCCATCCATTATTCCACAACCAATTTCTTAAACTACTTGTTGCATTTTGTGGCTGTAAAGCCATGCCTTTTACACTAGCTAAAACCTCTGGCTTTGCAGACAAAATTTCCACCATAGTAGTTCCACCCATACCAGCAATTGTTAAAAAAGTAGCTTCATTAGGTTTTAAAACACGAATGCCATCACCCAGTCTTACTTCTATTTTATCTTCTAGTAAATAGTTTTTCACTGCTTGTTTAGCAGCCTGATAAGGTCCCGTATGGACATCACAGGCAAAAGCTTTCGAAACGATGTTTTCTTCAACTAAATAAATCGGTAAATAAGCATGATCTGTTCCTATATCAGCAATAACGCAGTTTTTTTCCACAAAATTCGCAACTGCCATTAAACGATTTCCTAATTTCATCTTTCATCCCCCAAACGGTGATATACTAAAAAATGCAAAGCCCAAAAGCTTTGCATTATCAATTCAAACATGGTGGGCGATAACAGGATCGAACTGCTGACATCCTGCTTGTAAGGCAGGCGCTCTCCCAGCTGAGCTAATCGCCCATATAGAATTTTAACCGATACCATTTTCACTCAAAATGGTGGGCCCACCTGGGATCGAACCAGGGACCAACCGGTTATGAGCCGGTTGCTCTACCGCTGAGCTATAGGCCCAAAAAATTGGCTCCTTGAGTAGGACTCGAACCTACGACCGATCGGTTAACAGCCGATTGCTCTACCAACTGAGCTATCAAGGAATGTTGCCAACAAGAAATATTATACATAAACGAAAATATCTTGTCAAGCATCTAGCCATATACTTAGCAACTTTTTACTAAGTATATTTATTCTAAGAAATCTTTTAATTTCTTACTTCTACTTGGATGACGTAACTTTCTTAAAGCTTTCGCTTCAATCTGACGAATACGTTCACGAGTTACCCCAAAATTCTGCCCAACCTCTTCAAGTGTTCTAGCTCTTCCATCATCTAATCCAAAACGTAACCGAAGAACTTTTTCTTCCCTTGGCGTAAGAGTTTCTAGCACTTCTTCTAATTGTTCTTTTAGTAGCATAAAGGAAGCAGCTTCAGCCGGTGCTGGTGCATCTTGGTCCTCAATAAAGTCACCTAAATGAGAATCTTCTTCTTCGCCAATTGGCGTTTCTAATGAAACTGGTTCTTGAGCAATTTTCATGATTTCACGTACTCGCTCTACAGCTATTCCCATCTGTTTAGCAATTTCCTCAGGCAATGGTTCTCTACCAAGTTCCTGTAAAAGCTGACGCGATACACGAATTAATTTATTAATTGTTTCTACCATGTGTACAGGAATACGAATCGTTCTTGCCTGGTCAGCAATCGCGCGCGTAATTGCTTGACGAATCCACCATGTTGCATACGTACTAAATTTATATCCTTTATTATAATCAAATTTCTCAACGGCTTTAATTAAACCAAGATTTCCTTCTTGAATTAAATCCAAAAATAGCATTCCACGTCCAACATAACGTTTTGCGATACTTACTACTAGACGCAAATTTGCCTCTGCTAAACGTCGTTTTGCCTCCTCATCGCCTTCTTCCATGCGCTTCGCCAAACGAATTTCTTCTTCTGCAGTTAAAAGAGGTACTCTACCGATTTCTTTCAGATACATTCTTACTGGATCATCTATACTAATACCTTCTGGAATACTTAAATCAATATCTGTATCATCATTTCCATGATCATCTAAGTTTACGTCATCATTATCATCAAGTCTTTCCGAATCATGTCCTTCATCAACAATCTCAATCCCTTTACTCGAAAAAACCTCATACATATCATCAATTTCATCTGGAGATAAATCTTCACTTTGAAGTGCATCCATAATTTCACTATAAGTTAACACTCCGCCATGTTTTTTCCCTTTCGCAAGTAACTTCTCCACAACTTCATTATTTACATGCGCCGATGATGCCGTTTTCTTATCTGCCATTTAAATCCCTCCTTTCACTGCAAATATAGAATTCTTCATTGTATTCATAAATCTATCTACCCCATCAATCATACATCTTATTAATCTCATATTTTATTCGTTGACTTTCCGCCAATTCCTGCAAAAAGCCTTCATCCCCCATACGTTCTAATTGATCTGCTCGTAATCTATGCTTTTCATACAAATCCTTTAAATGTGCTAAATGAATTGACTTAATACAATCATCTACTAACTGTACATTGTCACTATCCTCGAATTCATTTAGCAAACAACGAGATAACTCATTATTTGCAGAATCGCTCAAATTTAACGATATCCCAATATCAGAAGTACTTTGACCCTTTTTATGAACATCTGATAAAAATTGCATAATCTCTCTATGATCTTTATTCTTAAATTCATCTATTTGCAATTGAGCTTCTACATAAGGTATTATATTGTTATCTTCCCATAATAAGCGTATGATATGACGCTCCGCACCTAATGCAGCACTATCAACACGTTGCACAATAGTATTCATTTCTATAGCTTGCCCTTTTTTTACATTATTATCCTGTTTATTTTTTTGTAGATATTTTTGAATTTCACTTCTGACTGCACTTTCATCAATACCTAAAGTTTGCGAGATTTTAGCAATATAAGCATTTACTTCAACTGCATTATCCGTTTCTGCTAAAACTGGAACTACATCTGCAACTACGGAAACTTTACCATCCAAAGTCGTATAATCATAATCACGTAAAGCTTTATCTACTTGATAATCTAACAATGGTAAAGCATGATCTGCCAGTTTTCTAAATGCTTCGGCACCATGTTTACGAATAAATTCATCGGGATCTTTTCCATCAGGAATTGATATAACACTTACCTCAGCACCAAGATTGCGTACAATAGACAAAGCACGTACTGTAGCATTTTGTCCTGCTGCATCACTATCATATGCAAACAGAATTTTTTCTGCATATCTTAACAATCTCTTTGCTTGCTGTTTTGTAAAAGCAGTACCTAATGATGCAACGACATTTTTTATTCCATTACTATGCGCAGTTACAGCATCCATATACCCTTCAACAACAATTGCACACCTTTCTTTTTTTATGTGCTCACGCGCAAGATGAAGCCCAAATAAAATATTTCTTTTATTGAAAATCACTGTTTCTGGAGAGTTTAAATATTTAGGCTGACTATCGTCTAGAACCCGTCCACCAAACCCAACTACATGATTCTTTTCATCTATAATAGGAAATATTACACGATTACGAAAACGATCATAGACACCTTCATTTTTTCTTTCTGCAGCTAGTCCAGATTTAACAAGTAATAAATCACTTATCCCTCGCTTTTTAAATGCGTGACTTAACTTATCCCATGCATTAGGTGCAAACCCTAATTTAAACTCATCAATAATATTCTGTCCAATACCGCGTCCAAATAAATAATTTTTAGCTTCTATTCCGTAATTCGTTTTCGTTAAACAAGCATAAAAAAAGTCCTTTGCTAAATCCTGTACATTCCACAAACGATGCATTTCTTTTTCTCTGGCTATTTCTTCAGAGGTTTTTTCCTTCTCTGGTAATGGAATGTTTGCCTTTTGTGCTAATAATTTTATAGCTTCAAACCAACTAATATTCTCATATTTAGAGATAAACGAAGCAACATTTCCGCCCACCTGACACCCAAAACAATAAAAAAGCCCTTTATCCGGACTAACAGAAAAAGACGGCGTTTTTTCATTGTGAAAAGGACAACAGCCCCAATATTTCGTACCCTTCTTTTTTAGTGACACATATTCAGAAACAACTACGACAATATCACTCGAAGTTAAAACTTGTTCAACAAACTCATTAAATATTATTTTTTCCATAACCAACCCTTCATTGAGCCTGTTAAAATCAAAAACGATTATTTTTCATTCAAATGATGAATAATTGAAACATCCTACATAGATTCGCCAAGATTCTACATTTTCCTGCCTAATAGAGATAAAATTAGAAAACATTCTATCTAAATGGATATTTTTGATAAAATTTAAGATAATTTTACTATTCATTCGAAAATCCATCTCATGTTATAATTATATTCAATATAAAATTCAAATATCCTTTTTCCCTATTGACAATATTCTTCAAATTTGTTACAGTTTCGAACTTAAAAGTCACACACTGATATTTTCAGCGTGTGACTTTTTTTTAATCGCCAAACATAGTAGACGGAATAAAAATATCCTCAAAAGTTTTAATCGCAAATAAATCTGTTAAGCCAGCAATATAATCAGCAACAGTTAATGCTAACCCCCATTCATTTTCACGCTTTCGAAAATCTTCTGGCAACTTATCCGGATGCGAGAAAAAATACTCATATAAAGTATGAATAACATAAGCCGCTTTTTTTCTTTCTATTTCTAAATCTTTAGCATGATATATAGTCTCAAACATAAAATTTCTAAATTCATCCATGCTTTTCTGAACACTTTCAGATAGTATAATATCATTTTTACCACTTGATGTAAGAATCATATCGGACACCATAGCCGTAATCATTTTAGACGGTCTAATTCCAAAAACTTCAGCTACATCTTTAGGCAACATATTTGGTGTCAAACGACCTGCACGTATTCCATCATCATAATCATGGCAAAGATAAGCGATCCGATCAGAAATTCGGACTATTTTTCCTTCTAACGTAGAGGGTAGGTTTCTGCCTGAATGATTTAAAATTGCATCCTTTACTTCATTTGTTAAGTTTAGCCCCTCGCCATTTTGCTCTAAGTACTCAACAACACGTAAACTCTGTTCATTATGCCTAAAATGTCCTAATATCTCTTTCATCGCATCCTCTCCAACATGACCAAATGGAGTATGTCCAACATCATGCCCTAAAGCAGCAGCCTCAGTCAAATCTTCATTTAAATTTAACCCCCGAGCAATCGTTCTAGCAATTTGAGCTACTTCGAGGCTATGTGTCATTCGCATTCGATAATGATCACCTGGCGCAATATAAACTTGAGTTTTGTGTTTTAAACGTCTAAAGGCTTTACTGTGAATAATCCTATCTCTATCCCGTTGAAAATCAGTGCGGAAATCACATGGCTCTTCCTTGAATTTTCTTTTACTATCTTTACTTTTACAAGCTAGGGGTGACAAGTTCAAATATTCTCGCTCTTCGATTCCTTCACGAATTGTCATCTTTTATCACCTCACATTATTTCACTTTTTTTACAATGCTTTTTCTTAAAATATTTGTTATACTACAAACGAGAAAGGATGATTTTACCCAATGAAAAAATTGAAAATATATTGTTTATTACTTCTTCTCATTTTTATCACAACATCTTCTGTTTATGCAAAGCCAACAATTACCTCAGATCGTAAAACATTTGACATTGCCAGCGGACAATATCTTCTTGAAGGAAATGTTTCCGTAGCAACAAATAGTAGAGTTATAAAAGCTGGAAAAGCACGAGTTAATGTCATCTCACTTGAAGTATGGGGAACTGACGGTGTAGAGGTTACACAAAATGATTTATCTTTTTATGGCGATCAGGTTTATGTAAATGGTAAAAGTTCCTTAGCTCAAATAGATGGCGGAGTAAAATTAGAGACAAATTATACAACAATTACAGCAAACCAAGTAGATTATAATTGGAAAACTAAAATCGCAACTTTTCATGGAAATGTTGTCTTTACTGAAGGTAACACAACCTCTTATTTTTCTGTATTACAATATAATTTAGAAGCAAATACGATTATCTAATTGAGAAATTACCTTTAGATGAGAAAAAGGGCAGTTATAAAATAACTGTCCTTTCTTATTATCTTCGCCTATAACCACCGATAATATTTCCACCACCAAAAAACATCCATCCTAAAATGGCCAAAATAATTAAATTACCAATATCAGCACGTAATATCCCTATATCCACTAAAATTGATACAACTGTCATTCCTGAAATATACAACATAATCTTTTTTATTGAGTAATATGGATATTGACGGCGTAATAAAATATAAATCGCTCCTAATACTGCCAAATCAATGAATATACTAGCAAACGAAGAAAGAAAAATGCATTTCAATATTCCACTAATAACAAAAACAGTTAATAACTGCATTGTAACATTCTTCACGACAATCCCTCCTAATAAATGTTTATAATCATATTTTAACATATCTCCCTTTCATAAATCATCATTTTCCTTTTAAATATCAATAAAATTTACAAAAATTCTTATTTTTTTCTTTTAAGCTATTACTAAAACTAAATTATACAAAACTTCAGATCATAAATAATCGAAAATATTTACTTCTTTAGCAATACAATCTATAATAACAAAGGGTAACTTTACCAATAATAAAACAAAACTAAATTGTATAGGAGATTTCTTCATTATGGCAAAAAAAAGAATTGTTGCATTAGAATATATGCGCGGTATCGCCATGCTTGGAGTCATTGGTATTCATACAGGATCACAATATTTATCAAATACTTTCAATAATATACACTTAATTGCATTATTAGAAATAGTAACTCGATTTAGTGTGCCTATTTTCTTTTTCATTTCTGCTTTTGGCTTATTTTACAAACGTGATCTTAAGCAACCATTTGCTTATAAAGATTTCTTGCTGCGGCGAATGCACTCTGTATTGTTACCATATCTAACATGGTCGTTTCTTTATCTACTTCATTACACCTTAACTTATAAAGAGTACTCTTTTTGTTCTATTCCGTCTCTGATAAATTGTTTATTCTTTGGATTAGCTTCTTATCAATTATATTTTATGGTGATTTTATTGTGGTTCTATTTATTGATGCCCCTATGGATAAAAATGGTGAAGCATATGACAAAGCTCAGATTGATTTTTTTATTAATTTTCCAAATTGCTTTTGATTATTATTCTAGTTATATTCTTACTGGAAACTTCTCCAGTTTTTTCATCAATCATCTGATTGACTATCGTTTAAATTATTGGGTATTTCACTACTTATTTATATTTATTTTAGGCGCCTATTGCTCTATTCATTATGAAAATTTTCTAAATCTTTTAAAAAGATATTCTCGAAAAATTACTTTTCTTTTCTTTCTTTCCCTATTTGGAATCTTAGGATACTATTATTCATTATTATATTTATCAGGGTATTCAACTGAATCTGCAATTAATACTGCTCATCAATTAAGCCCCGCAGGAATTTTTTACACAATCGGAACAACCCTATTTCTATTCTATATCTTTACATTCAAAACTCTCCCTAAGAAAATAAGAATTTTATGTTCACTGTTAGGAAAGCATTCTTATTTTGTTTATCTTTTTCATCCTTTTGCCATTTATTATTTCGCTCTTTTCCTTGCTTCCCAAGGGAAATTAATGACAGGTCCTATAACGATTTTATTCTTCTTTGCCGTAACTTTTTTTAGTATCTTGGTTGCTATTTGTATTGATAAAATCGGAAAAATCTATCCTATTTTAACCTTATTACTTACTGGAACAAAGAAAAAATAATTTTTCTTTGTTCCAGTTTTTTATTCTTCTAAGTTGTAGTGATTCATAACATAAATTTCTTACAAAATTTTCAGAATAACTCCGATAGTATAAATTAAAAATTCAAGATATACTTAGTATATTAGGTAAATTTTTGTCGAATAAAATAGAATAAAGCTGAGATGAGGAGAATCGATATGGAAAAATCATTTGAAACCCAGGTATCATGTAAAGCCCTAAAAATGCAACAGCACGACTTTATTAATCATCTACAAGTTATTCAATCCTATTTGCAAATGAATAAAACTGATAAAGCATTATTCTATTTAGATAAAGTTGTAGACGAGGTTGCATCTTTAGACAGTATTGACGAATCAAGTTGTAGAAATTCATACATCGGTTAAAATTACACATTTACGTAATTTATATACTCAATAATGATTTATCCGATGACCTAGCTATTCATTGGATAAATCATTAATCTATGCTACCTTACCCTATAAATAAATATAAAAGTAAAAGGTGCTATCAGTGATAGCACCTTTTACTTTTATATTTATACCTATGAATTTGTTAGGACTAATCTTCCCATTCCATGGAACGTTTAACGGCTTTTTGCCAACCAGCATAAAGTTTAGCGCGAGTTTCTTCATCCATTGTTGGTTCGAAACGTCTGTTTAATTGCCAGTTGCTAATTAAGTCTTCTTTAGATTTCCAAACACCAACAGCTAGACCTGCAAGATAAGCAGCACCTAAAGCAGTAGTTTCAACAACTTGCGGACGATCTACTGGAACGCCTAACAAGTCAGATTGGAATTGCATTAACAAGTTATTAGCAACAGCGCCGCCGTCAACTTTCAATGCTTGTAATCTAATACCAGAATCAGCTTGCATAGCACCAAGAACATCTTTAGTTTGGTAAGCCATGGAATCTAAAGTTGCACGAATGATGTGAGATTTGCTAGTACCACGAGTTAATCCGAAGATTGCACCGCGAGCTTTCATATCCCAGTATGGAGCACCTAGACCGACGAATGCAGGCACTACATAAACACCTTCAGAATCTTTAACTTTACGAGCATAGTATTCAGAGTCTGGAGCAGATTCAATAACTTTTAAACCGTCACGTAACCATTGAACTGCAGAACCAGCTACGAAGATACTACCTTCAAGAGCATATTCTACTTTACCTTCAATACCCCAAGCAATTGTAGTTAACAATCCATTTTTGGATGTATATAATTCGCTACCAGTGTTCATAAGCATGAAGCAACCAGTACCATAAGTGTTTTTAGCCATACCTGGTTTGAAGCAAGTTTGACCAAATAAAGCAGCTTGTTGGTCACCAGCGATACCAGCGATAGGAATTTCAGCACCCTGTAATACAGTAGGAGTAGTTAATCCATAAACTTCACTGGAAGGTTTAACTTCTGGAAGCATAGATTTTGGAACCGTAAGGATTTCAAGAAGTTCATCATCCCATTTTAAATCACGAATGTTATACATTAAAGTACGGGAAGCATTGGAATAGTCAGTAACATGAACTTTACCGCCAGTCAATTTCCAAACCAACCAAGTATCCATTGTACCAAATAACAATTCGCCTGCTTCAGCTTTTGCACGAGCGCCTTCAACGTTATCTAAAATCCATTTTACTTTTGTACCAGAGAAGTAAGCATCTACCACTAAACCAGTTTTTTGTCTGAATGTATCGGATAAGCCCTTAGCTTTGATATCATTACAAATATCCATTGTTTGACGAGATTGCCATACGATAGCATTATATACAGGTTTACCAGTGCTTTTTTCCCAAACAACTGTAGTTTCACGTTGGTTAGTAATACCAATTGCAGCAATTTCGCTTGGTTCAATACCAGCGTTTGCAATTACTTCGGCAATCGTACCAATTTGAGTTGACCAAATTTCGTTTGCATTATGTTCAACCCAACCTGGTTTAGGGAAAATTTGTGTAAATTCTCTTTGTGCAACAGCAACAATGTTTGAGTTTTGATCAAAAAGGATTGATCTTGAACTAGTAGTACCTTGGTCTAACGCTAACACATATTTTTTTGTCATAATTCTCTAAGCACTCCTCGACATTAAATTTTATGAATTAACTTAATATGATATCTAGTTTTAGCAGATGTAATATAATATCAGTAAAACTAGATATCATTTTTCATAACAACTTTAAATATTACTTCAAAATCCCAAAGTATTAGATTAAGTTGATAGCTTTAGCAACGAAGTATGCAACAGCGCCACCAGCTAAAGGTCCAAGAATTGGCACCCAAGAATAAGCCCAGTCAGAGCTACCCTTTCCAGGGATAGGTAAGATCGCATGAGCTATACGAGGCCCAAGATCACGAGCAGGGTTGATTGCATATCCAGTAGGACCACCTAAGCTTAAACCTAAAGCCCAGATTAACATACCAACTAAATAAGGACCGAAACCTGCAGGTAATTGACCATTGTTTGCATTGAAGATTACCCAGATTAAGAACATAAGCATAAAAGTACCAATTGCTTCGCAAAGGAAGTTTGCACCATAGCTACGAATAGCAGGGCCAGTGGAGAATACACCTAATTTTGTAGCTTGATCTTCAGTAGCTTCCCAGTGTGGAAGATAAGCAGCCCAGGCAACAACAGCACCTAAGAAAGCACCAAATGTTTCAGCAACCATAGTTACAACAGCATGACCTGGTTGATAAACACCATTCATGGTTTTAGCAAGTGTAACAGCTGGGTTTAAGTCAGCTTGTGGAGCTCCTAATGAAACCGCAGTGAAAACACCTAACATACACGCAAATCCCCATCCAGCAGTGATTACAATCCAGCCGCTGCCTTCACCTTTGTTACCTTTTAAGATAACGTTTGCAACTACGCCGCACCCCATACAAGTAAGTACTGCGGTACCAAAAATTTCGCCTAATAAATTTTCCATGAGAATAAGTCCCTCCATTACTTTGTTTTTTAAGATGAAAAAATAATGTCTGATAAATCCTCTTAACCAACAAGCATTGCTTGTTCTTTTTTCTTTTTTTCAATCACCTCTTTTAGTATGCATTAATATGATAAGATGGGATGTCGTACTTTTTAGTCCAACTACACCCATTCACATATCCGTAACTCCTACAGCTATTATATTAGCTATTTTTTAATAAATTCCTGCAAGTCTTTTATATTTTTCTTACATTTCTGAAAAATATTTTCATATTTCACTTACAAAGGAAAAAGGTTTGAATATCTATAAAAATAAAAATATCTTAATATCTATTCACATTCCTTAAAATTAGCAAGAACATACAGTGAAAGACATTAAGATACATCTTCTTTATTAATTCAAACAACTCTCTGTCATCTCGCTGTTTATTTTCTTTAATTAATTTTATATTTGTATAATTAGATAAACTTTTGAAAAATCCTGCATGATTTTAATTTTTTTTATTTTTTTCTTACATCACTTCCAAAGCTCACGTTTACTTGTACTAACAGCATGAACTCCATTCTGAATAGCCAGCTCAATATCTTCCATCGTATGCATAAGCCCACCAGCTAAAATAGGTAAGTTTGTTTCTTTGACCAATTCCTCAATAATTGATTTTGGAACAGATGCTGGTAAAATTTCAACGGCATCAGGACGACAATTTCTTAATAAATTTATGCCTGACTTTAAAGCCTCAGAATCCATTACAAACAATCTTTGAATGACGATCATCCCTTCCTCGCGAGCAAATTTTACTAGCTGTGGCTTTGTTGTAATGGCTCCAGTAACACCTATGCGTGCGAGATACCTAATTCCTGACCGATCTTTACCTATTCCACCCAATAAATCTAAATGAACCAAAATACGTTTATTATGTTTTTTAGCTTCTTGAATGATAGACGGCAAAATAATAATATCTCCAAAAAGTAATATAATGCTAGATGATTTTATATTTAAAGCAAATTTAAAATCATCTACCGTCCTTACTGCAGGAACTATTGCTCCTTCCGAAAATAACTTATCACAGATGTTTTTTTGTTCCATAATCCCATATCAACTCTCTAATTTTTATTTTTTGTTATAAAGCCTCTAGGAGAATTATTTCGTCATTTTCAATAATTCTCCTTCTATATATTCTACAATATAAAAAATATTTTATATCTTGTATATTTATTATATTATTTTTTCTTTTTATATTGACATTTTTTTTTTGTCATAGTAGAATGTATATTGTCGTTAAGGCGTGCTGGTGTAGCTCAATTGGTAGAGCAGCTGACTTGTAATCAGCAGGTTGGGGGTTCAAGTCCTCTCGCCAGCTCCATAAATAAGGATGGGTTCCCGAGTGGCTAAAGGGAGCAGACTGTAAATCTGCCGGCTCTGCCTTCGTTGGTTCGAATCCAACCCCATCCACCATTAATTTGATATCGCGGGGTGGAGCAGTTGGTAGCTCGTCGGGCTCATAACCCGAAGGTCGCAAGTTCGAGTCTTGCCCCCGCAACCAAAACAAAAGTTAGTGATCGCTGATGTAGCTCAGCCGGTAGATCTTATCCTTGGTAAGGAATAAGATCACCCGTTTTCAATCCCGGTCATTAGCTCCATAAATACGGCGGCGTAGCTCAGTTGGCTAGAGCATGCGGTTCATACCCGCAGTGTCCGGAGTTCGAATCTCTGCGCCGCCACCATTTGAAATTAAAACTCGCGATTGCGAGTTTTTTTATTATAAGGTCATTATAATAAAGCAGAGGAAAGATGATCAAGAATTAAATTCTTACATCTTTCCTCTGCTTTTTATCGTACAAAAAATTTTAATAAAAATGCTACACTCCATAATATCGCTACCTCCAACCCAACATATTGTAAGATTGATAAATGCTCCATATCAACCGATGGCAACCAACTAAAAAAAACAATTAAAAACAAAAAGTCATTTGCTTCAAACTTCTTCATCACAACTCTGCTTCACAGCCTTATATAAAAATAATAGGAATAAGGATAAAATTATTCCTCATTCCTATTATAACCATCTTTTCTAAATGAATCAATCATGCTTGCCAAAAATTAAAGTATCAATTAAATCTATCAATTGTGCAATTTCTGGTTTTGAAATCTGACCATTTGCACCAATAGACTCACCTTTACGGCGCATTTCATCATTAATTAACGAAGAGAAAAATACCAAAGGTACTTCTTTTAAACGTTGATCTGCACGAACCAATGTCAATAAATGATGTCCGTCCATTTGCGGCATCTCGATGTCAGAAATAATCATTTTTACACTTTCTGACACTGGTTTATCTTCTCTAGAAATTCTACTTAACGCTTCCCATGCCAATTTACCATTACTATATTCATGTACATTACGATATCCAGCCTCATGTAATGTTCCAACTAAAAGATCACGTAACATTGGAGAATCTTCCGCTACAACAATCGGCTGTTTCGTTCTTTTTTCCTTAATATCATCATGAGTATCTTCAAAAGTAGTTAATTTTGCATTAATTTCAGGATTAATTTCAGCAATGATCTTTTCAAAGTCAAGCAAAAGAACAATTTTATCACTCATCTTAATTACACCAACAACCATAGATGTATCCCCAACATTAGGAGCAGGTTCCATCTCAGTCCATGAAATGCGATGTATCCTTGATACAGTATCGACTAAAAATCCCATATTATAATTATTAATTTCTGTAACAATTATATTTTTAGGCTCAATTTCTCCGCCTTCATTTAAACAACGCGGTAAATTAACTAAAGGCATTACTCTGCCACGTAAAGTAAATAAACCATCTACAAATGGATGAACCTGTGGCATTTTAGTAACGGTAACCGAATCACGATTGATAACTTCACGAACTTTTGCTACGTTAATTCCATAACTAACTTTACCAATATTAAACTCTACAATTTCAAATTCATTTGTACCGGTTTCTAGTAAAATTCCTTTTTTATCAACAGTATTGTCACTCATCGAAATTCCTCCACTCTATATAACATTTACTATCCCTTGCTTAAAATTAGAACTACATTTTTTTATCAAATTCGCTATCTGTGGAAAAAAATCCTGCCAAAAATTAAACATAAAATCTTATTCGTTGTTTTTCAAAAATGTCCATCCATCTTTTTGTTCAATTAGCTCATTTTTTAATAATGATCCCATTGCTCTTTTAAAAGCAGATTTACTAATATTGAACTTATCTTTTATTACTTCCGCTGAGGTTTCATCACTATAAGGCATTTTACCGTCACGAGTTTTGAGTAAATTTAGAATTTTTTCAGCATCAACTACAATGGCATTTTCTTTCACTGGGCGCATAGATACATTCAATCTGCCATCTTCGCGCAAAAAAGTAACTCTAACTTCTACCTCTTCCCCTACTCTAGGTCTAGAAATCATTTCGCCATTATACATAAAGGCAATATTGCGCGCTTCAGTAAAAATAAATGCACCTTGATCAGTATAATTGTAAACCGTGCCTTTTACTTTATCGCCAACTTTAATTCCTTCTGCTGGTTTTGAGGCTCTTCTTAATTCATCTTCAACTTCCATAGTAACTGCAAGTCGTCCTGATTTATCAATATATAGTTTTGCCCATACTTTTTCACCAACTTGTACTTTACCGCGCATGCCTGCATATGGCATAAAAATACCACGCTCAGCTCCAACATCCACAAAAGCACCATCTTTACTCGTATTGATAATATTCACACGGGCTATTTGTCCAACTCGCATTTGCGGCACTCTCATACTCGCAGTAAGCCGTCCCTTAGGATCAAGGTATAAAAAAACATCCACCTTTTCACCTATTTCAACCGAACGAATCTGCTGCGTTTTATGCAATAAAATATCATCAGAAGTATTCCCTGTGCCAGCGTCTAAGAAAGCACCCATTTCACTTTTTCTTACTACTTCCAAAGTAGCAACTGTACTTGGTTTTAGTATGTTATTTTCTTTATCACTCATATGCATCCTCTAATCTTCATATCTAGTTGTCGGCGCATCGCCCCATAAACGTTCAATATTATAAAATTGACGTTCTTCTTCAACAAAAATGTGTACTACACAATCATTATAGTCTAGTAATATCCATCTGCCTTCACGATATCCTTCTTTATGTGTGAAAAAGATATTTTCTCTTCCTAATTCATCCTCTATATTATCTGCTATCGCTTTAACTTGTGTACTAGAATTTGCACTACACACAATAAAGTAATCTGTAACTAAAGATATGTCTTTCATATCCATAATTACAATATCCCGAGCCTTTTTATCACTCGCTGCTTTTGCTATCATTTCACTTAATTTTTCACTTTTAATATTCATTTTTTCCTCCTAAACAAACTACTCAGTTTTTATTTTATCATTATCAATAAATATTTGATCTAGAAGACGATTTAATTCGCCCTCGTTTATCACCCAAACATTTTCATTATTCATCGTTTTTAAATCTCCAGGAATCATTTGGGTTCTTATTGAGTCTTGACTCACATGATCTACATACTTTATTATCTTTGCTACATCAAAGGCTGACAGGCTTGTCGTAACATTTTTATTTATGATATCAAATATTTCCGGTATTTTAACAATAGCATCTACATGCAGAGCTTGTGTATAAATTGCCTTTAATATTCTCTGATGTCTTTGAACTCGCCCGATATCAGCTAAATCATCGCTTCGATACCGTACATATTTCCCAGCAGATACTCCATCTAAATGTTGAAATCCTTTTTTTAAGTCAATGACTAAATTTGCATAAGGATCTTCATAATACATATCATTTTCAACATATAAATCAATTCCCCCAAGAGTATCTATGACTCCAACAAAAGTATCCCAGTCAACCACAATATAATGGTTTATCGGAATTTTTAATAACTCTTCGACAGTTCTTACCGTCAATTGTGTCTCCCCATAACTATACGCCTGTGCTATACGTCCCAATGTATTTCTCCCTGGAATATTTACATAAGTATCCCTTGGAATTGATACTATTTCTAAACTTCCCGTCTCATGATTGATGCTCATCATCATTAGAGCATCAGCCCGTTTTGCCATCCCTGCATTATCAATATCACCATCATCGACACCAATGAGAAGTATATTCGTGTAATTTTTAAATTTTTCACTCTGAAACTTCGCTTGGAAACTCATTCTCTTTTGATAATCTTGACTTATATTCTGACAAAATTGATATGCATTTTGCCCCACCGCATATACACCTTTTATAAGAAAGCCAATTGCAAAACATGCGACAATTAAAATAATAATCAGCAGAATACAGCGGTCTATCCTAAGTCTCCGCTTTTTTCGTACTTTTTGATTTAACTTACCCATCCATGTATTCATCCTTTAACAAAAGTTCATTACGCGCAAAAATTGTATCAGGGTGAACTAAACCTTTTTGCATTATGATATGTATAATAGATTGATCTAACGCAGCTAAAACCGCTACATCTAAATCTTGCTTTGCTAATTCACGCAATTTTTCAACTCCAGAAAAATTACGTGATGGCTCAATTACATCAGCCAAATAAATAATCTTATCAAGAAGCCCCATGCTTTTCCCACCCGTTGTATGGTTACGAATCGCTTGTTGTATTTCGACATCAAATATCCCATAGGTCTTTTCAATAATCATGGCACCAACGTAAGCATGTAATAAAACTGGTAATTTCCTCTCAATCGCCCCAACCCGGATTTCAAGGTCATTCGCCATAAGCAGTAATTCCTCATTTGAAAATGCTCTTGCGCAGTCATGCATAAGTCCAGCTATCTTCGCTTTTTCAATACAACAGCCGAAGCGCTTTGCTAATAACGCCGCCGTATCGGCAACTCCTAGAGAATGCTGATATCTTTTATTCGTTAACTTTGTCATTAAAATTTTCTTTAGCTCATTAAATTCCACAAAATCACCTTCTTCTGCTAAATTCGCTAAAGCTGAAAATTATCCTGCATTCCTTTATTTGAAGGAAGTTATTTTCTTTGATTACGATAAATCGAAAAAACTATAAGGGTACTGCAAAAATTCGCTGCAATACCCTTTAGTATTATACTATATTATTTTAGTCTTGCCGAGGTTTTGCTTCGTTAACCACGATTTGTCTACCCCCGAAGTCTGTACCATTCATAGCTGATACCATCTTATCGGCATCACTATCATCAACTTCTACAAAACCAAAACCTCTTGAGCGACCAGTTTCCCTATCTGTAATAATTCTACTCGATACTACACCGCCATAAGCACTGAAAGCTTCCATTAACGCTTCATCTGTAGTTGACCATGGTAGATTGCCGACATAGAGAGTTTTCGTCACTTTCCATCACCTCTCTTTCTATGGACTTTGCACTACTCTAACAGTATGTACAAATATACCAAAATATATGCCAACATTTTTATTTTTTACAGATATAAACCTTCTTTTATAATATAATTTTCCACACTCTCCGGAACAATATATTTTATAGAATATCCTTTTTTTATACGTTCACGAATATCCGTTGAAGATATTTCTAGCTCAGGGGTATTTAAGCGATGAATTTTTTGCTCTCCTAATTCACCAAAGTGCTCTTTTATATTATCTACACTAGGTACACAGCCAGGTCTAGTAGCAGCAATAAAATGGCATATTCCAAGTAGTTCCTCAATTCTATCCCAAGTAGGAATTTCCTGAATCGCATCCGCACCTGTAATAAAATAAATTTCCGTCTGCGTTCCATACCTTTTTCTCAATTCATAAATCGTATCAATCGTATACGAAGGGCCTGGGCGATCCATTTCTATCGAGGAAACATGAAAAAAAGGATTTGAATACGTTGCCATCGCCGTCATAATATAACGATGAATTGCAGGCGTGACATGTTGATCTTTTTTATGTGGCGGATTTGCCGCTGGTATAAATAATACACGATCTAAAGAATACTCATTTCGAACAGCTTCAGCAGTTACTAAATGCCCAATATGAATCGGATCAAAAGTTCCTCCCATAATACCAATTTTCCGTACTTTTTCTATCATGATAAATGCTCCCATATATAGTCCTTTTATAAACTATCTCTTATAACTTCATCAATTCTTGTAAAAATGCACCAATAAATACGCTGACTAAAATTATGATAAGGAAGGCACGTAAAAAATCTAAAAAATCATACCTTCCTTTCGGCGTTTGAATATATGCATAAAACGTTCGTATATATGCAATAAACCTATTCATTTATCTAATTTGCCCTGAACCTGAAATTAAATACTTAATACTTGTTAGTTCAGGCAACCCCATCGGCCCACGTGCATGAAGTTTTTGTGTGCTAATTCCAATCTCAGCACCAAAACCAAATTCAAAACCATCAGTAAAACGAGTAGATGCATTCACATATACAGCTGCCGCATCCACCTCTTGTTGAAATTTACGCGCCATATCATAGTCTTTCGTGACAATTGTTTCCGAGTGTTTTGTATTGTATTTAGCAATATGCTCTATAGCTTCATCAATATTCTCTACTACTTTTATCGCTAAAATCAGATCTCCATACTCGGCTTGCCAATCTTCTTCTGTTGCTGCAATGACAGCAGAGTGATATTTTTGCGTTTCACTACAACCACGAATTTCTACCCCCACCTCAATGAATTGCTCTAGCATCGTTGGGAGAAAATCGCTTGCAATTGCTTGATGTACAAGTAAAGTTTCCATTGCATTGCAAACTGCTGGCCGGGACACCTTTGCATTTAGTGCAATATTCATTGCCATAGTAAAATCTGCTGTTTCATCTACATAGGTATGACAAACACCAGTCCCCGTCTCAATCACTGGTACAGAACTATTTTCAACAACAGTTTTTATTAATCCAGCACCACCACGTGGGATAATGACATCTAAATATTGATTTAATTTTAACATCGCATTTACTACTTTTCGATCGGTTGTATCTATGAACCCAAGCGCGCCTTTAGGGAGACCAGATTTTTCCATGGTTTCACCAATAACTTTTACAATGGCCATATTCGATTGGATTGCCTCTGAACCCCCGCGCAAAATTACTGCATTTCCAGATTTCAAACATAATCCTGCTGCATCTACAGTAACATTTGGTCTAGCTTCATAAATAATTCCAATTACGCCAAGTGGAACGCGGACTTTTTGGATTTCTAAGCCATTTGGGCGACGCGTAGACGATATTCCTTCACCAATTGGATCAGGCAAAGCAGCAGTCTGCCTAAGCCCCTCAGCCATTGCTTGAATCCTTGCTTCATCTAACATCAGACGATCTAATAAAGCAGTCGATAGTCCTTTTTCCTTACCATTTGCCAAATCTTTTTTATTTTCATTTATAATAAAACCTTGTTTTTCCTCTAAAGCTTTAGCCATAGCATATAAAGCATTATTTTTTTCAGTCGTTGATAAAACAGCCATAACCCTAGCTGCCTGATTAGCCAATTTCGCTTTTTCTTCCAATTGCGCAATATAATCCATAAAGATCAACCTTTCTAAAAATAATATGTATTTCGCAAATACATTAAAGGACTTATCTACTTAAAAAGAAATAATGAAAATGTATTTTACAAATCAAATAAAAATATTATAAGAGCCTTACAATTATGTATAAGAATTATTCTATATGTTACAACTATATTCGTCAATCAAAATAATAAGCTGGTTGAATGTAAGTCATCATTCGCACCAGCTCCCATTTATGCCATCAAAATCATATTATCACGATGAACAACTTCATCTACCGCTAATACACCTAGAATATTCTTTATTTCTTTCGTGGATTTGCCTAAAATAAGGTTCAACTGGTCCGCATTATAATTAATCATTCCACGTGCAATTTCTTGTCCATGCTCAGATAAAATCCGTACAGTATCGCCTTTCGAAAACGTTCCGCAAGCCTTTGTAATACCAACCGCAAGTAAACTTGATCCTTCATTTAAAAGCGCTGCTTGACACCCAGCATCTACCGATACTTCACCAACAATCCTTGTCCCAAAGGCCAGCCAACTTTTTCGCACTTTTAAATGTGCCTCTTTTGCGGGAAAAATTGTACCAAAAGATTTACCTTCTAATATATCACAAACAATACCTTCACGACTGCCTGATGCAATCAGCATAGTAACACCAGCATTACCAGCAATTTTAGCCGCTTGAATTTTAGTAAACATACCACCTGTACCTAGCTTAGATCCTGCCCCGCCAGCGAGAGCGTCTATCTCCGGTGTAATCTCTTTTATTTCCGAAATAAGTTTTGCCGTTTTATCTGTCTGCGGATTTGCTGTATATAAACCCTCAATATCCGATAGTATAATTAACACATCTGCATCAACTAAAGTTGCAACAGTTGCTGATAAAGTATCATTATCGCCGATTTTCAATTCTTCTACTGCCACCGCATCATTTTCATTAATGACTGGAATAACTCCCATATGCAATAACGTCAATAATGCATTTCGACAATGTGTATATTGATGATGCTGCAGAGAATTTTCCCTTGTTAATAAAACTTGTGCAACAGTTTGTCCATACTCACCAAAAATTTTCTCATATGTATGCATGAGAATGCCTTGCCCAACTGCAGCTAATGCTTGCTTTTCAGGAATCGTTTTAGGTCTTTCTTTAATTCCCATCCGATCCATTCCTGCACCAACGGCACCAGACGTAACTAATATAATCTCTTTTCCTTGGTTTGCTAAATCAGAAAGTTCACGAACTAATTTTTCTATCCTTGAAAAATTTAATTTTCCTGTACCATAAGTTAACGTACTTGTACCAACTTTTATCACAATACGTTTTGCTTTTTTCAGCTCAGCTCTTGTATCCATGGAAACTACCTCTATTTACTTCGATTTTGGGAGTTCAATTTTGGTTTTTTCAAAATTTTTCTTATATAAAAGACCATTTCGACCGATAATTTGTACTAAATCCGTATTCGTACGATCCGCAAGCGTTTCAATTACAGCTCTAGGGTCTTCAAGGCAATTTTGCAACACCTTTACTTTAATCAATTCACGTGCTTGAATAGCATCCAGGGCACTTGTCACAATCGAAGGTACAAGTCCCCCTTTACCAATCTGTACAACTGGATCTAAAGTCGATCCCATCGCACGTAAAAACCGTTTTTGTTTTCCCGTTAGTGTGTTTCTTATCAAATAAATCGCTCCTATTCTTTATAGTCAAATTCCATTGTACCGATGTGAACGGTATCGCCTTCTTTTACCCCATGTGCCTTTAACATATCTTCTATGCCCTTTACACGCCAAATATATTGGAATCTTTGCAGCGCTTCATCATTCTCAAAATTCGTCATCGCAACTAGTTTTTCAATATATTTTCCTTTAACGACAAAATCACCTGCTTCATCACGCGAAATTGTAATTTCATCATCAGGTTTTGCCTGATAAACTTTAACTTCTTCAATTGCTTCCGGCTCTTCTACATATTCATCGAGCATTTGTGATACGCGCTCAATTAATGGTTTTAATCCCTCATTCGTTGCTGCGGATACCGGAAAGATTTCAATCCCTTGCTCGTTTGCAAAAGCTTTTAATTTCTCATAATTTTCTTTTGCCTCAGGAATATCCATTTTATTTGCCGCGATAATCTGTGGGCGTTTCGCTAATCTTTCATTGTATAAACGAAGTTCTTTATTAATTCGATGGTAATCCTCTATAGGATCGCGCCCTTCTATTCCAGAAACATCTATTACATGTAAAATAATCTTTGTTCGCTCAACATGCCGTAAGAAGTCATGTCCTAAACCAACACCTTCATGGGCACCTTCAATAAGTCCTGGAATATCTGCCATAACAAAACTATGTCCCTCTCCAAGGCTAACAACACCAAGCACAGGAACTAATGTCGTGAAGTGATATGCTGCAATTTCAGGTCTCGCAGCTGACACCATAGAAATAATACTTGACTTCCCAACACTCGGATAACCTACCAAACCAACATCGGCTAAAAGTTTTAATTCTAGTTGTAAAACTCTTTCTTCTCCTGGTTCACCCATTTCAGCAAAAGTTGGGGCACGATTTACACTATTTACAAACTTTGCATTACCACGTCCACCACGCCCACCATGAGCTAATACTGCTTCTTCGTCAATCTCCGTTAAATCCGCTAATACTTCACCTGTTTCAGCATCTTTTACTACTGTGCCTGCAGGCACTTTAATCACTAAAGGTTCAGCATTTTGTCCGTAACAATTTTTCGTACCGCCGTTATCTCCATTTTTTCCAACAAATTTACGTTTATAACGAAAATCAATCAAAGTATTCATATTAGGATCTACTTTTAGAACAACACTCGCCCCACGGCCACCGTCGCCACCACTGGGACCGCCTTTAGGAACGAATTTTTCTCTGCGAAAGCTTGACATTCCATGTCCGCCGTCTCCAGCTTTTATTTGAATTCTCGCTCTATCTATAAACATTACTATCTCCTTTTTAAATAAACATTTTCACAAATCCTGCATTTTAGGCTAACTATCATTAATATATGTAATTTTATTTTTTATTACTCAATGCCCGGCACATATTCTTGCAGTTTAACTCGTTTATAATACGATCTACAGCACCAACGTCATGTGCAATTCCATCTAAATAACGCAAAGCTCTATCCAATTTACCAATCTGTAGGTAAGCTTGAATAACTTGAATATGATTAATAAAATCATGTTGCTGCTTTCTTAATGCAAGTACAATTTCATCACATACAACTTGATTCTTCAATTCTTTTTCCATAGCAACAGCCTCCTTCATATCCCATACATATGATTTTGATTCTGCTTTTCCCTATAAAACTCCTTTTTGTGATGTATAAAAAGCTGGTAAACACTCTACCAGCTTTTTATACATCACAAAACAATAACGTTTTTTATTACCGATAACTAACATTTTCTCACGAAAGAGTTTACTCATCAACTACACCATTATCGGATAAAAATAATACCTGCGACTTAAAGCCGCAGGTAATGTTTTATTAGATAGCTTCTTCCACAGCATAAACGCTAACTTGTCTATCAAAACGACCTTTACGTTCAAAAGCCACTTTGCCAGCAATTTTAGCATATAAGGTATCATCTTTACCAATGCCTACGTTTTGACCTGGATGGAAGTGAGTACCTCTCTGGCGAACTAAAATGCTGCCAGCGGTAACAACGGTACCAGCTTGACGTTTTACACCAAGACGTTTAGATTCGCTATCACGTCCGTTACGAGTGCTACCAACACCTTTTTTGTGAGCGAACAACTGTAAATTAAAATTAAACATACTCATTTCACCTCCTGTGCGTCTAAAATATGCACACTTTGCGGATTTATTTTTTCGATCTCATTTAACCCAAGAATCATCGTTTCAAAAACAGCATTCGTCAATGCATCTGGCTTTGCTTTTAAACGGACAACCATATCACCACTTGCGTGCTGAAGATCAATCTCCCGATTTAAATGCTTCACCAGTCCTAACGCAGTAGTCTGCGTTAATGCCGAAATAGCCGCACAAACAATATCTTTGCCATGCTTTGCTGTTCCAGCATGCCCTTTTGCCGAAAATCCGACTACAAGGCCTAATGCATTGCGAAATATTTCTATTTCTACACCGCTTCGCCTTACCATAACTTAAGCTTCAATTTTTTCAACAGTAACTTTTGTAAATGGTTGACGATGACCTTGACGTCTACGATAATTAGCTTTAGCTTTATATTTGAAAACTAAAATCTTTTTACCTTTACCTTGAGCTTCAACTTTAGCAGTTACTTTAGCACCTGCAACAACAGGTTTACCAACAACAACCTCGCCATCTTTAACAACAGTAAGAACTTGATCAAATTCTACTACGTCGCCTTCGTTAGCTTCAATTTTCTCAACAAATAAAGTATCGCCTTCAGCAACACGATATTGTTTACCACCAGTTTGAATAATTGCGTACATCATTACACCTCCCTATATGTATACTCGCTGATTACGGTACAGAAAACTCTGTTTATCAAGACCTCACCATGCGGTTTGGGAAAGCAATTACATTGCCTACATCGTAGAATTTTATCATAAAAAAAATTGCTTGTCAATCTATAATTCATCCAACTGCAAGATGGAGTAAACCTCTGGATGGAGGCTCGCTAATGCTTCTATTTTTATTGTACATCCTAATTCAATCTTTAGCCTAGTTAAGATATCCGTTTCTAAAAGACTTTCTGCTACTTGTGGGTGTACTTGAATTAAATAAGCATGACTGGCATTTTTCTTTTTATGAATTCTTCTTAGTCCACGGCTTATGTTAATACTAACCGTCTCTGGTGATTTTACCCTGCCTCTGCCTTCACAATATGGACAAGTACTATAGAGCATTCCTTCAAAACTCTTACGAGATTTCTTTCTTGTCATTTCAACCAAGCCAAGACTTGTTATATCTACGATATTTGTTTTCGTTCGATCTTTTTTTACTTTTTCTTCTAATACGTTAAGAATCGTCTGCTTTTGCTCTTCGGTTTCCATATCAATAAAATCAACAATAATAATTCCGCCAATATCCCTTAATCGAATCTGCTTTGTAATTTCCTCGGCAGCTTCAATATTCGTTTGAAATACGGTATCAGATAAATTCGTCTTACCAACAAATTTTCCCGTATTGACATCAATCACTGTTAAAGCTTCTGTTTTATCAATAACAATTGAACCACCTGATTTTAATTCGACTTCACGCTTTCCCATTTTTTCTATTTCTTCATTAATAGAGTAATGTTTAAAAACCCCTTCTTGCCCTGTATACAGCTTAACCTTTTCTAGTAACTCAGGAGTCGTCTGAAGCAAATCACAAACCCTTTGATATGATTCTTGATGATCAATAATTAACTCTTCAACATCTGAGGATAAATAATCTCTAACAATCCGAATGACCAAATCTGCATCACGGTACAAAAGCGTCAATGCGCCTGATACTCTGCTTCGTGCCGTAATAGACTGCCATAAATTCGCCAAGTAATGAATGTCCTTTTCTAGAACTTCCTCACTTTTGCCTTGCGCTACCGTACGAACAATCATCCCCATACCTGAAGGGCAAATTTTTTCAGCAACGGCTTTTAGCCTTTCCCGTTCATCAGTTTCTTCAATTCGTCTTGATATTCCGATATAATCTACTGTCGGCATTAAGACAACATAGCGTCCGGGCAGAGTCAGATGAGTTGTCGCTCGTGGTCCTTTCGTTCCAATCGCATCTTTTACAATTTGAATTAAAACATTTTGTCCTACATGAAATGTTTCATTCTTTGAAATTGACTTCACAGCGTCTTTAGGTAAGCCATCACCAATATATAAGAAAGCATTTTTTTCATAACCAATATCAACAAAAGCCGCCTGCATCCCCGGCAAGACATTTTGAATTCTCCCTTTGTAAATATTCCCAACAATGTGGTCATGTAAGTTCCGCTCTACTGACAATTCCATCAATTCATTTTCTTCTAATATCGCCATTCTCGTCTCTTCTGGAACAACATTCACGATAATAGACTTCATTTCATTCTCTCCAAACCTTTTTAAGTAAACTTTTATTTACTTATGTATTTCTATTTTTCATTGATCAATAAGTCAATTGGTGTTGACCCATTGGCATAAATTCCTTTGCGGTGAATCAACACATCTTCAAGATATATTGGGAAGTCAAATTTTTCGGCTATGGCCTGTAGAACTTCTCCTGGTTTTATACTGCCCATAGGTGTAATCTTAACGTACATATCCAAAATAGCTGTCGTTCCCTTCGTCGTTACACAAATCGGTCTCTCCATATATTGTTTTATTTCAATTTCTTTTTTCCCTTTTTTAGGAGAAAATCTTGTAAACATCATCATTTCTGCTTCATTATAAGATTTTACAGCATTTTTAATTTTTGAAAAATCACAATCATATGGAAGACAAACCTGATAAACCGCCGAATTTACAATCGCCATCAAAGCAGGTTGTTTATCAACAATTTCAACTGCACGCAACAACTCAATGCCTGGAGGTAATTGATTACGCATTGTCTCACAGAACCCCTTCACATAAATAGGTTCTTTAAATTCAACATCCATATACTCAGCATCGCTTGTTACACCAACGGCAAGAGCTGATGCAAAAGATATTTTCATATGGGGATTAAACCCTTCTGAATACGCAACTGGTAAGTTCGTCCGGCGAATTGCTCTCTCAACCGCTGAAGCATAATCCAAATGAGAAATATACCGAATTTCTTCGCCTTTAGTAATTTCACTGCGAATCTTACACATTCCTTGAATTCTCCTTCCAGTCTATTACTTGAACATTTAAATTCTGACAAACACCACAAACACTACATCTATCATGGCGACAATCCGGCGTAAATTTTTCACTAACAGCATTTTTATATTCCCTTAAGAAAAACTCTTTATTCGCGCCACTGCTTAAATGATCCCATGGTAAGATTTCCTCTTTATCTCGCTCCCGTTGATTATAAAAATTTGGATTAACATCACAAATTTTAAAAGCTTCTAACCAAGTTTCATATTTAAAATGTTCTGACCAACCATCAAATTTTACTCCAAGCTTCCATGCTTCTAGCAATACTTTTCCAAGTCGTCTATCACCTCGTGCAAAAACTCCTTCTAAATAGCTGGTCTTGGCATCGTGATAACTAAAATTAATTGCCCGATCTTTTATGTGTTCTTTTAGTAGTCGTTGTTTTCGTTCCAATTCCTCCATCGTATTTTGCCCAAACCATTGAAAAGCAGTATGTGGTTTCGGTACAAAACAAGAGACACTTACCGTTACCCTTGCACCACGTTTCCCTTTGACTTCTTTATACCATTGCACAACTTTTTGTGCTAGCTGCGCAATTCCAATGACATCTTCATCCGTCTCTGTTGGCAACCCAATCATAAAGTAAAGCTTCACGGTTGTCCACCCTTGACGAAAAGCCGCTGTTACAGCCTCTTTTAAATTTTCTTCCGTAACGCCTTTATTAATCACGTCACGCATTCTTTGCGTACCTGCTTCCGGTGCAAAAGTCAGCCCACTTTTTCTAACTTGTTGCACTTTATGTGCTAAATCTATGGAAAAGCTATCAATACGAAGTGAAGGAAGCGAAATACTTACTCCGGCCTCCTTCAACTCATCCATCAAATCATCCACGAGTTCCGGTAGACAAGAATAATCCGCTGAACTTAGTGAAGTCAAGGAAATTTCATCATATCCAGTATTTTCAGAAATCTGTTTTGCCAAACCAACCAATTCGTCTTTCGTTCTTTCACGTACTGGACGATAAATTACACCAGCCTGGCAAAATCTACATCCCCGTGTACAGCCACGAAACAATTCCAACATAATTCTATCATGGACAACATCAATATATGGTACAACTGGCTTTGTGGCAAACGCACTTTGGCGCATATCTTTAATTAAACGCTTTTGAATCACTGGCTTTGCTTCATCCGTCAACGATTTCACCTTTTTTATTGTTCCATCTTCGTTATACAGTACTTCATATAATGATGGAACATAAATACCATCAATCGTTGCAACACGTTTTAAAAACCCATTCCGTCCTTCTGGTTTTCCCGCTTTTTCCCATGAAATGAAAGCATTTGCTACTTCAATAATAACTTCTTCCCCTTCGCCAATCACAAAAAAATCAAAAAAATCGGCAACTGGCTCTGCGTTATAAACACAAGGTCCACCACCAACAACAAATGGATCCTCTTCCTTCCGTTCACTTGTCAACAAAGGAATCTGTGCTAAGTCAAGCATCGTAAGCACATTTGAATATATCATTTCATATTGCAAAGAAAATCCAATCATATCAAATTCCTTAATCGGGGTGAATGTTTCTAACGAATATAGCGGTAATTTTTGCGCACGCATCTTTTCTTCCATATCTACCCAAGGAGTATATACACGTTCTGCATAAATATTACATTGGTTATTTAATACTTGATATAAAATTTTTAAACCGAGATTAGACATCCCAACTTCATATACATCTGGCAGAGCTAATGCAATACGAAAATCAATATCTTGTAATTCTTTTTTCACCATATTCAATTCATTGCCTGTATATCGCCCCGGTTTTGTTACCGAATTAATCACAGCAGGGGTAAGTTTTATCATGAAAATTATAACCTCCATAAAACATATATCTTTTTCTACTGTATCTGACTTATCTAGTTTACCCTTGCGGAATATTTTTACTATAGCTTTATAAATTTCTTGAAAGACAAAAAAAGTCCTGCTTTTTCGAAGTTTTAGGGACTTATGTCCCTTCTTTTGCAAGCAAAATTTCGCCTAATGTTATATCGCTACGCTTTCTCGCTAAAGCTTCCCAAATTTCAACTTCCGTTAAAGTCCCCAGTAAATGATGCGCATAATCAATAACAAAAACCATATGGTATTGCGTATGCGCTAAACACTTTATTATATCTCTTGCTTGTATAGTATGTAAAGCGGTATATGTCATTGATTCGCTATAGCCTTCATCAGCTAATCTTTCTTCTTTACGCATGATAGATTTCAGAATATTATATTGAACAACCTTACTCTCTTTATTTGCTACAATAATAATAAAGACGATTACACAAAGAATTGAGAAATTGATGATATCCAAAAATACGCAATCATAAATAAACTTACCTAAAAATATGAAACAAATAAATCGACTAATAAAAAGAGAAATTTTTCCCGCCCTTACATACCCTACCGATCCACTTAAGAAAATTTGTAACATTCTGCCACCATCTAATGGAGTCGCAATAATTAAATTAAACCAACCTAGCATAAAATTCATTTCAAACAATTCTTGTAACAATGAATGACTATATAATAAATTTATTCCATAAAAAATAGCAGCTAGAGTCAAGCTCATCATAGGCCCAGCTGCGAAAATCAAAAACTGATTCCAACGCGATGTTTCATACAATCGCTCTATTTTAGCCGCTCCACCAAACGGAAAAAGTTCAACTTCTTGTACTTTCACTCCAAGATAAGTGGATACAATCACATGAGTAATTTCATGTATAAAAACACTAATGAAAGCTACTAAAACTTGCTGCGTTAATCCAGTGATACAAAATAGTGCTAGTAAAAAAATAAACCAGCGATTTATTTTTACAATAATACCGCTGAACTTGCCAATTCGCAAACTAGATACACGCTCCTATCATATTTTTAAATGTCAATCTTCTATTCAATGACTAACCATATTATCTAACGAGATAAGCGATTCAACATGAAAAATTACTCCGCGCTATTACAAGCTCGCCTCTTCGCGAAATGGGAATTATATTAATAGGGCACGGGTGATTTTCTCAATCATTAAATAAATACAGCTAGGATTCAGATGAATTTAGACCTTGACTTGAATTAAGTCTTACCTTATCACTTGGATTAATAGATATTCCCTTTTCACGCATACCAAAATACAACATTGGCTCTTCTGTATGCACTTTATTTCCACTTGTAGCAATGATTTGCCCCTGCGTCACACGATCTCCTTCACTTACTTTTACATCTTCTAAATATCCATATACCGTTTCAATCTCGTTTGCATGAGACAAAACAACCATTTTCCCTCGTTCTTCAGTTTGAGCAATAGATTTTACTTTTCCAGTACTACTTGCTTTAATCTTCGTTCCAAAAGGTACTTTATACTCAATTCCATCCTGCCAATACTGCGGCTTGCCTTTTTCATCATCTTTCCAACCGAAGTTAGAGACAATTTCTCCTTCTACCGGAATATTCATATATTGGTAAGGATTTGTCGGTCGAGCAATTACCGCTTGTGCATGCTTTAATATATCAGAATCAATACTTGGTAAATGTTGTTGAACGCCCTGCGTAATTTCTTTAAAATCCATTTTCCACTCCAGAACATTTCTCGTATACTCTTTAAGAACTTCTCCAGTTGGATTATGGAATGCCTGAATGGCATAAAAAACAATAAAAACAGACCCAGCAACCGCAATCTTTTTCAGATCCTTTTTATATGGTTTTTCCTCATCATAAGCATACATCCAATCCTCTTCATTATCCCAATAACTTTTCCAATCATTCCACTTTTTCGGCATTACATACACCCCCGTACCAAAATATATGGTACTTTAAATGAAATGATACCAAATTCAAAAATAATAAAGGTGCTACCCATCTTCTCACCGTATGGGTAACACCTTCCCTTTTAAAACATAATCTTTTGCCGTCGCATATAAATATTCAATAAAATTCCTATCGCAAGCATATTTGTGGTAAGCGAACTTACACCATAACTCATTAAAGGCAATGGTATACCTGTAACCGGCATAATTCCAGCAGTCATACCGACATTAATTAGCAAATGAAATGTCAGCATCGAGGTAATTCCAACAGCCAGCAACGAACCAAAATTATCACGGGCTTCATTTGCGATTTTAACGCCTCGATACAAGAGAATTAGATATAAAAGTAACACTATTCCTGCCCCAATAAATCCAAGCTCCTCACCAATAACAGCAAAAATAAAGTCCGTATGATTTTCCGGTAAAAAATTCAATTGACTTTGCGTTCCACCAAATAATCCTTTGCCAAATAGCATCCCAGAACCGATTGCAATCTTCGACTGGATAATATGATAGCCAGACCCTAATGGATCTACATTTGGATCCATAAATACCATGATTCGCATTTTCTGATACTCTTTTAAAAAGTGCCAAAAAATCGGCATTAAAGCAACACCTGCTCCAAATAGAATCATCAATAGCCGAAGATTAATCCCCGCAACAAATGTCATTCCCAATAAAATTGCCAAGAAAACCAATGAGGTCCCTAAGTCTGGCTGCTTTAACACAAGTAAGAACGGAAGGCCTACATACGCAGCTACTGGCAACAAATCTTTAAAAGTATTTAACTTTCCTATTCGCTGATCGAGCATTGCTGCTAAAGAAACAATCATAATAATTTTTGAAAACTCCGACGGTTGCAAACTAATTGGACCAATTTGTATCCAACGCTGTGCACCTAATGCAGAATGTCCAATCAACATAACCGCCAATAACATAACTAGATTAAAAATATACAAATGATTTCCATACTTTTGTAGTTCTTTATAATCAAAATGCAAAAGAAAAAATACAAATAAACAGTTCATCATGGCAAAAATGCCTTGCCTTTGTACATACCAATACCGATCTTCACTCGGAGTATTAATATGTGTCGCGCTACCAATAGTAATTAAGCTCACCCCAACAATAAGTAACGTAACAATAATTAACGTAAAATCCAATTTGCGAAGCAATCTTTGACTAATCATTTACCTTTTACATACCTTCCCTATACAAAATCACACTATTTATGATATATCATATCATTTCCTAAAATCATCTACAAGATAAAGTAACTCATAAAATAAATTTCCATAAAAAAAGTTGAAACAACGTCCGTCATTTCAACTTTTGATTTTATTTATTTGTCATAACATTGATGTTTCATTCTATTTACTGGAATATTGGCAACAAGTGCTACAGATGACTCGTCTTTTGTAAAATTTACTTCCATCTCTTTTTCATTAATATCCATATAATTTGAAATAACCTTAATCATATCATCTTTCAGCACTTCCATAAACTGTGGAGTAACACTTGCTCTATCATGTACTAAAACTAAGCGTAACCGTTCTCGGGCAATATCCTTTGACGATTTGCTATCTTTACCCAACATCTTCATTATAGCACCTAACATATCCTTTCCTCCCTACAGTTTAAATACTTTTTTCAGCTTCGCGAAAAAACCTTCTTCGACAATCGGACTAAATGGAATGTTTTCTCCACAAAGACGTCCAACAATATCTTTGTATGCCTGCCCTGCTACTGAAACAGGATTTGTAATTACTGGCTCTCCTCTGTTTGTTGAAGTAACCACCAACTCATCATCAGGAATTTGCCCAATACAATCAAGAGATAAAATTTCATCTATATCTTCCATTGCAAGCATATCGCCTTTTTTCACCATTTGCGGGCGAATCCGATTCACGATAAGTTTGATATCGCCTTTTTCCGCCCTTCCAAGTTCACCGATAATTTTATCAGCATCACGAACAGCAGAAATTTCAGGAATCGTAACAACGATTGCTTGATCAGCAGCTGCAATTGCAGTTTTAAAACCTTGCTCAATACCAGCAGGACAATCAATTAATATGTAATCAAAATCTTTTGCCAACTCATTACACAATGCTGTCATTTGCTCTGGATTCACAGCAGCCTTATCCTTCGTTTGAGATGTAGGCAACAAATACAAACTATCATGCTTTTTATGACGTACTAAAGCTTTCTTAAATGGCACTCGCCCTTCTGTTACATCAATCAAATCATACATAATACGATTTTCCAAGCCTAATAACAAGTCAAGATTTCGAAGGCCTGTATCCGTATCAATGAGCACTACTCTCTTACCTCTTAGCGCAAAACCAACACCTAGATTTGCTGTAGTCGTAGTCTTTCCTACGCCGCCTTTTCCAGATGTAATAACGATAACTTCACTCATAGATATCCTCCTGCTCTTTTACTGATTCAATAACGATTTCTCCATTTTTAATCCGCGCACATTCGGGATGATCGACTTCCTCAAAATTATCCGGCGCCCTAGCTGCTAAACTTGCAATACGAATTTGCAAAGCGCGCATACGACGCGCTGTAATCATAGCATTCATGTCACCATAAGCCCCAGCGTGAACAAGTCCACGGCAAGTACCCTCGATTTCAATATTTCCTCCAGCAATTACTTGCGCCCCAGGATTCACATTTCCCTTTACCAAAATAGATCCATCATAAATAATTTCTTGTCCACCACGAACGGTTTGTTCAATAACCATAACATGATCAGCCATACTTTGTTCCGGCTCGATGATGTAATTTTCAATTTGAGGTGACAAAATTTCCAAAGTCATTCCATATTGACTCAATAAATTTTCTACCTCTATTTGTTCTTGTTCATTAAAAACATCGGAATTAACATGAATTATAGTGCCTTTTCCAAAAAAGCCAATTGCAGACTCTAATTTATTTCTTAATTGTATTAAAATATCAGAAAAATCTACATTCTCATTCAAAACTAATTGAAGTCCTGTTCGGCTTCCTTTAAATACAACGTCTTTATTCATCATTACTCCTATTTTCACCTGCATACTATGTCAATTAATACCTATTCGCTATTTTCCGCTATACTCCTGCCTATATTACGGAAAATGTCACTATTGGCCTATAACTACAGGATTTTCTTTTGGATTGTTGTCAATATGAAATGCCGCTTCTAATATTTTCTTACCAATTGGTACGGCTGACATTGAACCAAATCCACCTTGATCAACAATTACGGCAACGACATATTGTGGATTATCAAAAGGTCCATAGGCAACAAACCAACCATGATCACTGCCATGTGGATTTTCGGCAGTACCCGTTTTACCTGCGATTGGAACCGGAAAATCTTTAAATATTTGCCCTGCTGTTCCGCCCTCGCGTGCAACATCACGTAAAGAAATACGAATTAAATCCATCGTTTTTTGTGAAATAGTTAACTGCCCTAGCTTTTCGGATTGAAATTGTTTAATCACCGTTCCATCAGGCGCAGTAATTTTGCTTACTAAGTATGGTCTATAACGTATCCCCCCATTAGCAATCTCGCTATAAAGCATGGCAATTTGTAATGGTGTAACTAAATTAAACCCTTGCCCAATTGCCGCATCAAAAGTTTCCGATAGATACCAATCATCTTCAAAAACCTCTTCTTTATATTTGCGGTTTGCAACTAACCCTTCACTTTCATATGGTAAATTAATGCCAGTTTTAGCTCCAAGCCCAAACATCCTCGCATACTTTTCTATCAAATCAATTCCTAATCGATTTCCCATCTCATAAAAATAAACATTATCTGATTTAGACAAAGCTTCTTGGAAATTAATCCAGCCCAAAGCCTCACCTTCAGCATTGACCTTTGGAATAATCCAATGCTTTCCTGTATCTAAGATTTTTTCTTCTGGCGTTACCTTATTTTCTTCTAAAGCTGCTACCCCAGTTACAACTTTAAATGTTGATCCTGGTGGATATTCTCCTGTTATTGCTTTATTATCCAGTGGATGATTTGGGTTATTATTAATTAAATTCCAATCCTTAGTTGAAATTCCACCAGCAAATAAATTTGGATTAAAAGATGGGCGACTAACCATCGCTAAGACTTCCCCAGTTTGTGGATTCACAACTACAGCAGCTGCTGCTTTTGCATTTGGTCGTCCACCTTTTGTCTGCAAATAAAGAAGTTGCTCATCAATCGCCTTTTCAGCTGCTTTTTGGATATTTTCATCAATTGTCAATGTTAAATCACAGCCTGGAACTGGCTCTTTTTTACCTAAAACTTGAACAGGTTTACCCGTTACATCGACTTCAACCTGCCCACCACCATCAATACCACGAAGCTCCTTATCATATACTCTTTCCAGTCCAAATTTACCTATAATATCTCCAGATTTATAACCATCACTTTTCTTTTTTTCAAGCTCCGTATCATTAATTTCACTTACATAACCAAAAATATGTGCTGCAAGATCATTATTCACATAATTTCTAATTGGCTGTATCTCAATTACAACCCCCGGATACTCATCCTTTTGCTCCTCAATTACCGTTACAATTTCCGGTCCAACATCACTTTTTATATGGATTGGATCAAACGCTGTATGTTGCTTGACTTTAGCATAAATGGATTCCTTCGTAACACCCAAAAGTACAGATAGTTTGTTTACCACATCATCCGATACCGGTCCTGACAATGGTAACAATGATACTGTAAAACCTGGACGATTTGATACCATTAAAATTCCATTGCGGTCATAAAATAAGCCTCTGGGAGCCATTGCAGGAATCAATCGAATTCGATTTCCGTCAGCTAACTTGCTATAGTATTCACCCTCAACAATTTGTAAATACCCCAATCTGGAAAGCAACGCAAATATAACTAAGCAAACAATAACTGCTAAACCTTCCATGCGGCCTTTAAATTTTCTTGCTATCACAATTCTTCTCTCCTATATTCAAATAAAAGACACCTAAAAAGGTGTCTTTATCTTTATTTAGCAAAATTGCAGCATTCTTTATAACAAAAATTATGCTTTTAACCATGTACCAATTTTATTTACTAATTTATAAATAGGAAAAGCCATTATCAAATTATAAATTAAAACTGGACACAAAACTGAAATTATAGCATTAGATAATTCAACCTTATGACCTAATAATAGCATAAAAATCATCGTCATTAAAGTGTTTACAAATGAACCCATTAAAATTGCTACCACTGGTAATAACGCATTTTCTTTAAAAACATGCTCTTCCGCTATGCCAAAACCATATCCTAATAACATCTTTGAAAATGTATTCACACCAAAAAAAGTTCCCGTAGATAAATCTTGCAATAACCCGGCAAAAAAACCTGTTACAACTCCATGATCTTTTCCATATAACAAAGCAGAACTAATAACAATAATTAATAACAAATCCGGCTTTATTCCATTATAAGCAAAAACTGCAAAAAATGTAGATTGTAAAATTAACGCTGTTATTATAATTCCTGACCAAGTTAAAAATCGTTTCATTTTGCCCCTCCAGCCACAGGTTGTTGATTGGTCAACATAACTGCACTAGGCAGCGGCACAATTTCACGTGCTTTTGTAATAACAAAAACCTCTTCTAACTTATTAAAATCAACAGCCGTTGATAGTACAGCATATTTAAGCAGACCACCCTCTTCATTGATGACTTGCTCTACAGTCCCAATACAAACCCCTTTAGGATACACTCCACCAAAGCCGGAAGTAACAATCACATCCGAAGGTTGGATATCCGCATCACGCGGAATATTTATCATTTTCGCCATGGCTTGATTATTATTACCTTCAATAATTCCTGCAACTCTTGACTCCGGACGTTGTACCAGACCTCCAACAGCACTGCGAGGATCCAAAATTAACTGTACAATAGCAGAATTACTCGTCACACTTGCGATATTGCCAACTAATCCACGCTCTGTAATAACAGTCATATCTTTTGCAATACCATCTGCAGACCCACAGTTAATTGTTACACTCTTCGTCCATGTGCTGGAGTCACGTGCAATTATTTTGGCTGGTAACAAATCAAATTGTGGTGTTGCTTGCTTATAAGCAAGCATATTGCGTAAACGATAATTTTCCGCCAAAATTTCATCCGCATCAATTTGCTTAGACCTTAACTGTTCATTTTCTGACATTAGCATTTTATTTTGTTTATATACAGTAGCAATTTCCCATATCGAAGCACCTGCTCCATGTAGAGATGTCGAAATGCGCATCATCACATTTTGAAATGGTGCAAGCACTGTATTTACTAATTTTTCACTCGCCAAAAATTGATACTTTCCTGTGGCAGAAGAAAAGATCAATAAAAAGACAATGACAAAAACCGTCAATAAAACAATTATCTTTTTATTAGAATATGAATCTTTTCTTGCTCTACTCATCTTAATTTTTTAGACATCATCACAATGCGTTTTAAAAGCTCAATACTTTCTAGTGATCTGCCTGTTCCTTCCCCAACACAAGATAAAGCTTCCTCTGATACATGGACAGGCATCCCTGTCTCTTTACTAAGTAAAAGATCTAATTTACGAAGTAAAGCGCCGCCACCTGTCATCATAATGCCTCTATCCATAATATCAGCAGCAAGTTCCGGAGGAGTTTTTTCCAATGTACTTTTTACCGCATCAATAATTTTTTGTACTGGTTCACTAAGAGCAAATTGAATTTCACTAGATTTAATATTTAATGTTTTTGGCAATCCGCTTACCAAATCACGACCACGAATATCCATATTAACTTCCGTCATTGGCACAATCGCTGTTCCAACATTAATTTTAATTTCCTCTGCAGTTCTTTCACCAATCATTAAATTATACTGTTTCTTAATATAGCGGACAATAGACGCATCCATTTCATCACCGCCAATGCGAATGGAGCGGCTTGTTACAATCCCGCCCAAAGAAATCACTGCAATTTCCGTAGTTCCACCACCAATATCTACAACCATATTTCCAGTAGGTTCATGTACGGGAAGCCCTGCCCCAATTGCAGCTGCCATTGGTTCCTCAATCAAGTAAGCTTCACGCGCTCCAGCTTGCATTGTCGCATCAATAACCGCACGTTTCTCCACTTCTGTCACCCCAGAAGGAACACCTACTACAACACGTGGCCGAACCAAAGATCTAGTATCCATAGACTTATTAATGAAATACTTTAGCATTGCTTGCGTAACATCAAAATCTGCAATAACACCATCTTTTAACGGTCTCACTGCAATAATATTTCCAGGGGTACGTCCAATCATTTGCTTTGCTTCTTCACCTACTGCTAAAACCTCTCCTGTATCACGTTGAATAGCCACCACGGATGGTTCTCTAAGAACAATTCCTTTTCCCTTAATATGAACCAATGTATTCGCTGTACCTAGATCGATACCCATATCCTTTGAAAAACTACCAAACAAATCCCACATAATCAAATTAGCTCCCTTCACTATTTAACCAATAAAATTAACCCTAGTATCAATCTATAACTCTCTCTTCTTTTAGGCTGATATAACAGTTATCTCCAATAATTATATGATCAATCACCTTTATATCCATTAATCCGCCTGCTTCTATCAATTTATGAGTAACATGAATATCCTCTTTACTCGGCGTAGGATCACCGCTTGGATGATTATGTACTAAAATCATCGCCGCTGCAAAATGAACAATCGCCTCCCGAAAAACTTCCCGAGGGTGTACAATAGATGAGTTTAAACATCCTACTGAAATAACAGGTGTTGCTAAAATATGATTTTTCGTATCTAAAAGAACCACAATAAAATGTTCTTTCTTTTCATAACGAAATCTCGGCATAAAATAATTAACAACATCTTGAGGTGACGTAATCTTTTTGCGCTCTATCGATGGCGCTTCAGCTAACCTCTTCCCAAGTTCTAAAGCTGCGAGCACAGTGATTGCCTTTACTTTACCAATCCCTTTGATTTTAGAAAAATCATTGACTGATAAATTTGCAAACTCACCTAGTGATTCATTTTTATAAACAGATAATAATTTTTCAGCAACCCGAATAACTGAATCTTCTTTTGTCCCTGTACGTAGTAAAATAGCCAGTAATTCAGCATCGCTAAGCGACTGCGCCCCTTTTAATAACAATTTTTCTCGAGGTCGTTCCATATCTGGTAAGTCTCTTACCATAAGTTCTTTCATTTTAGCTCTATCCCTGCCTCATTGGCCATTCTTTTCAAAAGAGCCAACGGCAATCCAACAATATTAAAATAACAACCTCGAATCTCTTCAACATACTGAGCAGCTTTTCCCTGAATTCCATACGCACCGGCTTTATCTAAAGGTTCCCCAGTTGCAATATAATCAAGAATCTCTTTCTCTGACATCTTTGTAAATTTTACAGTTGTTTTGAAGTAATCACAATACTCTTTGTTATTTATAACTAAAGAAATTCCAGTATAAACATCATGAGAACGTCCAGCGAGAGTTAATAACATTTCTTTTGCTTCTTCCTCGCTGGCAGGCTTACCAAAAATTTTTTTATCAATCGCCACAACAGTATCTGCCCCTAGAACAACATCACGATAAAAGGATTTACACGCTACATCACGTGCTTTTTTCAATGCGTTTCCCATAACTAAGTCCTCTGGGGAAATATCTGCATCCATAATTTCTTCGCAATCACTAGGTATAACTTCAAACTTAATACCAATCTGCTGCAATAGTTCTTGCCTGCGTGGTGATGAAGATGCCAAAATCATTTAGAAACCTCCTACTTTACTTTTTTCTCATTAAAATCTTTTATATAAATAAATGCCCAATCCAGCACCTATAAGACTAAAAAAGCTAGGCTGGAAACAAAAACTTAAAGATAATTTAATTATATATAAGTTCATCGTAGCAGGTGCAAAATCAAATACTATATATTGCCTGCTCAATGGAGTTACCATCTCAGCAAGTTGTGGAATCGTAATTAAAAAATCACCAAATAATCCCCCACATACAGCACCTACTGCCATAAAAAGAAACATCGCTAAGTAAGATTTCCCCTTCACTTTCAAAGCCTCCTCTATTCAGCTTGTTTTACTGCAAAACTTTATTTCTAATTACCATTTAACATTACCAAATCAAAGGAAAGTTAAAACTAGACTATAAAACTCCGACTAAAAAATTTCTGTTAAATAAAAAATCTCGCTTTTATTCAAGCGAAAAATAGCTTTTATTTTTTTAATCACCTCTAGATTCCAATAACTTGTATCATTATATCATCTTTATCCAATTAAAAAAAGTCGCAAAAGTTTGGAAACCGCTTCTTTTTACAAAAATTTTATAGCTAATAAAAACAAGTCACATTATAAAAATTTATCCGATGATAATCTGAGCCTTGGAACACTTCTATTTCAACAAAATAGACTTGATTCAGATGAAGTTTTTACTCCATCTGAATCCTAATCATCGGATAAAATTTTGCTGAAAGAATTTTATAATGTGACCTGTCAATTAAAATATGCTTATACTTTGAATTTTCTTACCATATCATTTAACTTTTTAGCCAAATCTAATTGTTTAGATGCTGTATTAGATACTCTCTCTAGGGCAATTGTTGTTTCATTCATATTTTCATTAATTGTTTTCGTATGACTATTTGAAATTTGTGTATTTTCCGTCATCACTTGAATAGCCTTACTAACTTCGCTAACAGTATTCGTAATGTCTTCTGACATCATAGCAATTTCTTCTGACATTTTACTTACAAATTCAGCGTCATCAGCATAAAGCTTGCCTGTTTCGCCATAAGCATCAAACTGCTTATGAACATTAACATTCAAAAATTCTAGTATTCCATTTCCTGTATCAATACTACTTTTAAATGCATGTTGTACTCTTTCAATCGTTTCTTGAATACTAAGTACAGATTTAGACGATTGCTCTGCAAGTTTACGAACCTCTTCAGCAACAACTGCAAAACCTCTTCCCTGTTCGCCTGCTCTTGCAGCTTCAATTGCAGCATTTAGTGCAAGTAAGTTTGCTGGGCAATACTTGCAATCGTATCCGCCATTACTTTTATACTATCTACAATTTTCCCTGCTTCAATTGCTTTTTCCATATTTTCAGTTTTATTAGAAATAATATCTTGAGATTCATTAATAGCAATTAACCCCTCCCCTTTGAAACCAATAAAAACTCATTTTTACTTTATCTAATAATTTAACCAATCGCCTGTACCCATGGCATAACTCCCTCTTATCGAAGGCAGGAGTCTTAGCCTTAGTTATCAGATAAATTATTTTCTTATAATATCATCACCAAAACAATAAATAAATAGGAAAAATAGACTCTTCTCTACGTAATTTTAAATATTTTCTTATATAATCCTAAAAAAAGAGTGTGCAAATCAATTTTGCACACTCTTTTTTAGGATTATATTAAATAACGCATATAAATATATAAAGTCGATAAAAGAATCGTTAAAGTCATGATTGGAAATCCTATCTTCAAATATCGCATAAATGAAATATTATGTCCTGCCTCTGCAGCCATTCCCGCAACAATCAGATTCGCACTTGCTCCAACAATTGTTCCGTTACCACCAAGACATGCACCAAGAGCCAAACTCCACCACAATGGTTCCAAATTACTTACACCCATATTCCCCATATCTTGAATTAACGGAATCATTGTTGCAACAAATGGAATATTATCAAGAAAGGACGATACAATTGCACTTAACCATAAAACCAACATTGACGTCTTTGCTACGTCTCCCCCTGTAATTTCTATGCCATATACAGCAATTTGTTTGATAATACCAACCTCAATCAATCCGCCAACTGCAACAAACAAACCCACGAAAAAAAATATTGTCGTCCACTCTACCTTTTCCATTGCATGTTCAATAAAACTATGGTCACGGCTTGCAATTAATAAAAGTAAAAATGCCCCTGTTAAAGCGACTGTTGAAGATTCTACATGAAGCAACTGATGCAAAAAGAATCCTAAAATTGTCAGTGATAAAACCGACAAGCATTTTTTTAATAACAACTTATTTTTTAATTCAGCTTTTTCATTCAATGACATTAAATCAGCCTTTAATTCATCTGTTGTACGCAATTGTTTGCGATACAAAAAAGTTAAAATCACCAAAACAACTCCTAAATTAATGGCTGATATCAATGCTAAGTTATTAATAAATGAAATAAAGGTTAATTCCTTTACTGCACTCCCAATCATAATATTAGGAGGATCCCCAATCAAAGTAGCGGTTCCGCCAATATTTGATGCAATAATTTGCACAATTAAATAAGGAATGGGATTTACATGTAATTTATTCGTAATTCCAATAGTGACGGGAACCATAAGTAACACGGTTGTTACGTTATCTAAAAACGCGGAAAAAAGTGCAGTAATCACTGCTAAGTAAATTAGGATTCGCATTGGATTCGCTTCCGCCTTTTTCGCTGACCAAATTGCGATATAATTAAAAAGTCCTGTCTGCCCAGTAATCGCAACGATAATCATCATACCAATCAATAATCCAAGCGTATTAAAATCAATATGATGTAAAGCTGCTTCCTGCGAAATTACACCAGTTAAAATCATCAATATAGCACCAAGCATGGATACAATAGTACGATGAACTTTCTCTGAGACAATAAACATATACATGACGATAAATATAATTCCTGCTAAAAGTGTTGTGTTTTCCATTACTTTCCCCCTGTTGCATAGTAATGTTTTTATTATATCTTAAAATAAATAATTCGTCATAAATTTTAAAAATGTATACAAAATACTAAATACAAATAGATAAATGCAGAGGAAAACTTTCTCCAACATTTATCTATTTCATTTTCCTAATTCTCCACATCATTATAATAAAATACTATTTTATCCAATGTTTAATCTGTTCATCTAATGCAGTAAACAAATTATACAAAACCAAATCCAACTTACGATTTCTCTCATCAATAAGTAGAAATTACTATAGATAGAATTGAGCTAAGTAAATCTCTACCTATTAAAGTAATTTCTCTTTATTTCATCCTTCGATTAATATAAAACGCAATAAAATTCATACCAAGCAGAATAATTCCCATCGGCATAGCATTCATTTTACCACCAAGCCCAACCAATGGAGATGCAGCTCCTCCAAAAACAAATGCACCAACTTCAAGTAAACCAGCTGCGCTCCCTGCGGCATCTTGTTTTGTTTGTATAGCTAAAGAAAAGCTTGTCGTAGTTTTGATTCCTATACACGAAACCCATAATAAAGCTATGAATAAAGCATACCTCGTAGACCTCCGATCTTGCAACAACTTTTTAAAACCAATGATTATCCCACTTAACCCGCCACTTTTTCGACTTTCCTTAGGCAAAGATTCTTTGACTCCAACCCAAACAAGGATAAAAATGAATATACTTATCGCACTTAAAACAACAAATATTCCTGACCAATCCGTAACTTTTAGCAATTGCCCACCAAGAACAGGACTTAAAATAGGAGCAATCCCATTAAGGAGCATTAATAAAGAAAAAACTTAGATATGGTTTTGGAAAATAATTCTTTTTTATTATTTTTTCATCTTTGCCTCCATTTAAATTATAGTGACCAGTTAGACTTCATCTGAATCTATTGTCGACAAGTACCAGAAATATATAAAAATAAAAGAATCACTCCTGCTATTATGTATAGAATTAACATAATAGCAGGAGTGATTCTCTTATCCATCTATTGTTTTAAATCGTTTTTATCATTCATCAATTTATTTTAATTTTTCTAAATCTATCTTTTGTTTTCCTTATCAACTCTCCACTTTATCTTTTGAACTCAATAATAAGACTGTTCCTAAAATTGTCGAAAAGAACGATGCAATTATAATTGATAATTTAGATTGATTTAAGAAAAAAGCGTTGTCAAAAGCTAGTCCAGCTATAAAAATAGACATTGTAAAACCTATTCCAGCAAAGCATCCGCTTGCCCATAATTGCTGCCAAGATATATTATCTGGTCTCTCAGCAAAATTCAACTTTTCTAATACCCAACATATAGTCACAATACCTATTGGCTTTCCGATACACAGTCCAAAAATAATTCCTAAAGATAAAGCATCCAACACGCCACCTATCATTTTTGGATCTATCGTGATACCACTATTAGCTAAAGCAAATAAAGGTAAAATAAAATAGGAAACTAAAGAATGAATCCTGTGCTCCATTCTTTGCAAAGGTGTCCCCGCCTGTTTGTATAAGTTTGACATTTGAGATAAAACTGAATGATACATAGCATCACCCAGAACTTCTTTTGAGGAAGTACTTAAATCGTTTAATTGGTCAGCTAACTTCGAACTCTTTTTCGCTGCCGATTTTTTTGAAATTTTTCCTTGTACTGGTATCGTAAATGCCGCCACGACACCGGCTAAAGTTGCATGTACACCAGAAGACAGAACGACAAACCATAATATAACCGATAAAATTTGATAAAAAAGTAAATTTCTAACACCTGCACGGTTTAAACAAAACATAATAGCTACTATAATTATCGCAAGTGATAAATACCCCCAGCTTGGAGCAGCTGAATAAAATATTCCAATAAGTAAAATAGCACCTATATCATCAACAATTGCCAAGGCAGTCAAAAAAACTTTTAATGCAATAGGAACTCTATTCCCTAATAAAGATAATATTCCTATTGCAAACGCAATATCTGTAGCGGTAGGAATCGCCCAACCACGGATGGTTTCGGAACCAGCACTTTGAAAAAGTAAAAATACAATTGCTGGAGCCATCATGCCACCAAAAGCAGCAGCTACTGGAAAAAGTGCCTTACGTGCTACAGACAATTCTCCAACTAATAACTCACGTTTAATTTCAAGACCTACTAAGAAAAAGAATATTGTCATCAATCCATCATTTATCCAATGATGAAGATTCATATTTAAAGAATATTCTCCTAGGGTTATTCCTGCGTATGTTTCATGCCATAATATATGATATTGATGTTGATAGTCAGAGTTAGCCCACACTAACCCCATAACTAACGCTAATAGTAGTAAGTTTCCACTTAGAGAATTCGTTTGTACAAACTTTTTAAGTGGATATACCAGCACCCGTTTCACATGCTTAAACTTAGTTGAATTTTTTCTTTTTTCGCTCAAAAAATACACCTCTTTCTTCAAAATCACAATTCATTAATAAATTTCATTTTATAATTTAAAATAATCACTTTAGCTATACTAACTCAAAACTCCTCATCATAATTTTCTCCATTCTTAAACAGGATTAACTACGTGGTTATATACATATATTTTAATTTATCTCTAAATACACAGAAATATTTCAATAGAGAATATAAGTAGAAAAAGATACAATAAAATGAAACTTTTCCGACAAGAATAAATCATTTCCCTGCCTACATTAATGAAAATGATTTATACGCCCCCTAATCTGCATCTACTCTTTATTATATACAAAACTTCTAAAAATTTACTATCAAAATACTAAAAAGGAGCCTGTAATGAACAGGCTCCTCCAAAAATTTTTCTTATTCTATTAAAGAAGCCTACACAACACATGTGCAGGCTTCTTTCAAATTCAAGCGAATTAACCGATAACAGCTAAAACTTCACCTGGTTTTACAGATTGACCAGCAGCTACATTAATAGATTTTAAAGTACCATCAACTGGAGCGGAGATTTCATTTTGCATTTTCATAGCTTCAAGAATTAAAACTACATCGCCTTTTTTTACAGCTTTACCAGCTTCAGCCACTAATTTTACAATTTTACCAGGCATTGGTGCATTGATAGCTGTATCGCCAGCACCAACAACAGCAGGTGCAGGTGCAGCAGCAGGTTTTGCAGCAGGTTTTGCAGGTGCAGCAGCAGGTTTTGCAGCAACTTTCACAGCTGGAGCAGCTTTTACTTCTTCGATTTCAACTTCGTATGCGTTACCATTAACTTTAATATTAAACTTTTTCACTTTTTTATTCCTCCACAACGATAAAATCTTAATTTTAATGCGAATTCATTAAATTTTTGTGTCCGGCTTCAACCCAAGCATGATGATCTCCATGAAGAATCACTAACGGAACGGATTTTTCCTCTTCCACCTCAAGTTCAAACTCTGTACCTTCAACTCTAACTTTAAAATTACGCATTGATATTCCTCCAGTACGAGAAACTTTCATTAATGACACTTAGTTCATTAATTTTTGACGGCCAGCCATAACCCAAGCATCGCTACGTTTTATGCTAATAGCGACAACTTTATTACCAACCATCATATTTACCGCTGCGGAAATAGCAGCGACAACTTCAGGACTAATATTTTTAGCATCAATTTTCATTAGTCAACTTCTCCTTATAGTGGAATGTTACCATGTTTTTTAGCAGGACGTGCTTCACGTTTACTAGCCAACATATTTAAAGCAGTGATAATACGAGGTCTAGTCTCCATAGGCTCAATAACCATATCAACAAAACCGCGTTCAGCAGCTTTATAAGGAGTTGCAAATTCTTCAATGTATTCAGCAGTTTTTGCTGCAACATCAGGATCTTTACGGAAAATAATGTTTGCAGCACCAGCAGGTCCCATAACCGCAATTTCAGCAGTAGGCCAAGCAAATACTTGGTCAGCACCTAAATCTTGTGAACACATTGCTAAATAAGAACCGCCATACGCTTTACGAGTAATTACTGTAATTTTTGGTACGGTAGCTTCGGAATAAGCATAAAGCATTTTTGCACCGTGACGAATAATACCGCCGTATTCTTGGTCTGTTCCTGGCAAGAAGCCTGGTACGTCAACAAGATTTACGATAGGAATATTAAACGCATCACAGAAACGAATAAAACGTGCTGATTTATCGGAAGCATTAACGTCTAAGCAACCTGCCATTACAGCTGGTTGGTTAGCGATAATACCAACGGATTTACCACCAAAACGAGCAAAACATGTAATGATGTTTTTCGCATAATGTTCATGTACTTCGTAGAACTCACCATTATCAACAAGTGAAGTAATAACATCTTTCATGTCATAAGGCATGTTAGGGTTATCAGGAAGCAATGTATTTAAGCTTTCATCCATGCGGGATGGATCGTCATTTGTTTCTACAATTGGAGCATCTTCAAGGTTATTGCTTGGTAAGAAGCTTAATAAGTAACGAATTTGTTCGATACAGTCTTCTTCATTTTCAGCAGCAAAATGAGCTACACCAGAAGTAGAGTTATGAGTCATTGCACCACCAAGTTGTTCAGCTGTAACTTCTTCTGCCGTAACAGATTTAATAACTGCTGGACCAGTGATAAACATTTGACTTGTATTTTTAACCATGTAGATAAAATCAGTTAAAGCTGGGGAATATACTGCACCACCAGCGCAAGGTCCCATAATTACAGAAATTTGTGGAACAACACCAGAAGCTAATGTATTTTTCAAGAAGATTTTACCGTAACCGCCTAATGCATCAACGGCTTCTTGAATACGAGCTCCGCCGGAATCATTGATACCAATAACTGGAGCACCCATTTTAAGTGACAAGTCTAATACTTTACAAATTTTTGCTGCATGCATTTCACCAAGAGATCCACCCTCAACAGTGAAATCCTGTGCAAATGCATATACAAGACGGCCATTTACTGTACCGTAACCTGTAACAACACCTTCACCAGGAAGAGATTTTTTCTCCATGCCAAAGTTTGTGCAACGATGTGTAACGAATTGATCTAATTCAACGAAAGTACCTTCATCGAAAAATAATTCAATACGTTCACGTGCTGTCAATTTACCTTTTTCATGTTGTTTTGCAATACGAGCTTCGCCGCCACCAAGTTTAATCTTTTCTTGTTTAGCTTTCATAAGCTCAATTTTTTCTTGAACTGTAGACATTTTGTACCTCCTACAAAATCTGCTGTTTGTAAACTATTTGCGTTGGCATAATTCTACTAAAACGCCGCCAGTAGCTTTTGGATGAACAAACGCAATGCTAGATCCGCCAGCACCATAACGAGGTTTTTCATCAATCATGCGAACACCTTTTGCCATTAAATCGGCAATCGCTTGTTCGATATTATCAACACGTAAAGCAACGTGTTGAATACCGTTTCTGCCACCATTTTTTTCAATGTATTTTGCAATAGGACCATCTGGGGAAGTTGATTCTAAAAGTTCTAATTCGCTATCACCAGTAGGGATAAAGCAAACTTTTACTTTTTGTTCTTCAACTACTTCTTCACCAGTGGCTTTCATGCCAAGCATTTCAGTATAGAATTTTTTTGCTTCTTCTAAATTAGTTACTGCAATACCAATATGATCAACTCTGTTAACTTCAAACATATATATATCCTCCTTCATCTACATATTACACGACAAAAGTCATGTTCCTAGTTCTATTTTAACATATCTTTTAATAAATTTGCTACAATAGTGTAAGGGTCATTTTTTCGACTTTCTACCTCACCGATTAATTGATCAAATTGACCATTTTCAGTAATTTTGTGTAATACATAACGACCTATATCCGCTTTTAACATTGATAAAAGCTCATTTTTCGTACGTTCTCTACGACGCTCGGTTAGTTTCCCCGTTGATTTTAGATGTTCAAAATGCTCATAAATCGTTGCTAAAAGTTCCTCAATTCCTTTATCTTGGCTAGCTACGGTTTGTTTTATTGGCGGACGCCAATCTGGTTTTTTATCCGAATCTAAGTCAAGCATCATGTTGATTTCAATGTTTAAACGATCTGCACCTTCACGGTCTGCTTTATTAATTGCAAATACATCACCAATCTCTAAAATACCAGCTTTAATGGCTTGAATATCGTCGCCTAAACCCGGTACTAAAACAACTAACGTTGTATCAGCTGCACTTACAATATCTACTTCAGACTGTCCAACACCAACAGTTTCAATAAAGATTACATCTTTTCCCGAAGCATCCATAATTTTTACTGCATCAGCAGTTTTGCGTGATAAGCCACCAAGGCTTCCACGTGTACCCATACTACGAATAAACACACCTTGATCTAAAGTTAATTCATTCATACGGATACGATCGCCTAAAATCGCGCCACCCGAAAACGGACTGGTTGGATCTACAGCGATAATCCCGACAGTTTTTCCTTGACGACGACATGCTTTTGCAAGCTTATCAGTCAATGTACTTTTGCCGGCACCTGGCGGACCTGTAATACCAATGACTAAAGCTCTGCCTGTATGCGGATATAACTCCTGCATAATACTTACTGCATTGTCGTATTCATTTTCCACTGCAGTAATTGCTCGTGATAACGCGAGCCGAGAACCCTTGATTACTTCCTTAGCTATATCCATTGAATCGCACCACCTTATGGTATATGTGCCTCATATAAAATGAGGCACATCATCCACTGCAATTTATTTTACATTAGCTTTGATAAAGTCAACAATTGCACTTGTTGGAGTTCCTGGAGTGAATACTTCAGCAACGCCAGCTTCTTTAAGTGCTGGAATATCAGCATCAGGAATAACGCCACCACCGATAACTAGTACGTCTTCCATGCCTTTTTCTTTTACTAAATTAACAACTTTAGGGAATAAATGAGGATGAGCTCCTGAAAGAATGCTCATTGCAACTACATTTACGTCCTCTTGAAGTGCTGCTTCTGCTATTTGTTCAGGTGTTTGACGAAGACCTGTGTATACTACTTCGAAACCAGCGTCGCGAAGAGCGCGGGCTACAACTTTAGCTCCACGGTCATGGCCGTCAAGACCTGGTTTTGCTACTAATACTCTAATACGTTTTTCCATTGTATTTATCCCTCCAACTCTCGCTATTATAGGTTTACATGCGCTTCATATTCACCGAATACTTTACGCATAACTCCACAAATTTCACCAAGTGTAGCATATGTTTTAACAGCTGCTAAGATATGTGGCATAAGATTTTCATGCTCATCTTGACAAGCTTTTTCAAGATCAGCAAGAGCAGCTTGTACTGCCGCATTATCACGTTCAGCTTTCATTTTTGTTAATTTAGCTTTTTGCTTTTCACCAACAGAAGCATCTACGCGAAGTAAGCCTTCAACTGGTTTTTCTTCCACTTGGAATTTATTAACACCAACGATAACTTTTGCACCGGATTCAACATCCATTTGCCATTTGTAAGCACTGTCTTGAATTTCTTTTTGGATATAACCTTTTTCAATTGCTTCAACAGCGCCACCAATTTCATCAATTTTGTTGATGTATTCCCAAGCTTCTTTTTCAATTTTGTTGGTTAAAGCTTCTACATAGTAAGAACCTGCTAATGGATCGATAACGTCAGCAAGACCACTTTCATAAGCAACAATTTGTTGTGTACGAAGTGCAACCATTACGGAATCTTCTGTAGGAAGAGCTAATGCTTCATCACGGGAATTTGTGTGAAGAGATTGCGTACCACCCATAACAGCAGCAGCTGTTTGAAGAGCAACACGAACGATATTATTGTTTGGTTGTTGTGCAGTTAACATAGAACCAGCTGTTTGTGTATGCACACGAAGCATCCAAGATTTTGGATTTTTCGCACCAAAACGTTCTTTCATCACTTTTGCCCATACGCGACGGGAAGCACGGAATTTTGCAACTTCTTCTAATACATTGTTATGTGCATTCCAGAAGAAGGATAAACGACCTGCAAATGCATCAACGTCTAAGCCAGCTTTAATTGCAGCTTCTGCATATGCAATACCATCAGCAATTGTAAATGCGATTTCTTGAGATGCAGTTGAACCAGCTTCACGAATGTGGTAACCGGAAATAGAAATTGTATTCCAGTTAGGAACATTTTTAGAGCAGTATTCAAAAATATTTGTAATTAAACGCATGGAAGGTTTTGGTGGGAAAATATAAGTTCCACGTGCTGCATATTCTTTAAGAATATCATTTTGGATTGTACCTTTTAATTTATCAGCAGATACACCTTGTTTTTCAGCTACCGCAATATACATTGCAAGTAATACTGAAGCTGGTGCATTGATTGTCATAGAAGTGGAAACTTTTCCTAAATCGATTTGATCGAAAAGGATTTCCATATCAGCTAAGGAGTCGATCGCAACCCCTACTTTACCAACTTCACCTGTAGAGATTTCATCATCGGAATCATAACCAATTTGTGTTGGTAAGTCAAATGCACAAGAAAGTCCTGTAGCACCTGATTCGATTAAGTAACGGTAACGTTTGTTGGATTCTTCAGCAGTTGAGAAACCAGCATACATACGCATTGTCCAGAAACGGCCACGATACATTGTAGGTTGTACACCACGTGTGAAAGGATAGGATCCAGGGAACCCAATTTCACTTGTATAGTCAGTACCTTCTACATCAAGTGGAGTGTATAAACGTTGCTCCGGTAAGTTCGCACGTTCTGGGAATTTTGCAGTCGCTTTTTCTACTTTGGCATCATATTCAGCCAGTTTAGCTTTTAAATTTTCATTGCTCATTATTAATAATTCCTCCTTGCTTTATTTCTTCATTGTACCTGTTTCCATAAATCTACTGTGCCAAGATAACGCTTCATTGATAATATGTGGCGTATGTGCTTGTTTTGTGGCTTTTTCAGCTCTCTCTAAATAATCAAGCAACATTGGACGGTAGTCAGGATGAGCACAATTGTTGATAATTTTGCGTGCACGTTCTCTAGGACTTAATCCACGAACGTCAGCAAGACCGATTTCAGTAACGAAAATATCTGTATCATGTTCAGTATGATCAACATGAGAGCACATAGGAACGATTGAAGAAATAGCACCGTCTTTTGCTGTTGATGTGCTAAAGAAGCAAGTCAAGTAAGCATTACGTGCAAAATCTCCGGAACCACCAATACCATTCATCATTTTAGAACCCATGATATGTGTAGAATTTACGTTACCATATATATCAAATTCAATTGCCGTATTCATCGCAATGATTCCAATGCGACGAGCCACTTCTGGACTATTAGCAATTTCCTGTGGTCTAAGCATCATTTTTTGACGATAGTCTTTTATATTTTCATAGAAGCGTCTCAATCCGTCTGGAGATGGAGAGAAAGATGTACCGGAAGCAAATTTTAATTTTCCCGCATCCGCTAAGTCAAACATACCATCTTGGATTACTTCTGTATAAACTTCAAGATCAGTAAAATCAGAATCAACGAAACCACTGATTACCGCATTGGCCACATTACCTACACCAGATTGAAGAGGTAATAAGTTTTTCGGCATACGACCAGCTTTAATTTCGTCTTTGAAGAATTTTAAAATATGTTCAGACATTCTATGTGAATTTTCATCTAATGGCGCAAATGGACGAACGTCATCTGTAATGTCACAAGGAACAATGTATTTTATTTTATCCACACCACACGGAATATATGTAGTACCAATGCGGTCGTTTACTTTTACAACTGGAATTGGTAAACGATGTGGTGGATCAAGTGGAACATATACATCATGCATACCTTCCAATTCTAATGGTTGAGTTGTATTTACTTCAACAATAACTACATCAGCACTTTGAACATAAGAAGCAGTATTCCCCATTGAAGTGGTAGGAATAAGATGTCCTTCTTCGGTAATTGCACAAACTTCAACGATAGCTACGTCAATTTTACCACCCATAAAACCATAACGAGCAAACTGTGCTGATTCACTCAAGTGAAGATCACAATATTCAATTTTGCCGCCGTTAATACCAGCACGTAAATCCTTGTTGGATTGATAAGGCATACGTCTTTTAATACCGCCGACTTTTGCCAATGCACCGTCTAATTCTTTCCCAACGGATGCACCTGTCCATAAGTTAACACTAAAAGGTTCTGTTTCCATTCTTTTAGCTAAAGCTAAAGGAACTGCTTTTGGATATCCTGCAGGCGTAAAACCACTAACACCAATGTTCATGTCAGGCTTAATAAAAGCTGCCGCTTCTTCTGCACTAACGATCTTTGCTTGAAGTGCTTGGTTACGCACGCGATCGCGAATATCAATCATCGAAAAATTTCCTCCTTGGTAGGTCAACAAAAAAAATTGGCCATTTCATTACTTATAAAAATCTGATTCTCCTGCTACATTTTAAGAAATAAAGCTATAGACTCACCTCTTTAAATCGTACGCATATGAGATTTTGCCACCACTAGCATAAAAAATACTAATCCAGCAATATCAGTTAGTTATAATTCCAAACACAAGCATACCACTAAGCAACAATACCGTCAAGATAGATATAGCTTATTCTTGACGGTATTTCTCTTAAATTCCCGATTATCTTGTGAAATTTTGTTCAAACTAACTGTAATAATATTATTTCTCTATCATCCTACAAAATCCTGCAAAAAATTTATCAAAAATCCTTCATTTACAGTAATTTTCTTGTTATATGATAAGAGAGATTACTAAGACCCACAGATAAATCTTCATTCACTATACAAATATGTTCTGGAACAACAATTTTTCTCGGTGCAAAATTCCATATCCCAGTCACGCCAGCAGTCACTAGCTTATCTGCTACCTCTTGTGCAAATGGTGCTGGAACAGCAATTACCCCAATATGAATATTGCGTTCTTTTACTACTTGGTTGACATCGTTGATATGATCGACTTTTACCTTATTTACAATTGTTCCTACAACATCTTCATCTGCATCAAACAACGCCATTAGGTTAAATCCCAAAGTAATAAAATTTTGATAATTAGCTAATGCTGCACCTAGATGTCCAATACCAACGACAGCAATATTCCAATTGTTATCTAATCCTAGTATTTCACCAATATTGCGCATTAATTCATGAACATAATATCCCACACCTTTTTTTCCGAACTGTCCAAAAGAAGCCAAATCTTTCCGTATCTGTTCCGGCGTAATTCCTAATCGTCTTCCGAGCTCCTCAGAAGAAATAATTTCTCGTCCTTCTTCTTTCGTTACCCTTAACGTTCTAAAATACAATGGCAGGCGGTCAATTGTAGCCTTTGAAATTACAACTTTCTGTCTCAACTGCCAAGCCTCCTTACAATAATCGATTCTATCTCCACTACTATTTTAAATTCTAAAATAAAAACCTGCAATAAATAAAAAATATTAATCCAGTCGTTCACGATGAATAATCACAATAAACGCATTAATTATCCAAAATAGCATTGATAATTCAATATTAAATAAAACATAATCTGTAAATCCATTCACTGCAATACAGGCTAAAGCTAAACCAAAGCCCAGCATAAGGCCATTTAATAATTGACTTTCCCTTATTTGCGGTTTAGAAAAAGCCATATGCATTGCACCAAATAAAACAGAGCAAAAAGCCATAAAGCCAAGTAATCCTATTTCAGCCGCAATATTAAGGTACATATTATGCGCGTGAACAATTAAAACATCGGGATTATTAATAAAAAAATCATAATATGGATACACCATAAAGTAGGAACCCCAACCAACACCAAAAATCGGATGCTCAATAATCATCGCGACCGTACTTTCCCACATCGCCATCCGCATTTGCGAGGAACTGTCGTCTGCATTAAAAGCAGACATAATTCGTTCGGTAATGCTTGTATCAAAGACGGCTACTATTAAACCCGCAACTATCATCATGAAAAATAACCTTTTGTTTTTTATGATACCGTAAAAAGCCAGTACAAGTGCCAAGCTTAAAATAGCTCCACGACAATAAGTCAGTGTAAGACAAGCAAAAAATAAAATAAATAAAATAGCCATACTGCTCTTAATTTTTTGCGAGCTCACTTTTGTAAACACACCAAAAAACATGGATAGCATAACAAGTAGATACCCCGCAAAAATATTAGGATTCTGCATCGTTGAAAACACTCTCGTTTTTAACTCTGGGAATTGATCTCCATCCACCCATAACATACTCGTAATGTCTATTCCATGTATATATTGATAAAATCCATAACCAACTGCTCCTATACCAGCGATTAACATAGCTATAATTAATTGTTTTATCTGCTTCATCGTAGAAATATTTTGAACAAATAAATAATACACTAATACATATTGTCCCATTAAATTATAAAAATTATAGAAACTAAACCCTGTATCTAACGATGCAAAAACAGAAATCGCTCCAAACCCAGCAAAGCACGCAATAGGAATATCAAAAATAGTGCGCTTAAAATTACACTCTTTTATCAAAAAAAGTTTGATAAGCCAAGCACTTGAACCGATAAGCAAAAAAATTGTAGTCAGCATTGGGGATAATACCAAAAAGAACCCTAATGCTAAAATAGATTTTTGTATCATCCAATCAAGATACATTTCTTTTTTATTTTCAACACTTATATTTTGCACAAACTCACCTATTTATAATTTTATTTTAGATAATTTTTCTTCCTATGCAAATTGAAAAGAATCAAAATTCACATAGGAAGAAAAACAAAAATTATTCTTGTTGTATTAAAAGAGATCTAACCACACCAATTAAATACAACGATCCTGCTACGCACAATATCTTTCCATTTGCGGCAAGCTCTTTTGCTCTTTTTAAAGCGTCGTCAATATCTTCAATTGCTTCTACCTGTTTGGCAAAAATCATCTCCGCAACTTTCTTTGGTGCAGCCGCACGATTTGAATCCGGCTTTGTCACAACGACTACATTCTCTTCATGAATAAGATGATGAATAATCCCGCTAACATCTTTATCTTCAAGAATTCCTAATAGAAACACTATTTCTGCATGAGGAAAATATTTATCTAAATTTCTTCTTAAAACTTCTGCCCCTGCGTTGTTATGCGCGCCATCAATAATCATAATTTGTTCATTCTCTTGCTGCATAACTTCAAAACGTCCAGCCCAACTTACCTCTGATAAAGACTTTTGCATCCCTTCGCTCGTAATTCGCTTTTCATTTGTCGCTAAAATTAAAGCTGTCATAATTGCAATCGAACTATTTTCAATTTGATGTTCGCCGAGTACACCCAAACAATACGTAGACGATACACCTACCATTCCAGAGTTAAAAGTAAGGCATTGCTTATTCGTTGCAAAACTTTTAAACTCACTCGTAAAGTCTTCACCTGCAACAAATACATCTGAATTTTTTTCTCTTGCTTTTTCTTGAATGATTTCTAAAGCAATTCCCTTTGCTGCAGTTACCACAGGAACTCCATCTTTGATAATTCCAGCTTTATGCTCTGCTACACCTTCTAAAGTTCCACCACACCGCTCCGCATGTTCTAAAGTAACATTTGTAATTACAGATACTTCTGGAATAATCACATTCGTTGAATCTAAAAGTCCTCCTAATCCAACTTCAATCACTGCATATTCTACCTGCATTTTGGCAAAGTAAAAAAAAGCCGCCGCTGTAATGACTTCAAACTGCGTTGGATTTTCTTCTCCTTCTGTAATCATTTCTTCAACTTTTTCTTTCACAATCCTAATGCAATCAGCAAATTCATTTTCACTGATATAGCTTCCATCTATTTGCATGCGTTCAGTATACGAAACAAGATGCGGAGATGTATACATCCCCGTCTTGATTTTCGCATTCGTTAAAATAGAAGTAATCATTGCCGTTGTAGAACCTTTTCCATTCGTACCGGTGACGTGAATCGTTTTATACTTATTCTGCGGATTCTCTAATAGTTTCAATAAACGCGTGATTCTTACTAAACCTAATTTAATCCCGAAAGTATTCAAACTATCTAAATACGCTAAAGCTTCTTGATAATTCACTTTTTTCAGTCCTTTTATAAGCTTGCTAAATAAGTCAAGCGTTCATTAATTGCAATACGTTTTTCTTCAAAACCTTTTTGCTTTTCTTTTTCTTTGGCAATCACTTCTGCTGGTGCTTTTGCCACAAATCCAGCATTAGATAATTTTCCACTTACTCTAGCTAATTCTTTATCAAGCGTAGCAAGTTCTTTATTCAACCTAGCCGTTTCTTTTTCTACATCAATCAGGCCCTTTAATGGTAGATAAACTTCCACACCATTTACTACTGCGGTCATTGCATTTTCCGGTTTTTGTGCATCAGCGTCAAGGATAGCAACCGGCTGTGCACCAGCTAACACTTGTAAATAGCCTTCATTTTGCAGGAATACCTGTTTTAATTCCTCCGTTGCAAAGCTTAAAATCACTTCGCTCTTTTTGCCAGGGGCTACATTCACTTCTGCACGCATATTACGAATTGATTTTATCGTATCCATAATTGCATTCATTGAAGTTTCCGCTAATTCATCAATCTTTTCTTCTTCGCCACATGGATATTTCGCCACCATAATGCTAATTCCTTCATGCGGAATATGTTGCCAAATTTCTTCTGTAATATATGGCATAAACGGATGCAATAATTTCAGTGTATTTTCAAGCACATAACAAAGTACATATTGCGCTGTTTGACGAGCTGTAACTGCGTCTTTATTATACAGACGTGCTTTTGCCATTTCGATATACCAATCGCAGAATTCATTCCAAATAAAATCGTATAAAGCGCGTCCTGCTTCTCCTAATTCAAACCGTTCCAAATTGTTTGTTACATCAGCAACTGTTTTTGCATAACGACTCAGTATCCAACGATCAGCTAAAGTATAATCTTCTTGTTTTGGTCTAAACGCAGTATCAAAGCCCTCTAAGTTCATTAAGACAAAGCGAGATGCATTCCACAATTTATTCGCAAAATTACGCGTTGCTTCTACGCGTTCCCAATAAAAACGCATATCGTTGCCCGGTGTATTTCCTGTAATCAACATAAATCTTAACGTATCTGCGCCATATTTCTCAATTACTTCTACGGGATCAATCCCATTACCAAGAGATTTACTCATTTTACGACCTTGAGAATCACGAACTAACCCATGAATGAATACATGTTTAAATGGAATTTCTTGTTTAAATTCCAAGCCCAGCATAATCATTCTTGCAACCCAGAAGAAAATAATATCATAGCCTGTAACAAGTACACTTGTAGGATAGAATTGCTTTAATTCTTCGGTATCTTTCGGCCACCCCATTGTAGAAAATGGCCATAAAGCAGAACTAAACCAAGTATCAAGTACATCCTCATCACGGCGAAGTGCTTTGCCGCATTTTGGACATACCGTAAGATCTTCACGCGAAACAAAAGTTTCCCCACAGTCATCGCAATACCAAGCCGGAATGCGATGACCCCACCATAATTGACGAGAAATACACCAATCACGAATACTCTCTAGCCAATTTAAATAAATTTTCGTAAAACGTTCAGGTACAAATTGAATTTTTCCACTCGTTACGGCTTCCATTGCAGGTTTTGCTAACGACTCCATTTTGACAAACCATTGTTTGGAAATCATTGGTTCAACTACTGTATGACAACGTTGGCAATGACCAACCGCATGATTATGTTCTTCAATGCTCACCAAGTTACCTAAAGCTTTTAAATCTTCAAGTAATACTTTTCGACATTCATAACGATCCATGCCTTTATATTTTCCTGTATTATCTGCCATAGTCGCATCATCATTTAACACAACGATTTGTTCTAAAGCATGTCTTTGTCCCATTTCAAAGTCATTCGGATCATGCGCAGGCGTAACCTTTACCACGCCTGTACCAAAATTTAGGTCTACATATTCATCAGCAAACACAGGAATCTTACGCCCAACGATTGGTAAAATCAAATTTTTTCCGATAAGATGCGTATAGCGTTCATCCTCTGGATGTACCGCTACACCTGTATCACCAAGCATTGTTTCTGGACGAGTCGTCGCAATTTCAACAAACTCATCTGAACCTTCAACTTGATAGCGTAAATGATAAAGATGCCCCTGCTTATCCTCATGCTCAACTTCAATATCACTTAAAGCCGTACTACAACGCGGACACCAATTCGTAATCCGATGTCCTTGATAAATCAAACCTTTTTCATATAAGGAAACAAAAACTTCACGTACTGCCTCAGAGCATCCTTCATCCATCGTAAAACGTTCACGCTGCCAATCACAAGATGCACCAAGACTGCGCAATTGGTTTGTAATCTTACTGCCATATTGATGTTTCCACTCCCAAACATGCTCAATGAATTTTTCACGACCAATATCATGGCGCGATAGCCCTTGTTCGTTACGGAGCATTTCTTCAACTTTAATCTGCGTAGCAATCCCTGCATGATCTGATCCCGGCATCCAAAGCGTATTGTAACCTTGCATTCTGCGCCAACGAATTTGAATATCTTGCAAAGTGTTATCAAGTGCATGTCCCATATGCAGCTGACCCGTAACATTTGGTGGTGGAATAACAATGCTAAACGGCTTCTTATCACGTTCTACTTCCGTATGAAATAACTGATTTTCTTCCCAAAATTGATACCATTTCTTTTCAAAGGACTGTGGATCATATACAGTCGGAATATTTTTTTCTTCCATAATATTAAACCTCCAAAATTTTGCAAAAATAAAAAGCTCTTCCGTCCTCAAAGGACGAAAGAGCATACTTTCGTGGTACCACCTTACTTTTTTTACAGTCATCCTGTAAAACTCATCCTGCAATAACGCCGCACTCGCGACTGAACCTACTATTATTTCAGCCCAGCAACTCCAAGGCTACTTTCCATTATCACGATTGAGAAACTTTCCAGCCATGAGTTTCCTCTCTTAAACAATCGACAGTAATGTACTCTCCTCTTCATCGTTTTTTATATATGTTATTACTATACTGCTTTCATAACACACTTGTCAAGAAATCAGCCTATTTAAGCATGATTTTCATCTAGCAATTTTTGCAATAACTTTTCGGTTATCTCTTCTTCTGAATAAACATCAATCTCATTTTCTCTAAGTAACGCTGTCGCAACCCCTTCACCAGAAACTCTTTTATTAGAAAAAGTTCCATCATAAATTTGATGTACTCCACAAGATGGACTACGCTCTTTTAAAATCGCCGCTTTTATCTTATATTGCTTGGCAATTTCTAAAACTCTTTCTGCTCCGTGAATAAAATTTGCCGTTACCACATGATGCTGATTGCTAATCACTTTCGCTTTTTCCGTCCAAACATCTTTTCCACTGCCACCAATAATTTCCGAAGGTGGATGAGGAATTGGCAGTTTTCCTAAGCACTCTGGACAGACTGCAACAAATTTTCCTAACTCATTATATTTCATCAGCAAAGGATGATCATTTGACCCACCGTTATACTTTGTGTTATGACCTAATAAACACGCACTTACCAATATCATTTCGCTTCCCCCTTATCTAATTTATCCTCTATTAGATTGCCCTATGGGTGTCAACAAAACTTTTTATTTGGTAACCCTAACTTAGCAATAAGTTCCCGAAAACTTGTTACCTGTAATTTTTTTGCAGCAAGAAGTGCAACACAAGCACAGGTTCTAGCATCATCTAATGCATTATGATGCTGAAAATCAATATGAAAATAATCGCCTAAAGTCCCTAGTTTATGATTTTCTAATTCCGGCCAAACCTTTTTTGCCATACTTACTGTACAAAAATGCGAAAAATTTGGCATCGTAAGCTGATAATAAGTCAAACAACTTTTTAGCACACTCATATCGAAGCTCGCATTATGGGCAATGACATTTCTGCCTTCCAAACATGGCTTCAAATCGTTCCATATTGTTGAAAAATTAGGTTTATCTCTCACATCTGCCGGTGTAATCCCATGAATATCTATATTAATTCGATTAAACTGCATCATCGGTGGACGAATCAATGCATAGTAAGAATCATATATTTCTCCATTTTTCACTTCAACAACAGCAACACTGCACGCACTATTACGATATTGATTCGCCGTTTCAAAATCTATTGCAACAAAATTCATCATCCATTACCTTCCACAAGACAAAATTACTTAGAATATTGTACAGCATAACCTCAATCAGTGCAATCAAAAAATCATTCGTAAGCCTTTATACTACAAAAACAGGGATTTCCAAATCACGATAGCTTTGTATCATTTCTTCCCCTGCTCCTTCCCGCTTAATAATTAAATCCGGGCTTAAAGCAATGACTGAAAAGCAGTAAAACATATACTATATTTTTGTTTTCTCAATTTTCACATCCTCACAATACCTCTTCTATAGCCAAAAATGGTATTAAAATGGCAGATATCATTTAATATCTGCCATCTTATATAAAATTAGAACCTATGTGTATAAGCTAATCTATAATTACGAGGAGTAGACCAATTTTCCGAATTATTTATCGGGTTTTCACGATTTAGTAAATTATATCCGCCCAAGGTAATTGTATCATCCGGATTAATATCATATTGCATCGTTAAATTCAAGTCAATTTTGTCAGGCACTCTATGATCTTGATATTTCGTATTACCTGCATAATTATAATATGCCATTTCGCGTTTTGCTGTCACAAACCACTCCATATCAAGCGTCAATTTATCTTTTTTATAGGTAGCTCCCGCAGAAAATTGCAATCTAGCTTCATCTTGTGTCCAGTCACCATCGCCGTCCTTAGCTTCCGGATTTCCATAATAAGCACCTAAATTAAGTTGCAAATTATCATTTACTTTTTTAGTATATTCCATTTCTACTCCCGTATTTCTAAACTTATCACGATTGATTTGGATACTTGTATTCGGATCACCGCCTGGAATTACTGTATTTTCTTTTACCCATTTAAATTTATTTTTTACATCCATTTTAAAAACTGCAAGTTTAAAAGATTCCGTATCATTAATCACTTTTAACCCAGTTTCATAATTCCACCCTTCTTGCGGTTTTAATGGAAGCGCTGTAGATATGGCAGCTGATCCATAAAAAGGTGAATTCGATGCCGGAAGTTCAAACGATTTACCAACATTCACATACCAGGAAGTACTATCGTTAATTTTATAGAGTGCTTGCAATTGTGGCAAAAAGATATTTTGTGCATCATCATACTCATTTCCCTTCACAAAATGTTCTCTTGCTCCAATTGTCGTAGAAAATCTGTCATTGATTTGATTGGTATAAGAAAGGTATAATGCATAACTGTCTCTATCAAAGTCACCTGTATGAGCACCATAGTTTTGCGTATAGCTCTCACGATGTATATTAATTCCACCTACCAAGGTATCTTTTCCATCATTAATATCCCATGCTTTTTGCGTATTAAAATCAATACTACTTAAATCCGTATTCGTTGTAGCACCTTTATAGCCTCTTAGCTTATTTTTATTATAAGTAATCGTAGATTTTAATTGATTCTCCGTGTCATCATAACTCAAATTTACATTTTGTCTATTATCATAATATAAGTTTTCTTTAGTAAGCTTGGTCCAATCTTTTGTAGCATTATCATAGGAAAACTGTTTATAAGTACTATCTGTATCTGAATATGCGTAAGTCATTGTTAATTTATCATTAATATTATAATTCATAAAGATAGAGTCTCTCGTCCCTTTATCTTTTGAGGTCTTTTTCGTTGTTGTCGCAAATAGTGGATTATAATCATCGATAGAATTATAGAATTCGCGTTTATAAAAAATATTAACATCATCCGCATTTACGCCCACGGAGTAGTTTTTATTATAATTGCCCGTTTGCGCTGTTACACTTCCGCCAACTGTACCAGATTTTTTCGTAATAATATTAATGACGCCGCCCATAGCTTCTGCACCATATAAAACGGCATTTGAACCTTTTACAATTTCAACTCGATCTACTGCTTCTACTGGAATAGAGCTCATCATACTATTATAATTCATTAAGTTTACAGGACTGCCATTCACTAAAATGAGCGTGCCCTTATCCATCCCACGGATATTAATACGCGAATACATTGCGCCATAATCACCGCCACCATTTCCATATGAATAGCTATTAATCCCAGGAATGCGCTCAATTGCTTCAAAAACAGTCGCTGCACCACTATCTTTTAACTTTTGTGCGGTAATTACCGTCGTCGTTGCCGGTGTGTCTAAATCTTTTGTTTCAATACGTTGCGCCGTAACGATTACTTCATCTAATGTAAACTCATCAAGCGTTGCTGTTTTCATTTCTGTTGCTGGTTTTTCTTCCTTAACCGCAACATCCCCAGCTTCCTCCGCATGTCCTACCGCACCACTAAGCACAAAACTTGTCCCCATTAACATCGTAAGAAAAATCTTTTTGTACAAATTTCTTTCACTTCTTAACATTTACTCTTCCCCTTTTATCTTTCATCATCTATACAAAGGATAATCTATAGCCAATCTTTCATGGTCCTACAGCTTCCTCTGAAACAAAATAAAAAACCCTTTCCCATGATTGGGAAAGGGCAAAATATTACGCAGAAATATATACTAAGTATATAGCGCAATATCCCCTTCCTGTCTGTCGCAGGTCTAACGGTGATCTTACAGCGGGCAGTTCTTCTGACTTAGGTTCATCGCTTCTTCTGCCTTCCCAGAAATTCTCCAGTGACATTATAGAAGTTGCTCCCCTTACAGCGGCGGGACCGTATCGGATTCTACCGATTTCCCTATTAAGCCTTGCGGCACCCCTTGTGCAAATATGCTATTTTAAACAACGATTGTCATTATAAACTATATAGTGGTCATATAGTCAACATTTTTCTACAAAATTTTTCACATAGAAAAAGTCTCCAACCATAGAGAATATCTCTATGGTTGGAGACCCATTTTATTTAACCTATTATAATTATATTCTTATTTTTACTTAATCATCTCAATAACGTCTTTCGTCAAGTCTGTACCACCATACAGCATTTCTTCTGCTTTAACAACTTGATAGATTCCTTTTGCTTGTGCCGCTTTAGCAATTGCTTGATTTATCTTCGTTTGAATCGGTTCCATGACTTCCAATTGTTTTTTCGCCAAAGCTTGGTTCAATTCTTTTTCTAATGCCATCTTTTCCGCATCATTTAACGTTGCCGCCTTAGAATGATATTCTTGCTGCGATTTTTGCTGTTCTTGCTGTAGCGTCATCTCTGCTTTATTTATATTAGGATATGCAGCAAAAACCGCCTACAAGTTAACATATCCAAGACTTTCCGCTGCTTCTGCTTTAGAAATCCCACCATTTGCAAGTCCAAATAAACAAACTACAGAAACCATAACCGCTAAAAATATTTTTTTCATCTTAAAACGCTCCTTAATATACATTATAAATTCTATTTTTTATGTAAACTATTATTATTCTGCCCAAATTTTCTGCATAATCTTAGGATAAGCATCCTTTAAATGTTTTACTATCATATCTAGCATCAGATGAACCATATTACTATCAAATGTTTCCTCAACAAATGGGAGGCAAACATCAAGATATAAATTATAATCTGTGCCTATATAGTATTTAAAAATTTTAAAGTCTCTATTGATTTCATTTATAAATTCAACTATTTCCCCTTGTTTTTTCTCATCAATACCGGTAAATATTTGTGTTCGAATAAGCGTAAAAATACTTTCGTCAATAATAATACCCATTGGTAACATCTGACTATTCACTTCTATGCGCGATCTGAAAACAACACTCTTCAATTCATCGTTCATCACTTCTACATTGAACACATGAATTTCATTTTTTTCTAAAAATTTTTGAAAGTTTTCTGCTTTCTCATTCATTTGGTCACTCGTTTTTTTGATTTCTTCTTGTACTGCTTCTACCATGAATATCACTCCTAAATTTTATTTTGACAGAGGCTAAATATAGCCCCTGTCTATATTTATTGCAAATTAGAAACTCCAACGTAAACCAGCATCAATACGCCAGTCAGTTTTTATGTCGCCACCTATTGATTTCTCGAAATTACCATAGGCATAAAGTTTATCATTGAGTTGAGAAGTTCCGCCTAACATGAATGTTACCCAGCTGTCTTTAAAATCTTGCTTTGTACTTTTTGGCATATTATCAGCATCATAATACGTATTCATATCGCCACAGAATTCATGACTATATGATAATTGTGCGTAAACACTGCTTTTCTCCATTTCTCTACCAAATGCTATCCCAATACGTCCTATCAAACTATTCATACTACTTTGATTTACATTCATCGTCTTATACTTGCCATTGACATCCATGAAATCACTCGTCGCATCATAATCACTTCCATTAAGATGCCCATACGTAAATTCTAACTGTGGTTCATAATAAAAACCATTATCTTGCTTAATTCGACGACCGTACTCTGCACTAATAGAGGTTCCCCAAGTATCATAATCTCCTTCTACCTGATGTCCATCAGCATTGAATACCGTATAATCATTAGTCAGTTTCGTTCCTTTCAAGATCAAATCGGCATAATGTCCTTTTTCTCCATTCCATGTTCCATAAAGTGCAATACTCTTAGACTTGTCATCACCACTACCTCCATATTGATAGCTGCTGTCACCTTCCATAATGCTTATCGCAGTACCAACACGCCAATTTCCATCGACTTCTTTATCGTAGCCAACTTGAACAGTATTATAATTTGCTTTATAATCGGTTTTATTTTTATCACTACTAGATTTTCCTCTATAAATACGTGCCCATGCTCCAACATCTCCGGATGATAACCGTAAATCCCCCATACGTTTCATGAGATTGTTATTTTCAGTGCGCCATCCCATAGCAGCTGATGTCATCGCAGATTTTACTCCACTCATCACCGCAGTTTCATAATCACCATAAGTGATAGTTCCACTTGAACCATTATTAAACGTAATTTTATCTATTATATTGCTATCAGTCCCATTTTTAAATAATATCTCTGCTTTTGCTGATGGTGCAGTAATGCTTTCATTAACAGTTGCCATACCAGTCAAATTACTTACTCGTCCATCTTCATTAATTACGCCATTATATTGCACTTTGTTAGCCAAGCTGTTTAACGTTTTTTCCCATGAAGTATTATCCAATGCATTTACATTATTATTATCAGTAGAAATCGTAATACTGTTATTACTCGAACCTGCTTTTAGTCCATTAATTACAAAATTACCCTGATTATCATTAATCATTAAATTTCCATCAGCATATGTACTAGCATATTTTACATTCATATTACCACTAAAGGTATGAGCAGTAATCGTATGACCAGACTTTTGTTCAATGATTCCTTCATGACCTTTACTTCCTCCAACAAGGTCACTTACATTAGCATCTTTATCTGCATTAAACCTCCATATTGCACCATCTACTAAAGAAAGTTTAGTTATTGGTTCTGCTGATACATCACGCATCATCGAAAAAGTTCTCTGAATAGATCCTGTTTCAATACCACCTTCTAGAACCGATCCCTTTCCTAAACTAATGTCTACATTACCACTTGTATTTCTTATTGTACCTTTAATTACAGAATCTTCCCCTGGAACAATCGCTATACTTCCACCATGATTTTCAATGTCGCCTGTGATATTCACACGTTTATTCGTTGTATCAAGTTTTATTTGACCACCTGCCTCGGCTAGCAGTGCTGTTTTATTAACTGCATTAATCGTGGTATCACCTTTTATTTCAACCGTGCCGGCAGAAGCCCAAACTGCTTGTGCATTATTTTCATCTACAGTAATATCAGCATCACCATTAATTGTAACTTTCCCATTATCCTTTGCTAAAATTCCATTCCCATTTTTCGCATGAACTGAAATATTATTTATGATACTTACATTTCCCTGGTCGCTATAGATCCCACTACTTTCATTGCTACCGGATGTATGAATTGTCACGTTGCTCGCATTTACATTTATATTGCTATTTTCAGCCGTAGCAGCTATACCATAAGATTTATTTGCTGTTCCATTCGCATCTAATACAATATTTTTACCTTCAGCATTAATTATAGTGTCTTTATTATTACTATATACTGCTGCGGTAACACCGTCAGCCACTTGTTTAGTATCGTCAACATCGACTTTAGTATCTTTCGTAAACGTATATGTCCTTCCAGTATCATCCATTACATCCTTGTACTCATCATTAGCGTTATCCTTCCCAATTGGCGTATTAAATTCACTTGGTATTACCGGTGGAATAGGCGGAGTCGGTGGCGTAATTTGATGTTCATAACTTCCCTCACCGGTTGTTTCACTGAATTTAATTTCACTATTCTTTATCGCCGAAGATGAAGTCATGCCTTCTGCAATACCGACATACCCTTTCAAATTTTCTTCTGCTTTGCCTATATAGCCCGTATAAATTAATTTCTTTGCCAAATTATCTAATACTGTATTCAGCGTTTCTTTTTCTGCATCGGTTGCACTCGTTGCTGTATTAACACCGTTGTTTCCTGTCCACAACGTCATTGTCGAATCAGGTGCTGCCGATTTTACAGTAATCGAACCACCAATTAGCTCTGTCGGAGATGCTATATTATGATCATACCAAGCTAAGGTATTTCCACTATAATTATCTATTACCACATTAGCCGTAGCATCTTGCGTCATTTGAATATAGCCAATCTTATTTTTGTCTTTAGCACCAGTTAAATATTGGACTTTGCTAGGATTTTCTGTCTTATTATTATTTTTCCAAATAGCTTGATCGCTTAGACTTAAATTGAAATTATCACCAACGTTATATCCTTCCCAAGTTGATCCGCTAGACATATCAACATTCATTGTTCCTTTCGTATATCCTGTCCAGTTTGCACCATTGGTCATAAACAAATTCACATTCCCCAACTGTCCCTGTGTTACACCATATCCCGTTACATCTGTGTAATCACCTTTCCAATAGGAGTCTGACGTACTTAATCCAATGCTCACTCTACCTTTCGTTCCCATTCCACCATTTGTTACAATCGCACCTTCAATCGTAGTCTTGTTCTTGCCTGCTCCAATGATATTTCCCTGTTCATCTTTCGCTACATTGATGTTTACAGTGCCGTAATTATTCGAAACAAATTCTCCATAAGCACGAATTGCACACCAAGCACCGTTAACGGCTTTGATACTACCTCCACCAATTTCAATCGTCGATGCAACTGCACTGATGCCTTCATTTGCCCCTTTTCCATTTTTCGCATCACCATTACCGTCTGCTACTACATCTACAAGCCCATCAATAATAATACTTGATTCTTTGCCGCCGACTCCATTCATAGATTTAATTACTGCACCGTTCGCGATACTTGTAGTATTTGCTCTTACCGTCAATACTTTATCTTCTAGGTTTTCTCCCCCATTATGTATGACTATATGACCACCGCCATTGGTATATAATGCAGCAGTCTGCCCACCACCCGTACTTTCGGTATTTATTGTTATTTTACCGGCATGATCAATTTCTACTTTTCCATCGCCAATTGCCGTTATCCCCGTCGTATGTGTATCGGTAGTTGTATTAATTATTAAATCTTTATTATTCATGTCAAGTAGCACTGATGTAGCTTCAGTACTTCCGGATATTGCCGAACTAATCTTAGGCATCCAAGCTCCGGCAGCAATGAGGTTTTTCTCCGCATTGATTGTTGTATCTTTAGTAAAACTATACGTTCCGTTTTCTTTTAAAACACCACTATCCACATATTCGCTATTTGTTTCTTTATTTCCGGTAATCGCCCTCGTAAATTCTGTTTCAGTCTGATTATCAGGAATCACAGGTACTTTATATTCCCCTTGCCCCGTCGTTTCGTTAAATGTCATATCAACTAACTTGAGTGCTTTTGCCGATGAAGTAAGCCCTTCCGTGATTTCAGCTTGACCAATAAGATTTCTTTCTCCGCTTATATATGCGTTATAATATAGCTTATTCGCCAATGCATTTAATACTGCGTTACTATTTTCATTCGTTACTCCTGCATTATCGGTACTAAAAATAATTCCACTATCCGTTGCTGCATGATTAATTTTTATGTTCCCGCCAATCATCGTTGTCGGCGTAGTCAACTCATGTTCATAAAAGACTTTCGTATTACCGCTATAATTGTCAACCATAATATCACGATTATCTTTTTGGAATATCAAACCAGTATGATCTTTATCAGTACCGCCCGTTAACTTTGTTACCTTACTACCACTGAAAGTAGCCTCATTGTTTGTTTGTTGTTTAACACTTGATTGTTGCTGATTTGTCCATGTAGCGCCATTTTGAAGGTATAAGTTGAAATCTCCTGCATCATGTGCAGTAAATCCGCCAGTACCATAATCACTTTTATCAATAGAATACCCTGCAACACCTGTCCAAAAAGATTGGTTATCAGTAAGTGCTAAATTTAGATTACCGTTCTTCGTAAAATCAACAAGTTCTCCACCACTGTATTCTACTACTCTTTTACCGTATTCTTTGTTGACAAAGACATCACCATTTATTTTAGTCGTTGTATTTCCGGCATTTTGACCGTTCATATTCACACTAACAGTACCTTTATCTACGCGAATTGCATAAAACAGTTTTGATTTATCAGCATCCTCTGCCGCAGTAATCGTTCCACCCTTAACGGAAATTGATGAATCTGCGCCAACAGTATTAAGACCATTTCCTCTTATCCCAGTAATATCAACGATATCATTTACCGTAACAGTCGAATTGTCCCCCGTCACTCGAATTCCCGCAGCATTGATCCCATTCCCTCGTTCTCGTTTTGCTGTTATATTTTTCATCGTTAATGGACCATCAATCTTGATATCACTATTTTGCCCCTGGATATGAATTCCTGTTACACTATCCCCATTCGTTGATACGCCATCGATATCTACCGCACCTGAAATAGCTAAATGAGAATTCCCATCTAACTGAATCCCCATTGCACCGCGGGTATCATTAATCGTCGAACTGATAGATAATTTTTTAGTAGCATCATTGTTTTTTACATTGATATAATCATTTGCACTAACAAACATACCAGCTGCAATCTTGTCAGGGCTTTCTGATTTCAACGTTAAATTATGTCCTGCCATATCAATAACCATTGGATTTTGTTTTGATGTACTTTCACTGCCATTAAACAATGCACTTACATATTTATCACCATACGCGTTTGCCACTGTGGCTATAGCTTCATAATCATCAGTTAATGTCATACTTTTTGTAATAGGATCAGTTTTAGGTGCATCTACAGCTTGCGTATATTCATATTGTCCTTGACCATCTGTTTTATACGCTATAGATCCAGATTTTTTCCTTGCGGAAGCAGACGTTAACCCTTCAGCAATCTCTACCATACCGCTAAGATTTTTTTCTCCATTTGCATAGGCAGTATAGTACAATTTATTTGCTAAAGCATTTAACGTTTCACTTACCAGATTTTTGTCATTTGCTTTATCAGAATCAGTATTTAATCCTACATTATCCGTGCGCAATGTGATAAAGCTATCGCCTAACGCACTATTTATCGTCAAATTTCCACCAATGATATTGGTCGGTGTTGTCTTGTCATGCCCATATAAAACAGTAGTATATCCGCTATACTTATCAATTGTAATCGGGTTGCTGTCTTTTTGAGAAATTACACCCTGATTTTGTTTTGTTTTTCCACCCGATACTGTATTGACATGACTGCCATTAAAAGTAGCTGATTTTGAATTAAGCGTATTTTCCCATGTAGCACCCTTTTCTAAAAATAAATTAATAGCGCCACCGTTCGTATTACTAACAACGCCCGCAAACAAGGAATTACTACTACCTAATCCGAGATTGATTGTCCCTTTATCTAAAGCATAAATTTGTCCTTTGACAGTTACATCCTTCCCGTTTGCAATTCCTTGATCCGTCATTCCCATATTAAAAGTACCTGCTGCAATACCAACCGCTTTAAATTCATCGGTTGTACTTTCAGGTGTGATAATACTTCCATTATCAATCGTTATTTTATTGTTCTTGCTCCCTCGCATATCGACTCCGGTACCTTTAACGGCAATATCAGCTTTTCCGGTAATCTTTACTTCCCCACCGTCAGTACTGTTATCGCACATATAAAGGCCTTTAGCTTGATATACCTTTGTTCCATACCCACCTTTTTGAGCAGCTAAAACCCCATAGGCTAAATCTCCTTCACCATTTCCTTTCATATTTAGGTCACCATTAATCGTGAGCTTAGAGCCGCCGTTATAAAGATAAATTCCATCTGCATCACCATCAGTAGAATTTTTGACTGTCATAGCAACATTTCCATTGATTACAGCCTGACCGCCATTTTGGACAAAAATCCCTACAGCCGTTTTTCCTGCAGCAGTAGCTTTAATGTTCAAATTATTAGCCTGTACATTTACGTTTTTATTTGTATATACACCGATTGCTTGACTGGTTCCCGTTGTGCTTACACAATCCAAATCCAGAGATTTTCCCTCCGCAGCAACGGTAATGTCATTTCCATTGCCTAAAATTCCAACGACTGCCGGATAATAGCCAATATTGCTCGCCGTTACATTTTGATCATCCACGGTAATCGTACTATCTTTCGTAAGACGATATTCCTCTTGTCCCGTCCCATTTTTTTGAACCACGCCGCCATTTACATATTGGATATCATTATCCTTAAGTCCGGTCAAAGTTGTCGTAAAGGATGTAGTAACCTGTTCTGTAGGGATTGATGGAGTACTCGCACTTTGATAACTCCCTTCTCCTGTTATTTCACTAAATGCGATATCCCCACTTTTTAACGCCGATGAAGATGTCATTCCTTCCGCGATACCAACTGTTCCTTTTAAATTATTTTCAACCTTACCTTTATACCCTTCATAAACCAGTTTTTTTGCAAGATTATCCAATACGGTATTTAAAATTGTTTTTTCATTATCTGTAGCACTATCTGCTGTATTAACCCCATTATTTCCTGTCCATAAAGTCATCGTAGAATCTAAATCTGCCGATTTTATATGAATAGCCCCACCAATTATTTCAGTTGGAGATGATGTATTATGATCATACCAAGCCAAAGTATTTCCGCTATACCTATCGATCGTAATCGGGTTGCTGTCTTTTTGATAAATCAAACCGCGATTTTGTGGTGTGTTTCCACCTGTAAGACGACTTACATGACTAAGCTGCCCTGCGCCTATATCTTCATTATCATCTGCATAACGATTATTCTGTTTTGTATTATACCAAGTGGCACCATTTTGCAAATATAGATTTGCTGTACCACCATTATCAATGATTCCATTTAAATAAGAATTTTTATCTGTTAATGCAAGATTTATTGTACCGGTATTTAGTGTAAATAAATCACCATCGAGTTTAACCGTATTACTCCCTACTGTTTTTCCATCTAGTCCCGTATTCATATTGATGGTACCGAGATAAGATGATAATGCATAGTATCCATATTGAGTAGCTAACGGAGTCACAATCTTTCCGCCATTGATACTAACCTTACTATCTTTCGCATTTGTCGTAACACCATTTCCGTATACAGCAAAATCGACATTACCATCAATTACGACTTCACTTTTATCAACAGCCGTTAAAATACCTGCATTATTAAATCGCGAATAAACATTTTCAGAATTTACAGGTATTCCCCATACCGTATTATCTGCACCTAAAATGCTCACATCTCCATGAATGATAACCTTTGAACTATCATTTGCTTCATTACTTTTCTCGCCCCAGCGATCCGTTTTTTGTATTGCAATTCCGTTTCCACCCAGACCGCCACTCATCGAAATATTTACCGGAGCATTGATTTCAATTATACTCGTTTTATCTTTACTGGCATCATTCCAAACAGCATTGGTTAGACTATTTCCACCTTCATATCCACTTGTAATAATATTTAAATTTCCGGCGTTAATGCTCACATTTTTACCATTTCCCGCAAAAATCCCCACCGGAGTTCCAATATAATTTTTAGCTTGCAATTGCAATGTATTTGCACTAGCGTCAATTACAATATCGTTGCCATCATTTGCATAGATATCTGCTAAAATATTGTTATCTAAATTCCCCCCTGCTTTTTCGAGTCCCAAGTTTATTGTTTTATCCGCATCAAAATGATAATGACTGTTATCATTTGTTACTGCATTATACTGTATATCATCTGCTGTCCCTGTAATGCTACTTTTATAGTCACCGCTATTACTCGTTGCATTCAAATTTATTATTTTATTCAATGTTTGTGACGATTGGGTCAATCCTTCATCTGCCATGAATTTTAATTGAGCAAGCTTGCCATTTACAGTATCAGTAGGTATGATTTCAACTGAATTGAACAGAGAATATTGCTCATCGGTAGAAAAATCTTTCGCATTCCAAACAATCGGCTTAGTACTGCCATCGGTATATACCTGTAATTTATCGCCGGCTTCCAGCCATAGCCGTTTAGTATAATACTCCGCATCCAGCTTACCAAACCAACCTTCATACTGACCATTAACAATTTCTTCCCAATTTTTCGGATTTTCCGACAGCAAATTAGATACAGTCGTCTTATAAACATGCGCATCCATTCCACTGCCTGCTGCAGCTAAATTATAGGTCATTACGTAAGCTGTGCCATTCGGCAAAATTTTTAAGTTTCTAAAATCACACTTAACATTTTCCGGTTTTTTTATGGCCTGGGATGTTGTATTTAATTGTCCATTAGAAATTTTGACAACATCAATTCTTGATTCCGCATTACCAGATCCATAATTTTGCTTTCCGCCAATAAATGGAACAAACACTGAATCATTATAAAAACTTAATCGTACCTGATCCGCATTTTTACCTACTCTAGAATAACTATTAAACTCTAAACTTCCATTATCTTTAATATTAAATTGCAATAAATATCCATTGTCATAATTGTCATAGCCCCCTTCCAAATTAACACTTGCAACTAAGTAAAGTTTATCGCCCCGTACTGCAATGCCTTCACCATGCACCGTAGTCTTTTCACCATAACCAGCACTACAATTTTCATTAATGCAATTCTTTAAATTAACAGCTAAACTCGGTTGGTCTTTTAAAGAGCTTTCTGCAATTTCTGCTACACCAATTTGACCTAAATCATATCCTGCCGCAAATAAATATTTTCCATTAGAGGCAGCTGCATGCATATTGGCAACTGCTTTTATCACTCCAGTCTGATCAGGGTTATTCCAATCTCCGTTTACATCCAATACACGATTGGGTTTTAACTCAGTCGTACTGTAAGTATATTGTCTCAAAATCAGTTTACTTTCACCATTTTCATTAATTGCATATAAACCGGCATCCCCATTTAACCCTTTAATAACGCCTGCTGATGGATCTGAATCAACATGCGTAGTTACTCTTGACCCCGTGACTTTTCCTACTTGACTATTTGTGTAATCCGAAGAAGCAACTGCCGCTAAATCTGCAGCAAAAACATTGCCAGTCATTAAGCATCCACCTAAAATCATCGCTAAAAGTCTAGCATACTTCTTTTTCGTTATAGAATTTTTCTTTTTTCTTAACACTATTTTTTTCATAAATCCTAAAACACTCCTCTCATTTAAAATTCATATTTAACGGTTGCATAGTAAGTTCTTCCTTGTAAAGGAAACTCTGCATTGATATACCCATCTTCAGTAAAGGCAATAGGACTATAGATTTTTTGTTTAGGTCCTTTATTAAAGATGTCATTACAACCGATATTAATTTGCCAATCTCTCTCTGGTTTCCATTTAACGCCTGCGTTGATTACGGTTAAAGAGCTCACTGGTTTTCCCGACAAATAAGCATAGTTGCCACCACGAGAATCTCGACTAGTACTAGTAAAATATTCATCTGTATAATGCAATTCACTAAAAATAGATATTTTATTATTTGGTGTATAAGTTAAACGCAAGCTACTTTCCCATTCCGGCTGATAAGTCATCCATATATCGGTATATGGATAATGAACTGCTGTATTTTTTTTCTGCGCATGCACTTTAGTATAAGTGGTACGTAAATCTAAAGAGTATTTATTCCACTTAAATTGGCTTTCTAACTCAATGCCATGCACTTTGGCTCGGCTATCATTAAAATAAGACCAATAATCAAGACCTGCACGCACCAATTGAAGCATATTATCTGAATCACGCCAAAAATAAGTTAATGTAGTATTATTGTCTGCCCCCAAGGTTTTACCGTTCCATAAAGCACTAATATCAAACTGCTTTCCTTCTTCCGGCAATGGAAAAATTGAACTACTTCCATCTCGTGACGCCGGCAAAATTCCAGCACCATCACCGGCAATTTCATACATATTAAGCAGTCTATAATAAGTACCACCTGTCATGCGAAGACTAAAGCTATCATTAAAATCTTTTTTCAACGCTAATTGCCAAGTAGATTTGCCATCCGTCTGACTATCTTCTTGATGTAACCAATGAAATTTATTACTTTGATTTACCGGAAAACGTTTTCCATCACTAAACCCAGTAATTTTTGATTGATTATAACGAATACTTGGAGTCAATATGAATGTACCTTCTTTATCCAATGTAATCGCATCTTGTATCTGCACATTAAATAAATCTTGCTCATATCTGTTACGAGTTTGTCCTAATATATTTCCTATAACATCATCACCAAGAACTTTATCTAATAACGAACCTTTAATGTTTAACTTTTCATGAGAAAAGTTAAACTGATATTCTAACATCTGGTTATCATTAATTTGATAATTTCCATCAAGCTGTACATTATATTTATCAGATTGATAATGACTCCACTCTCTTAGCGGAATATTATTCCACCTAAAGTTATTAGGATAATCTAACATATGTTCCGTCTTATATTTTTTATCTTGATGAAGATAGTCGATCATCCAGCCCCATTCCAACTTTTTATATTGCGCCCTATTTTGTAAAAGGATTTCACTATTCTCAAGATCCTGTTTACGACTTGACGCATAAAAAATATCTTTTGTATCTACTAATGCATTCGTGGCTGCATCGTTAACACTATCTCCCCATAAACTATCAGGTAAATGTCTTTGCAGTTTGTTCCAGCTTCCTTTAATCACAAAGTTATCGTCCTGCCATTTGATAATAGCGCTATCTTTTTTATAATCGTTATATCTGCGGTATCTTTCTTTATCCTGCAATGCCTTAAGTTTCTTTTTCGCCGCTTCTAAGTCTTCTTTCGAACTTGCTAATGACGTACTTTTATCCGGATCAACAATAGTTGTCCATTCATCAATAATTTTAGGCGTTGTATTTTGCACATATGTATCAATAATTTGATTCTTTACATTATCATTTATAATCCCTGTTTCACTACCATGGTGATTCCAGTCCTCACCGGCATAATCCCACCAATTCGTCCATCCAGTTTCAGGATATCCCTCAGCAATATATTTATCTTTGATGCCCATGTCAATCATCGTTTGCCTAAAAGTACTCATATCAGACTTTTGTGCTACATTTCTTGCATTATCTTCTATCGCATGACTTAAGCTATTGTCACCTGTGTTTCTAATAAATTCTACCCACGCATCAGGATTGGCTTTGTAGTAATCTTTATCTGTATCACTCATAGAAATAAGCGGTTTGCGTCCGCTTGTTAACATATCTATCATTTTGGGATTAAAATCATTTACGTCTTCTTGCAACGAATTTATGCTTAACTGAGCATCCGATATATTTCTTCCAGCTGCATAATTTTCATATTTAAATTTTTGATCACTGTCATCATGGTTAATTCCAATCAGCAAACTACCACTACCTAATGGATTGGTTATTTCCAAAGCTGCCCTTGTACCACCATAAGAGGATTTGCCAACTTCTGCCGATATATTTGCCTTGGTGGGTTTCTTCGTTACTATATTGATAACACCACCCATAAAAGTTCCAGCAAAACGAGTTGGTATATAACCACGATATACTTCTATCCGCTCAACATTATCAACGGGAATTGTAGATATATCAACAGCTGCATCTCCACCTAAATTTGATAAAACCCCATCTAGAAAAACCCCAACTTGCGCCGCTGTTGAACCTCTAACTGTTACAGTCGTATACTGACCTTTCCCATTTACTTCACGCACATGTACTCCTGGAACCTTTTTTAAGAGTTCCGGCAATGTTTTCTGCTCACCTTTGTAATCGTCAGGACGAATCACAGTTACTGTGCCTGGAGATAATTTTGACTCCCAATCTGGGCGCTTTGCTTCAACAGTAACAGTATCTAACGTATACTGGTCTAGTTCATTCTCTGTATTTGATATTTTTTCAATATCTTTCTCTGCTTCATCAGCCCATACCACCCCAGCCGGTGTAGCAAAGCCCAAGGCTAACGTACAAACTACGCACGCTGCTATATTTTGATAGCGGCGCTTTTTTTTCGTTTTGATTTGATATAACCATTTACTATCCATCTTCTTCAATCTCATCCCTACTTATAAAATTCAATAAAAAAACTTCTGCCATGTTTGACAGAAGTGATATGAATGCATAGGAAATAAACCTATGCTTCATAATCCCCTTCCCATCGCTCGCAGGTCTAACAGTGATTGTTAAATAGGCAGTTCTTCTGGCTCCAGATCATTGCTTGGCTACGCCTTCCCAAGATTTCTCCCAGTGACATTCATATAGCCTTACTCCCTGTTACAGCGGCGGGACCGCACCGGTTTTTCACCGGACTTCCCTATTAAGTCTTTCGACACCCATTTCTTCGTTATATATTTTTTACGGACAAAATTTCACATTTTAAATCCTACTAGAACCCCTATCTGATACCATCATGTTTTAATTTAATGTCTCTGGATTTAAAAATAAAAAAATCTTCCACCTACGATAGACAGAAGACTTTGGAATCCAAAACAATATCAACATAAAAATATCATATCAACAAATTTCAGAAATCCCCTTCCCATCGCTCGCAGGTCTAACAGTGATTGTTAAATAGGCAGTTCTTCTGGCTCCAGATCATCGCTTGGCTACGCCTTCCCAAGATTTCTCCCAGTGACATTCATGTAGCCTTACTCCCTGTTACAGCGGCGGGACCGCACCGGTTTTTCACCGGACTTCCCTATTAAGTCTTTCGACACCCATTCCATCTTTATTCATTTTTGTATTACTTTTCATTTTCTTACAAAATAAGAGTATACTCCTTTTGTTTTTATTTAGCAACATTATCTGTAGATTTTTTTATCATTCATCTTATCTTTTATAAAAATACTTCTTTCATTCCCCAATATAGTCATTTTATTTACAATAAGTTTCTAATTCTTTTGTCATTTCATACCTATTAATTTTGTGCACATTTCCTGACAAAATCGTACATCGTATCTGCAAAAGTTTTCACTGGCACAGGAACAAAACTTACTGCTTTCGTTTGCTCCGCGATAAGCACTCCTTTGGAGCTATACAATTTTAAATTTTTCACTGCATACATTCTTTTACGAAGCTGAAAAATCATCTGCATCTCACTATAAGCTATGCTATCTTCTCCCTCCATTTTTTTTTGATATTGTTCATTTAGCTTTTTAATCACCGCTTTATCCTTATAGATTGCTTTTATAGTAACATGCACTTGATCTTTATCTGCGCTGTCTGGTTGAATCGACTTCACTTCGAAAAAATATTGCGCCAATTCATTTTGAAATACCTCTGTCCAGCGCATTGCTTCTATCTCCTCTGGTGTAAGCTTTTCCTTCACGCTAATTTCCCAATCTATTGCTGAATCTTTATTTTCTTCCATTGCAAAACCTACAGAAAAAAACATGTTACATAACAGAGTAAAAGCACCCACTAGAAACCATTTTTTCATCACTATTCCTCTTGGCTTTCTCATTTAAATATAAAGTTAGACCTAGACACTAAAAAGCCTAGGTCTAACTTTTCCCTAACACTTTTCAACACTCTATATCAAACGCACACACTCTTTGTTTTTTACATTTTTCTGCTAATTCACATGCTTCACGCGCTAAGCGAATATGTGAAGCAAGGGATTTAGATGCTGTTGGTGCAGAAACGCCTGCAGCTTTCAGCTTTCCTGCCCCAGCCACATCTGGTGCAATAAAGCAAGCTGAGTTCAAATTACCACCATCAAAATCGCTCATGTCGGTAATACTGAATGCTTTGCTTGCTGTAACTGTTGTAGTTGGCGTTCCATCAAAAACATCAATTGGCGTTCCTTTAACAAACCACAAGCGATAACCATCCGCATGAATTCCCCATAGATACCCCATAGAATTTACATCAATAATCTTTGTCCAAGTACTTGGCGTTGTTAAATTTGCCAGTGTCGTATGATAAACACCACCAACTAAATTTCCATAACTTGCATCATAATGACCTAAGAATAAGTACACATGGTTATCATTCACAATAGAAATATCACGAAAATCACCATTCGTCGTCGGACTGTCAATCGTCACATGCGTAACTCCGGCTTGGGTAAATTTACCTAAATCAATAATACTCAGCTTTGTTTCCGCATTGCCGCTACCCGCATTCTGCATACCGCCTAATGAGCAAACATAGAGCTTATTATTATATAAATCCAGCGTAAAGGAATTTTTCCCAGCCGTAACATAGCTATCAAAAGTTAGTTCCCCCAAATCGGTATCAATATTAAACTTTGCTACAATGCTGTCATAATAAGTTCCGTATCCACTGCCTTTATTGACATAAAACAATGCATACAGCGAAGTACCAACTACAACCATAGCTTCACCATGAAAAACACCATCCGCATAGGGATTCGTAAAATTCGTAAAACTTGTTGGGAAACTATATTCAAAGTCTTGACTATAGTCGGTCCCCATGTTCACAACCGCGATTTTTGATAAATCATATCCTGTTGCATATAGCCAACTACTGCTATAATTTGCTACACCGTGCAAATTTGCCACCGCTGACCAAGTTGGCGTAGCTAAAGGAGCTTGCCAATTGCCCTGTGGTGCAATAATTTGATTTGCTCTTAAGTCCGTAGTGCTATACGTATATTGACGTAAAACCAACCGACTGCTATTTCCTTCAAAAAAATTAAAGAATGCTGGATCACCATTTAAACCTGACCCAATTTTATTCTTTACTGCTGTAAATGCGGTTGCTGAAGCTGCCGTTCTGTCACCGTGAATTGCTCCAGCCGTTCCTGTAGAATATCCTGCATCCGTTGCTGTGTACGCAAATAAATTTTCACTCATCATAAACCTCTCCCTTTTACTTTTCTTTTTTCTTTTAACACATCTTCCCCTCGCCCAACGGCACCACCTCCCTTCAAGTAAAATTAGTTAAAAATTGTATTGCAAAGTTGCGTAGTAAGTACGCCCTTGGATTGGATACTGGATATTTGACGCTTCCCAATTCGGATAAAATGGATTCGTTAGATACATATCATTCGCTTTATTAAGGAGATCATTGACCCCGATGATAATTTGTGTATTCGTATTCGGCTTATACTTCACACCTAAATCCAAAGTCGTCAACGAGGACTGTTCTCCAGCAGCTCCATCATTATAGAGAGAAGTACGCATTCTATCTACATACCGAAGTTGACCAAAAATCCCCCACTGGGTACTCGGACGATAAGTCAGCCGCATCGTTCCTTCCCATTCCGGCTGATAAGTCAGATAACCAGGGAATACACCATTATTTCCCCAATAACCAGCCCCCGGCAATTTACTCAAATCATAGATAACATCTTTCGGCTTCGTATAAGTTCCTTGCAAGTTTAAGTCCCATTTCTTCCAGGATAAATCCGCTTGAATCTCTAAGCCATTCACTTTTGCCGATGCCGCATTGGTATAAACGAAAAAGAAATTATTCCAGGTGCCTAGCTGCAACATCCGCTTGGAATCACGACCAAAGTACGTCAGTTGAATTTTGCTGCTTTCCGTACCGAAGATTTGTCCATCCCAAATGGCAGAGAAATCCCATTGTGATCCCTCTTCCGGGCGAGGAAAAATGCTATCACTCCCTCCAATATTTGGCATGGGTAAAATGCCTGCACCATCACCGGCGATTTCATACATATTCAGTAGTCTAAAATATGTACCTCCCGTTGCACGAAGTGTTAAATTGTCATTGACCTGCTTTTTCAGCGCTAGCTGCCAAGTTGTTTTACTATCCGTCTGGTCATCCGCCTGATGCAGCCATTTAATATTCTGCGGATCGGAGTTTTGATCGTAACCATTGCTCAGCCCATAGATATTTGATCGATTATAGCGAATACTTGGCGTCAACCAAAAATCACCTTTCTCGTTTAAAGTAATCGTATCTTGAATCTGGGCATTGAACAGCTTCTGTTCATAATAGGTACGCCACCGTTTAAAGACACTTATCGTAGCTTGTTGATATTGTTTTAACCGCCAACCATCCATATCCATCTTTTCTTTTGAAGTATCAATTAAAAACTCGAACAGATGCTTATCGCCAATTTTATAAGTTCCATCAATTTTAAAGCCTAATTTATCCATGTCATATTGGCTCCAGTAATAGTTTGGCGAACGCCAATTCACCGTCGTATCGACCTTTTCTTTTTCCTGCCAATCGTCTACTGCATAGCGTTTAGTCTGGTCGAGATAGTTTACACTCCACCCCCATTCTAAATTGCCAACTGTATCACGCCGTCCAATTAACGTTTCTTTGCTGGTAATGTCCTGATGACGGTAGTTATAGATTGGGTCAAGATATCCTGGCAAATCTATATTAGGTATATTTCCATAATTCGCATTCAGCGGGAAAGGATAATGACGGTCAATTTTCTTCCAAGTGTATTTTGCCAGCCAATGATCATCCTGCCATTTTAAAATTGCATCCGTATTTTTGTAATCATTCGTTTTACGCCAACGATCTGTTGTACTCGTTGAATCTATGTCTTTCTGGTAAAGCCTTATATTATCAATATAACTTTTAAAATATCCGATATAATTTGCATGGGCATTATTAATTGGGCGCAATTGTTCCGACGCTTTATTTAACGCTGCATAAAAATTAGGATCGGTTGCAAGCGTTATTCGAAGGTTATCTTGGGTCAGCCCAGAATAAGCATTTAGAGTATCATATCCATTTGCTTGTAAAGTCGAAACCATCCGATCTAATCGTATTTTTCCGTTCCTATCGGTTTGATGCGTATAATCTTTTAATTTTTTAACATATCCGTCATAAAGGCTAGTATCTACCGATTTATTCGTATATTTAAAATCACCATCACTTTGGTCGCGATTGAGTCCAAACATAATGCTGCCGGAGCCCAGTGGGGCATCCACCTGCAATGCACCTTGGAAGCCACCGTAGGAACTCTTACCAATGGATGCATCGATATTGGCTTTTGTTGGGCGTTTCGTTACGATATTGATTACGCCCCCCATATAGGTGCCACCAAACCTTGCTGGAACATAGCCACGATATACTTCAATTCGCTCGACATTTTGAACTGGAATGGTCGAGATATCCGCCGCGGCATCGCCACCGAGATTGAATAGTACTCCATCGACAAATACACCGACTTGTGCCGAAGTTGACCCACGAACCGTGACTGTCGTATATTGCCCTTTCCCATTGACTTCTCTTACATGTACCCCCGGTACCATTTTGAGAAGTTCCGGCAAGGTTTTCTGCTCACCCTTATAATCATCCGGGCGAATAACCGTCACTGTGCCTGGCGATAATTTTGATTCCCAGTCAGGGCGTTTTGCTTCAACGGTAACCGTATCTAACGTATAACTATCTAGCTCACTATCTGTACTTGCCAATACTACTGGTTCTTTTGCTTCTGTTACTTCTTCATTCATCTGATCAGCCTCTTGCTTTGCTTCATCTGCCCACACGATTCCATTTGGCATAGCAAAACCTAAAGCCAACGTACAAACCACACATGCCGCAATTTTTTGATAACGATGTGTGTTTTTTATTTTGCCTTGATATAACCTTTTGCTTTTCATCTTACTCATTCTCATCCTTACTTATAAAATTCAATAAATAAAAAAACTTCTGCCACGTTTGACAGAAGTTGATATGGTTGCATAGGAAATACTCCTAGCATCATAATCCCCTTCCCATCGCTCGCAGGTCTAACGGTGATTGTCTAATAGGCAGTTCTTCTGGCTTCAGATCATCGCTTGGCTACGCCTTCCCAAGATTTCTCCCAGTGACATAAATGTAACCTCGCTCCCTGTTACAGCGGCGGGACCGCACCGGTTTTTCACCGGACTTCCCTATTAAGTCTTTCGACACCTATTTCTTCACTATTTATTTTTTATTAACTTTGCTTTAGATTGATTTTCTTAACTTCTTATTCTGCGTTTTTTTACCCCGTTGTGCATATTTAAAACGCAGTTTGTTTAACTCTTTTAGCAATGCAACATAATGGTGAGCCGAAATGGTAATCATTTCTTCTTTGTCATTATTTTTTATATTGTTTTCAATTTCCTCAATCATATATTTTATCTTCTTCACGTTACATCGTTGACTTTTATAGTCAAAAACCTTCCTTTCTTTACATCTATTGCTCGAAGATAACTCTTCTACCTTATGCTTAATACAAGAACAATCAACTTAGCTATAAATTAAAATAATGATAAATTAATTTTTATTTATATAAATTAGAATAAAAAATGTGAAACTTTCTATCGCCAATAAAAATTTTCTTTTCATTTTACGAGACAAAATTTCACATTTTTAATCCTGTTAGAATCCCTATATGAAGCCACCATGCTTGAATTTTAACTTTTCTGGATTTACAAAATGAAAAATTCACTTTTCAACGAAAAAATAACTATTGAAGAATAAAGAAATGCTTTCTTCCATTCAACGCATTTTCATCAGCGAAAATTTTCCGAATAAAATACTTTATTCAGACTCATTTTATAACCCAGATCTGTACTGCGCAGACACTCCTCGGATGCTAGAAACAGTTGGTGCTCTGACTTAAGTTCATTGCTATCCTATCCCTTTGCAAGAGGTTTTCGATACGATAGCTCACTTTTACAGTTGCGCGACAGCGTCGGAATTGAGTTTGACTCTCACCGAACTTTCCCATAAAGTTTATTTATTGCACTTGCTTTAATAAATTAGCAATAAATATTCACCCGTTTCCCTTTTATATTTAATTGTCAAATCTTTCATTCATTATCATATAAATTCTAATCTAAAAAATAAAAAAGTCCTCTGCCTATGATAGACAGAAGACTACAAATTCAAAATAATATTAACATAAAAACATGTCAATAAAATTCAGAAATCTCTTCCCCATCGCTCGCAGGTCTAACGGTGATTGTTAAATAGGCAGTTCTTCTGGCTCCAGATCATTGCTTAGCTACGCCTTCCCAAGATTTCTCCCAGTGACATTCATGTAGCCTTACTCCCTGTTACAGCGGCGGGACCGCACCGGTTTTTCACCGGACTTCCCTATTAAGTCTTTCGACACCTATTTCTCCTATGTAATTCTAAGATAAAATTTGTTATCCTTTACAAAAATAGAGTATACTCCTTTTTTTCTGATTTGACAAGATTATCTATTATTTTTATTTTTTATAAAAAAAGGAATGTTAACCAAATCAAATTTAGCAACATTCCTTTTACTAACATAACTTTAATTATTTATTTTTTAAATATTCATCAATAGCTTTTGCCGCTTTTTTCCCTGCACCCATTGCAAGAATTACTGTTGCCGCACCTGTTACGATATCACCGCCAGCAAATACGCCCGGTTTACTCGTTGCACAAGTTTCTTCGTCAGCAAGGATATTCCCACGTTTATTTGTATCAAGCCCTGTTGTCGTGGATTGAATTAATGGATTTGGACCTTGACCAATTGCAATAATTACTGTATCTACAGCTAATTCAAACTCAGAACCTTCCACTGCCACCGGACGACGACGCCCAGATGCGTCAGGTTCGCCAAGTTCCATGCGAATGCACTTTAATCCTGTTACCCAGCCTTGTTCATTGCCAATAACAGCGACTGGATTGTTCAGTAATTTGAAATCGATTCCTTCTTCTTTCGCGTGATGTACTTCTTCTAAGCGTGCTGGAAGTTCCGCTTCACCGCGACGATATACTATATAAACATGCTCAGCACCAAGGCGTAATGCTGTGCGAGCTGCATCCATTGCAACATTACCGCCGCCAACAACAGCAACATTTTTACCAACATGAATTGGAGTCGCGTGATTCGGGAATTGGTAGGCTTTCATTAAGTTACACCGCGTCAAAAATTCATTTGCAGCATATACACCATTTAAATTTTCTCCAGGAATCCCCATAAAATGTGGTAATCCCGCACCAGTTGCAATAAATACTGCATCGAATTCTTCTTCTAATAATTCATCAACTGTAAATAATTTGCCTGCAACTGCATTGACAACAATCTCTACACCAAGTTGGCGCAACGTATCAATTTCTGCTTTTACGATTTTTTCTTTTGGTAATCTAAATTCGGGTATACCGTAAGACAATACACCACCAGCAGCATGAAGTGCTTCAAAAATCGTTACTTTATAACCCATTTTTGCTAAATCACCAGCAGCTGCAAGTCCAGCAGGGCCAGAGCCAATAATCGCAACCTTTTTCGCATCATCAGCATATGCAATCGGCTGTAGTTTCTCGCCTTTTTCCATACTATAATCAGCAACAAAACGCTCTAAACGCCCAATTGCAACGGATTCACCTTTTTTGGCTAAAATACAATGTTTTTCACATTGTTCTTCTTGCGGACAAACACGTCCACAAATCGCTGGTAAACTATTTACCGTTTTTATTTCAGATGCAGCATCTGCGAATTTACCTTCTTTGATATGCCCAATAAATTCAGGAATATTTACTTGAACAGGGCAACCCTTCCGACATAATGGAACCTTACAACCAAGGCAACGTTTTGCTTCTTCTATTGCAGTTTGAGCATCATATCCTAATGCAACTTCATCAAAATTCTTTGCTCGAACTTTCGCATCTTGTTCCGGCATTGCATGTTTTTTTAGTGAGAGTGACATTGACAACTGTCGCCTCCTTTAGCTTTTCCTTGTTTTTCGCATTGGCATTCATGCGCAGCTTCTTGCGTTTTATACATACGTTGACGCGACATTAGTCCATTAAAATCAACTTGATGTGCATCAAATTCAGGGCCATCTACGCAGGCGAACTTACTTTCATTGCCAACTTGAACACGACAGCCACCGCACATGCCTGTTCCATCTACCATGATAGGATTCAAGCTAACAATTGTCTTTATTCCATATTGACGTGTTGTTTCTGCCACACTGCGCATCATGACTACAGGCCCAATTGCAATCACCAAGCTAATCTCAAGACCAGAATCAATTAACATTTTCAATTGATCTGTAACAAATCCTTTATGCCCTTTTGAGCCATCATCTGTTGTGATATAAACTTTATCACTTACTGCATTCATTTCCTCTTCAAGAATTAAGATGCTTTCATTTCTAGCGCCCATAATGGAAATAACATGATTTCCGGCTTGCTTCATTCCTCTTGCGATTGGATATACAGGTGCTACTCCAATACCACCACCAATGCAAACTACATTACCCATTTTTTCAATATGTGTAGCTTTTCCGAGCGGACCTACAAAGTCAAGAATACTGTCCCCCTCATTTAAATCGCCCAATTGTTTTGTTGAGCCGCCAACTTCTTGGAAAATTATTGTGATTGTTCCTTTGTCACGATTAAAATCCGCAATTGTTAATGGAATACGTTCTCCATCTTCATCAATACGAACAATGACAAACTGCCCCGGTTGTGCTTTTTTTGCAATTAACGGCGCTTCAATTTCAAACAATTGAACACCTTGTGATAATTCTTTTTTTGTAAGAATTTTATACATCCATGCACTCTCCTTATCACTTAGTCATAAGCAAATCTATTTCAGTTGGAAAATCCACTGATTACAATAATTAACTTAACCAAAAATAATACCAACGATATTTTAAATAAAATCTAACAACTTAGCCATTAAGAACTCTTTTTATTTACTAAATGCGCCTGTTAAATAGGGCAACAAATTCGTCTTAATCGGCATAAAATAAATATTTGTATTATTTTTACGCACAAAATCAAAAGTCTTTTGTGCAAAATCAATGTTCCACTCCAATGTTGGAACGAAGTTTTTGGGGAAAATTACATTGTTTTTTGTCTCCCAATAATTTACCGAACGCTCCGACATCACTGGCGATACGCCCCAATATACTTCTCTACCATCTAGCATTTCCGCATACATTTCCATATACCGCAAATCGAAAAAAGGTTGCGTAAAAAAGCCTGCCGCACCAGCTTGAATTTTTCGCCTAATGTTGTACTCTTCTTGACGCATACTGCTGCGATACTGATCTATCCCAGCATAAACTTTAATATGTGGCAATTCATCGCGAAACTTTCTAATTACATCCGTACTCACTGTCGGATAGATTTTTCGTGACATATCTTGTGGCGGATCGCCCGTAATGACAAGCACTTCATTAATTTTATTTTCAAGGAGGAACTCCGTCATTGGCAGCGGTTTATCTAAATCAATATCGATGGCGCGAATATGCGGCATTGTATTTTCATAATAATTTTGCGCAATCTTTGCCCCTTCCCAGCTTCTAATATCATAACGCAATAGTTCAGGGATATTAATTACATCAATACCAGAAAAATTCTCTTTTAAAAGTTCTAATTCTTCTTTAATCGCAGCCTCATCACGAGGAACTAATTCAACGGAAACTCGAGTCATTTATCTACCTCCTCATTAAAATAAGCCGGTAATCTTGCCGTCGTTTGTAATGTCCATTCTTTCTGCCGCCGGATGTTTTGGCAAGCCTGGCATTGTAAGAATACTGCCTGTTAATGCCACGATAAAGCCAGCTCCTGCAGAGACTTTAATTTCACGTACGGTAACTGTAAAGTTTGTTGGACGCCCAAATTTAGCAGGATCATCACTTAAAGAAGATTGTGTTTTCGCCATACATACCGGCATATTTGAAAGCCCTAAATCCGTTAGTTCTTTTATCGCTTTTTGTGCAGGAGGAGTAAATACTACACCGTCAGCACCATAAATTTCTTTGGCAACTGCTGTAATTTTAGCTTCGATGGACTCATTTACATCATACATAAATTTAAAGTTATTTGTTTTTTCAGTTGCGGCCATTACTTTATTTGCTAAATCAATGCCACCGTCTCCGCCTTTTGCCCACACTTCAGACAATGCAACTTCAACGCCCATTTCATTGCATTTTGCTTCTACAAAATCAAGTTCTTCTTTAGTATCCGTTGGGAACGCATTAATTGCAACAACTGTAGGCAGTCCAAATTTTTGCATATTCTCAATATGTTTTGTTAAATTTGCAATACCAGCTTCAAGTGCTTTCATATCAACAGTTGCTAATTCTTTTTTGTCCATTCCACCATGCATCTTTAATGCACGGACTGTAGCAACAATAACTACTGCATCTGGACGAATGTTTGCAAAACGACATTTAATATCAAGGAATTTCTCAGCACCAAGATCAGCACCGAATCCTGCTTCCGTTACAACTACATCTGCTAATTTGAGAGCAAACTTCGTTGCCATAATACTATTGCAACCATGTGCAATATTAGCAAACGGGCCACCGTGTACAAAGGCTGGTGTTCCTTCGAGCGTTTGTACAAGATTAGGTTTTATTGCATCTTTAAATAATAAAGTTAATGCACCAGTAACATTAAGCTCTTCCGCACGAACTGGTCTTCCATCAAAGGTATACCCAATAATAATTTTCCCGATACGTTCTTTCATATCATCCAAATCTTTTGCTAAACATAAAATTGCCATCATTTCTGAAGCAACAGTAATGTCAAAACCTGTTTCACGCGGTACACCATGTGCTTTGCCACCCATGCCACAAACAATGTTGCGTAGCGCACGATCATTTAAATCCACAACACGGCGCCATGTAATGCGACGCACATCAAGTCCAAGTTCATTTCCTTGTTGAATATGATTATCAATCACCGCAGCAAGTAAATTATGAGCCGAAGTAATTGCATGGAAATCACCTGTAAAATGCAAGTTAATATCTTCCATTGGTACAACTTGCGCATATCCACCGCCAGCAGCACCGCCTTTTATTCCAAAGCAAGGCCCAAGGGAGGGTTCACGAAGAGCAACGATTGTTTTTTTATTAATTTTGCGAAGTGCATCACTTAAACCAACACTTGTCGTCGTTTTACCTTCTCCAGCAGGTGTAGGATTGATTGCACTCACTAAAATCAACTTACCATCCGGACGATCTTTAATTCTTTCCCAAGTTTCCAAAGATACTTTCGTTTTATAACGTCCATATAACTCCAACTCTTCTTCTGGAATATCAAGTTGCTCCGCAATCTCTACAATTGGTTTCATTTGCGCTTCTTGCGCAATTTCAACATCACTTTTCATGACTAGAATCCTCTCCTCACATTTCTTATTAAATTATCCGATGACTACCCTGCTTTAAGACTCTACAAGACACAAGTAGCTAAATTTCTAGATAAAGGCGACTAGGCTTCAGACAGAGTAAAAATCCCCCTGAATCAAATCTACTTTATCTATTAAATTGAATGCGCGCAGCTTTTACTGTATTATGCATCAGCATGGCAATGGTAAGCAGTCCGACTCCACCTGGGACAGGTGTAATCGCACCAGCTACCTCTTTTACACTTTCAAAATCAACATCACCGACTAGCTTTTTCGGCGCAATCCGGTTTATACCTACATCGATAACCACTGCTCCCGGCTTCACCATATCCGCAGTAACAAAATTCGGCTTGCCAATCGCTACAACAAGAATATCTGCCAAGCGAGTCACCTCTGCTAAATTTTTCGTATGTGAATGACAAACTGTAACAGTTGCATGACGAGATAACAGTAAGTTAAACATCGGCTTACCAACAATATTACTTCTACCTATCACAACTGCATTTTTTCCTTTAATCTCAATCCCTGCCAACTCCATCATTTTGATGCAGCCGAGCGGTGTACAAGGGACTAAATGCTCTTGCCCAACAGATAATTTACCAACATTGATTGGATGAAATCCATCGACATCTTTATCCGGATGAATAAAATCAAGAATTTCCGCTTCATCAGCGCTAATATGCGCCGGTAATGGTAATTGAACCAAAATTCCATGAATTTTTTCATCTTTATTTAATTCATCTATTTTTTTTAGTAACTGCTCTTTGGTTGTATCTTCTGGCATTTCGATTACCGCAGAATAAATCCCAACTTCACCACAAGAACGATGCTTATTGGCAACGTATACTTTAGATGCAGGATTCTCACCAACGATAATTACTGCCAAACCTGGAGTTACACCATATTCAGCTTTCAGTGACTCTACATCACACTTTACTTCTTCTTTTATTTGTGTTGCAAATACTTTGCCTTCTAAAATTTTAGCTGTCATCTACGAATCCCTGCCTTTAATTTAATAAACTCACATCATTAAACTTGCAAAAGTAAAGAGAAAAACGGAAATTCCCACCAATCCATTGCGCATAAAATACACTTGGGTAACACGAGAGAAATCCGTTGGGCTAACAATTTTATGTTGATAGATAAGAACAAAAACAGCAATCATTACTCCAACATAATAAATCAATGATAAATTCAATAATACACCAACAAAAACAAAACATAACATACTGATAGAATGCATGACACGAGAAATTTTCAATGCACCTTCTACCGTAAATCTAACCGCCATTGAATTTAATTGATGAGCTTTATCAAACTCAACATCTTGGCATCCATAAATTACATCAAAAGCAGCAATCCAAATTCCTACTGCTAAGCCTAGTAAAATAATCGCCAAATTTAAATCACCACGTATTGCCACCCAACCGCCTATCGGTGCTATAGATAAAGCCCATCCTAAAACCAAATGGCAAGCCCATGTATATCTTTTCATATACGGATAAATGACAAATGGTAAGACTGCAAGCGGCACTAATTTTACACAAATCGGTGCCAAATGCAACGTTGCCACAATAAAAATTGCAAAACTAATCACGATGAGAAAAATTGCCTCCCAAGGTTTCACTTCTCCTGTAACCATTGGACGCTTTGTAAATCTTGGGTGAATCTTATCATATTTTAAATCAATGAAGTTATTTAAAGCTAATGCTGCACTTCGCGCCCCAACCATAGCGACTGTAATCCAAATAAACTCTGCCCAAGACGGTACACCATTCGATGCCAAGAATGCTCCCATATATGCAAAAGGTAAAGCAAATATTGAATGATGTAATGCGATATTGTTGATATGTGCAGATAACTTACTCAAGTCCAAGATCCTTCCATTTTTGATCAACTAAATCTTTAATGTCTTGGCTCATTACGATTTCATCTGGCCATTCACGTGTTTGTCCTTCACTTGGCCATGATTTTGTTGCATCAATTCCTACTTTCGTTCCCCAATTTGGCATTGGTGAAGAATGATCTAATACATCAAGTGGTCCATCTACCATAACGATATCACGCCGCGCATCAATATTATTGAAGACTCGCCACCATACTTCGTTTGTATCTTGTACATTAACATGAGAATCAACGATAATAATCATTTTCGTAAACATCATCTGTCCCATTCCCCAAATTGCATGCATAACTTTTTTCGCTTGTTGCGGATAAGTCTTCTTAATAGAAATCATCGCGCAATTGTGAAATACGCCTTCAAGCGGTAAATTAATATCTATAATCTCTGGTATTTGCATTTGTAGAAATGGTAAGAAAATTCTCTCCGTCGCTTTTGCCAGATAGCAATCCTCCATCGGCGGCTTCCCCACAATCGTAGATGGATAAATCGCATCTTTACGATGCGTAATGCAAGTAATATGAAAAACAGGATACATGTCTGCTAATGAATAATACCCAGTATGATCACCAAACGGTCCTTCACGCCGTAATTCATCAAGCATTACATAGCCTTCTAATACAATTTCACTATGCGCTGGTACTTCCACATCTACCGTTTCGCATTTAATCATTTCCACAGATTTTTTTCGTAGCATTCCGGCAAAAACCATTTCATCAATATCACGAGGCAATGGTGCTGTTGCAGCATAAGTAAGTACTGGATCCGTACCAATGGCTACTGCAACTTCGATTCTATCTAATCCCATTTCCTTATGATCTCTAAAGTTTTCCGCACCGTTTTTATGTATATGCCAATGCATTCCCGTCGTTTGTCCATCATATTTTTGCAAACGATACATTCCAACGTTGCGTTTGCCTGTTTTTGGATTTTTTGTGAAAACTAAAGGTAAGGTAATAAAGCGGCCACCATCATCTGGCCAACATTTTAAAATTGGGAATTTATCAATAGATGGCTGATCCTTAATAATAACTTCTTTGCATGGTCCCTTTTTCACATACTTAGGAAAATTAATTGCTCGTTTCGCCGTTGGAATAATATGTACCAAATCTAATTTATTTTGCAAAGAAATATAAGGTAATTTTAATATTTCTCTTATTTCCTGGGCAATATCATCCACTTTTTCTACGCCGAATGCCAAAGCCATACGTTCCATACTACCAAAAGCATTCATTAATACAGGCATATCATAGTCTTTCACATTCTCAAACAACAATGCGACATTTTTATCGCCTTTCATTTTTGATACACGATCTGTAATTTCCGTAATTTCTAATTCACAATCCACCTCTGTGGAAATTCTTTTCAACCAGCCGCGTTCATCTAACGCATCAATAAACTCTCGTAAATCCTTAAAAGCCACCCCGTTCTCCTCCTAGTGAAACCTACTTTTTCATGATATATTTTATAATGAAAATTCCAACCTCATATAATACAATCATTGGAATCGCAATCATAACTTGCGAAAAGACTTCTGGTGGTGAAATAATTGCACCAACAACAAAAGCCCCAAAAATTACAATATTTCGTTTAGCAATCAACATTTTCGAAGTTACCAGTCCTAATCTAGCTAAAATCACCAGAATAAGTGGCAATTCAAATACAAAACCAAAGGGAAGGATAAACATAATAACAAAATCTAAATAATTGCCTACAGATAATAATGGCTGTAATTCATTTGTCGCAAAACCTAAGAAAAATTGAATTCCCGTCGGCAATACTAAAAAATAGGAAAATGCAATTCCAACAAAAAATAAAAATATTATAGCTGGAATAAAGGCTCCCGCTATTGCCCGCTCACGTATAGTTAAAGCTGGCACTAAAAAAGCCCAACCTTGATAAACAATCATTGGAACTGATACTAAAAATCCAACAAATATAGAAACTTTCATATAAGTAAAAAAAGCTTCTGCTGGTTGCATGTAATACAGCTTTCCAGCAGGAGCAGTAATAAAACCTACTAATTCTTCTGCAAAATAGTAACTAATAATGCTACAAAAGCCAACTGTAATTAACGAAATAATTAATCGTTTGCGAAATTCTTCTAGATGATTAATGATTGGCATTGCTGTATCATGATTTTCATTTACTACTCGCTTGATCTGCTCATCGTGCTCTACCGATTCATGTTCCATAAATCAAACCTCACTTTGTAGCATCTGATTTATCTTGTTCTTTAGTCTTTTGCTCAATCGTATCTACACTTGCATCTACTTTACGAATCGGTTTTTCATCCTCATTAATTCCATTTGTAGCTTTTTTGAACTCTTGCAAACTTTTCCCTATTGCACGACCAACTTCCGGCAACTTTCCTGGTCCAAAGACCACTAATCCAATAATTAAAATTAAAATTAATTCCGGCATACCAATACCAAACATAAAAAAATCCTCCTCAAAATAATAATAATAATTTTATTATACAATTTACACAAAAAAAAGACAATGTAACTCAAAGGTAAATTAAAAAATACATTCTTTCTTGAACAAAAAACATCTAAAGAGTAAAAAAGGGACAAAGTTAATCTGCACATAGAATAAATATTTTATCCCGTACAAAGAACCTGTCCCTGATTCTGTTTACTAAAATTTACGCTTTGCAATAAAGTCAGCTACATAAATATACGTATCACGAATTTCTTGTGGAAGTGAGCTTGGTAAAACAGTTCTTGCTCGATCCAAAAATTCATCAACCGCACGATAAGAATATTCAACCGCATCTGTGGCATGTACAATTTCTAGCCCTCGTTTCAACATTTCCTGGCCCATACCTTTAGTCGAAACAATTTTCGTCAATTCTTCTTTATCTGAACTTACCGTTAATGCTCGAATGACTGGCAATGTCACAATTCCCTGCAAAATATCATTTCCCGCTGGTTTTCCAAGCTGTTCAGAAGTCGCCGTAATATCAAGAATATCATCCGTAACCTGGAAAGCCATACCAATCGAATAACCGTATTCATATAAAGCCGCAATTTCATCATCATTTAGCTCAGCTATAATTCCGCCCAACTGACAGCTAGCTGCAATAAAATCTGCTGTTTTCTTTGCAATCCTGCCGAAATACTCCTGTTCATCTGTGGATGGTATAAAAGTCTGACGATTTTGAACGATCTCGCCCTCACTCATTGCACAGATAATATTTGTTAATGCCAGTAACACTCGTTGGTCATACTTACTAAGTGCAACTAACGAAAATGCCTTAGCAAACAAATAATCCCCAGTCAAAACAGACATTTGATTTCCCCACTTTGAATTCGCCGTTGGAATACCACGTCTAGTAGCCGCACTATCAATAACGTCATCATGCACTAATGTTGCCATATGAATCAATTCAAGAGCAATTGCTAAATCAGTAGCATATTTATTAACTTCTTTTCTCGCTCTTACTCCTAAGAAATAAAGTGCAGGACGTAATCTTTTTCCTCCTGCTTCTACCAGATGCGTGCTAATTTCTGTTATTAAATCTACTGGAGAAGATACAACAGAGAGCATTTCTTTCTCTAATTCCTCTAAATCTTTTTTTACCACATCAAACATTGAGTTCTTTACCAAATTTATCACCTACAAGCTAAATCTGTTAACATTCTACACCATTCTACACCATTACGCAAAGTAAAGTCTAGCAAATTTTACTGCAAAAACTTTCCTTATCCAGCCTTAGTATTCAACTATTACCATTTATTTATGCAATATTTAGTAACTATTCTTCCTGCCATGCTTTACAAACATCAATCCATGTTATGTAATTTGAATACTTTTCAAGTTCATCGAGCGTCAATTCAATTGCACTATTGCTACTACCGCATGCGGGAAACACCGTAGAAAATCTTTTTAAAGAACAATCAAGATAAACTTTAACGCCCTCATTAACAGCAAACGGGCAAATTCCTCCAACTGCATGTCCAATCATTATGAAAGCTTCTTCCGGAGACAACATTTTCGCTTTAGTAGAAAACTCAGCCTTATATTTTGCATTATCAACCTTTGCATCCCCAGCCGCAACAATTAAAACACATGTATCATTCACTTTAAATGATAAAGTTTTTGCAATGCGTTTAGGCTCACACCCTGCGGCCTCAGCTGCTAGTTCAACAGTAGCACTCGATGTTTCAAACTCTAGAATTCTATCTTCTAGTCCAAACTGTCTAAAATAATCTTTCACTTTTTCAAGCGACATTTCTTCACCCTCTACTCAAAAGTCTTTTTATCCGATGACTACGATTCAGATAGCGTAAAAAGTCTACTTTATTTACTCATTTCTTTAATCTCTTGCTCTACTGCTGCCTCACAAGAACGCATCGCTAAAATTGTTTTTTCAAATAACGTATTTAATTCCCAACTAAGCATCTCTGCACCTTTATTGATTACTTCCCTAGAACATCCTGCGGCAAACTTTTTATCTTTATATTTTTTCTTTAAACTTGACACTTCCATATCCAAAACACTTTTCGATGGACGCATTCTTGCAGCCGCTCCAATAAGTCCTGTAAGCTCATCTGTTGCAAATAGGATTTTTTCCATTTGATGCTTCGGTTCTATATCTACACAAATCCCATAACCATGTGAACAAATAGAATAAATCATTGCTTCATCAACACTCGCCTCACGCAAAAGCTCTGCTGCTTTTTTGCAATGCTCCTGTGGATAAAGCTCAAAATCAATATCATGCAACAGACCAACAATTCCCCAGTATTCAATTTCATCATGAAATCCAAGTTCATTAGCATACCATTTCATTACACTTTCCACCGTTAATGCGTGTAAAAGATGAAAAGATTCCTGATTATACTCTTGTAACAATTCTAAAGCCTTTTGTCTAGTGATATTACTCTGCATTCCAATCGCCTCTTTAGCTTTTATTTCATATAAATGTATACAAAAAAACCCTTGCAATTGCAAGGGCAATAAATTCTTAATGGTGCGGGAGAAGGGACTTGAACCCCCACGAGTCACCCCGCCAGATCCTAAGTCTGGTGCGTCTGCCAATTCCGCCACTCCCGCGTAGATTAACATGTTCGTTAACCGACTTCTATATATTATCACAGTAGATTATTCATGTCAACACCTTTTATTATAAAACATGAACAGATTATTCTTGGATAAAAATCTTATTTTTCATCATTTTTTAAAGTCTGTGAATTAAGCATATTAGAAATTTCTCCAATATCATTTGTCATTTTCTCTAAACGATAATTAAAATAACTCAAAATCACTATCGATGAAGCCGCAATAAACAAACCAAAAGCTGTAGAGCTTAAGGCCCCGGCAACGATAACACCAATTCCCGAAGTTTGTTCCGCTTTTTCATTTAATGAAGCCATAATATTTAATACAGTTCCCAATAATCCAATGATAGGAGCAATCATCACCATTGTATCCAAAAAATTTAAATTACGTTTTAAATTTGCAATAATAACTGCCGATCTTGCTTCTATAGCGGCAGAAATATTTGCATTTTTATTTATCAATGATTCAATCCCAGTTTCAGCAACTGCAGAAATTAAACTTTCGTCGCTTTTACAAAGTTCCATCGCATATTTCCAATTTTTTTGTTTAAGGATAATTTTTAATTGCTCAATAAAATCTTCATTATTCACTTTTACAGATTTATAATACTTATATCGTTCACCTGCAATTACTAAAACCATAATAAAGCAAATAAGTAAAATATACATCGCGAAACCACCCGATTGAAATGTTGAAATAAAGTCCATGATAAATATCTCTCCCCAACTTAATTACAAATCTACACTAACTTAATTTTTTGTTCTGGACATTAGCATAACAGTTATAAATTTTTCGTGCAAGTTTTTTCTTTTTTATTTCTTATCATCTATCTTTCGATTATAAGAGAAACAAAAGCAATATAAATCAAAAGTTTTTAATAAAAAGTTTTTAATAAAAAGTTAAGGACAGTATAAAATTTATACTGTCCTTAACCTTTATTTATTTTTTACTTGCACATTGACATGAACAACTTCCGCATGCTGATGTACTGCAGCAATCACTTTCCCCTTTTGTAAATTTGCGGACAATCTTCCTAAATCCTATAAAGAATACAATGCCAATACCGATGGCAAGTACTCCTGTTACAATGCTTCCCGACATCTTTTTTCAACTCCTATATCCTAAATTATTTTATCCGATAACTAACGATGGTTAGTTTCCAAATCCAAGTAAAAGCCCAATTTGATAAACTAGTAAAGAAATCACCCAAGCAACCATAAACGTATAAACTGCAGAAAAAAGCGTCCACTTCCAAGTTGCAATTTCCTTCTTAATCGTTCCTAATGCAGTCATACATGGTGTATATAGAGCAGCAAAAATCATAAATGCATAAGCGGATAACGAAGTAAATGCTATACCTAAACTTCCTTGCATCTGCCCTGCAGCTTCCATCGCTTCTTCTGATACCTCTGCAACTCCATATAAGACTCCAAGTGTTGATACCACAGCCTCTTTTGCTAAGATTCCTGTAATGACTGCTGCACCAGCCTCCCAAGTTGCAAATCCATGCCATGCAAATAAATGTGCAACTACTCCGCCAATACTAGCCAAGAAGCTATCTTCCATATCTACCATACCACTAAAATTATAATTGCTTAAAAACCAAATAACGATAGACATTGCAAAAATAATCGTACCGGCTTTTATCAAGAATCCTTTACCTTTATCCCAAGTTTCTAATAAAACTGTTCGCATATCTGGAAATCTATACGGTGGTAACTCCAATAAAAACGTACTTTCTTCCTTTTTAAACATCACACGATTCAACAATTTCGCCATAAGCATTACTGCAAGAATTCCTGCAATATAAATTGAAAATACTACATTTGTTGCTTGCTGTGGAAAGAAAACGGCAGCGAATAATGCCATAATCGGCAATTTCGCACCACAAGTTAAAAACGGTGTAACTAAAATTGCAATTTTTCTATCCTTTTCCGAATCTAAAGCCCTCGCTCCCATAATCGCCGGAACGGCACAGCCAAATCCCATAATGAGTGGCATAACACCCTTACCTGTAAGTCCAACACGGCGCATAATCGGATCCATGATAAACGCAACACGCGACATATATCCTGTTCCATCAAGAAAACTCAAACAAAAGAATAACGTGAAAATCAATGGTACAAAGGTCAAAACGCCACCTACACCAGCAATAATTCCATCAAGAACTAAAGATTGCATCCAATCCGCTACTTCTAAACTTGCCAACGTTTCCTCTGCCCATGGGGTAATACCATCAGCAATGAATCCATCAACCCAATCGGCTAAAGGCTGACCAATCCAGCTAAAAGTAATTTCAAATACCCCATACATCATTGCTAATAAAATTGGTAACGCTAAAACCCCATTAGCAAAAATCCGATCCAGTTTTGTTGTAAAAGTCGTATGAGTTGAATTGCGTTTTACACTCTTTTCTAAAATCTCATCAATTAATGCATAACGCAATTCAATGATTTTTTCTTCATAATCCTCATCATCCAATAAAGTCAATGTTTTTACTTTTTCAATATGTGCCTGAATCAGTGCACTTGGCTCATATCTTTGTAGGGATGGCTGAGTAAATACATCCATAAGGTGCTGAATACTTTTTGTATCTTTTGCAACAGTTTCTACTACTGGCATACCAATTTGTTCTTCCAAAGTTTTTACTTGAATATGTATATTTTGCTTTTTTGCTTCATCTACCATATTTAAGTCTAAGATTACAGGAATTCCAGATTCTAATAATTGCAGAGTTAAAAATAGATTTCTTTCTAAATTTGTTGCATCTAAAACGTTAACAACAACATCTGGTTTTTCATTTAACAAATAGTCTGAAACAATCATTTCTTCTGCCGAACGCGCATTCATACTATATGTCCCAGGTAAATCAACAACTGAAACAATTCGATCTTTATGATTGAAATACCCTACTTTTTTATCTACTGTTACTCCTGGCCAATTCCCAATTTTTTGACGCGCACCTGTTAAAGCATTAAACAGCGTTGTTTTCCCTGTATTAGGATTCCCGGTTAACGCCACTGAAATAGTTGACATATTGATCACCTCTACTCTGTTATTGAACTAACTTGAATGTTTTCTGCATCTGCCAGTCTAAGAGATAAAACATAAGAACGTACAGATACTGCCATTGGATCACCAAATGGTGCCGATTGCAAAACCTTCACCTTTGTTCCTTTAATCATCCCCATACTCATCAAGCGCGACTTTAATGTAGATGCTTCTAATTTTTCTATTCTAACTGTCTGCCCAGCTTTTATCTCACTTAACTTCATTACGAATCCCCCATTTCATCATATCACTCACTTAATTGATTATGATTCTCATTCTCCAACTTCGTTTTTATATTAATACAAAAATATCTCCATGTCAATATAAATTGAGAAAAATTATCATTTTCAATAAGATAAAAAGCCGCCTATCGCTTAAATACGATAGACGGCTTGATTCCATCTTACTTACTTTTCTACCTATACTTTATTAAATTTTCACATCAATTTGTGCAGAAACCCCAACACCTTGAACTCTTGAAAAATTTGTAACATTTTTACTATCAATTGGGATCAATGCTTTTACTCTAAATTGATTTCCACTGAAATTCCCTTCTATTTGAAGAACTGCTTTTGTCTGGTCAACTAACGCCTGAGGGCCAGTTACCTGAGCTGCTCCTGTATATGTACCACTACCAACAACAATAATCGGTACAACCTTCGTTGCATAATCACTACTTACAGCATGTTTTGCTGTCAAAGTATTGATAAAGTTATTTAATGGTTCAGAAAATTTATCAACCAGAATTGAAATTCCACCAACTTTTAAAAGGTCTGTCCAGCCAGCATTCGTTACATTCGGAGCCGATACAGCTGAAACTACAGATAAAGCAAGCATTGCTGCAACAATCTTTTTCTTCATTTTTTCATCTCCTCTAATCAATCATATTGTCTGCTAAATCATGCTAAATTTGCATAACTAGTCCTATACCTACATATTATACACTATTGATAAGCTTTTTTGCTATAAGTAAATATTAGAATTCAAATTCACTTTTTATTTTTAGGAGGTTATCTTTATGGCTAGAGACTTAAAAATTTACAGATGCCTTGATTGCGGATACGTTGTTGATGTTATCGATTTCGGTAAAAGACAAGTAATTACAAAAGGTACTTCTTTCGCCAAAACAACTACGATTGCAGATGCAGTATTAGTTTGTTGTTCTAAAGAAATGGAACTTTTAGTACCTAATACCACGGAAGCATCCAGTGAAAAACATCTTCCTACTGTAGAATTTATTGAGGGAGGAAAAATTTCCGTAAAGGTCGCACATCCAATGATCGAAGGCCATTATATCAAATGGATTGCAGTTGTTAGTGGTGATAGAGTAGAACGCCTTGAATTAGAACCAGACCAAGCACCTGAAGTAACATTTTATGTCGGTGATGAAATTGATGTTGATGTTTATGCTTATTGTAACCTTCATAACTTATGGAAAACAAACATAAAAAAATAATTTAAAAACGGTTATAGTTAACAAATTCCCTATCGTTATCTATAACCGTTTTTCATTTTTCTTTTAAAAAACATTTTGTATTAAATACATAATTAATCGACAAAGCACTATAGCTAAGTCCATTTTTATAAATTATTATACTTAATGCTCAATCTTAACATAAAAAATCCGCTAAAATAAATAGCGGATTTTTTATACTTGATATTGTTTTTTAAAACATCGTTTCAATTGTTCCGATAATATCCCCGCGATGATTTTTTAAGATTGGTGGATACTTTTCAATAAGTTGGTCATATTCTGATTTTGAAATTAAATCCATGCGTTTTAATGTACCAATAACAACAGGATTAATTGCTCTATAGCTGCCATCTTCAATTTTAAACGTAATCCCAATTCCATCTGTCGTTGAAGCTAAACAGTATACTGCCTCTGCTCCGATTTTCGCAATAATTCTCCCTTTAGTAATTGCTGAAACTGCCTCATCTATTCTGCCTGTCCCGGAAACAACTAAAGGATGTGCAATCATTGCATTGCGAATCTTCGTAACTGCTTCTTCTTTTTCTCTCCAATCGCCATCACTCGGTTTTGCAAGTCTAGCATAAGCAAGAGACATATTATATAAAGGTAAATAAAACACTGGTACACCACAACCATCAATTCCAATTTCCAACTTCTCGGGAGAAATTTTTGCACATTCTGCAACAGACTGATGCATAATTTTTTGTACTTGATGGTCTGGCTTCGTATACCCTTCCACTGGAATTCCAAGCATTCGGCAAAGTGCAAGCATTCCAGAATGTTTACCTGAACAGGCATTATGTACTGCCTGAGGCTTTTCCTTATTTTCTGCTAATATTTTTGCTGCTTTACTACTCATTGGGCGAGCCGATCCACAATCTAATACGTTTAATTCAACATGTACTTTTTCTAAAATACTTTTTACTAAATTCACATGAACGGGTTCTCCACTATGTGAAGATACCAATAATGCTAGTTCTTCCTCTGTAATATTAAATTTTTCTAAACCACCTTCATAAACAAAAGGTAATGCTTGAAACGGTTTCGCCGCCGAGCGCCAAAACATATCTTTGTGAGCGTCACCAACAGCATCTACAATTTTACCTTTTGTATCAACGGCTACAATATCCCCTCTATGAATACTTTCCACTTTACCTGCGCGCGTATAGTGCAGTAACACTTCACTCATTTTATTCCTCTACTCCTTGCCAATCTATCATAATAGCAAGAAAAGCACCTAAGTGCTTTTCTTGTACTTTTAGAGTTTATTAAAATTTCGCGTAATATAAACAACTTTTGGTTCAGTAGATTCTTGCTTATTCGTTTCATCATCTACTAAAATGTCAACACTTTTCTTCGGCTGATTATCCTCATCATTGGCTTTCACTTTATCAAGATCGTCCAATGTGCCATCTTTCATTAATTTTTCTAATTCAACCGCTTCTAAAGTTTCTCTTTCGATTAGATACTTTGCAATCAAGTGCAGCTTATCAATATTATCAGTCAAGAGCTTACGGCAATTTTCATACGCCGTTTCAATATATTGACGAACTTCTTTATCAATTTGACAAGCTACTTCTTCACTGTAATTACGTTCATGATTGATATCCCTTCCAAGAAACACTTGGTGATTTTGCCCTTTGCCAAACGCAATTGGACCTAATACATCACTCATTCCATATTGCGTAATCATATTGCGCACCAAGGCAGAAGCTCTCTCAATATCATTTTGCGCACCTGTACTAATTTCTTTTAGTACAACCTCTTCCGCTACGCGTCCAGCAAGTAATGTTTGCAATTGATCTAAAAGTTCGCTACGCGTAGCATAAGAACGATCTTCTTTTGGTAACATTAATGTGTAACCACCGGCTCTACCTCGTGGAATAATCGTTACCTTATGAACTGGATCTGCATTAGGTAATAACATACCTACAAGCGTATGACCACCTTCATGATATGCAGTTAGACGTTTTTCTTTATCACTAATTACTTTGCTTTTCCGCTCTGGTCCAGCAATTACACGTTCAATAGATTCTTCCATTTCAGGCATCGCAATTTTTTTCTTATTGCGTCTAGCAGATAAAAGCGCCGCTTCATTAATTAGATTACTTAAATCAGCACCAGTAAATCCAGGAGTACGTCTTGCCAGTACATCAATATTTGCATCCTCAGCAATAGGTTTGCCTTTTGTATGTACTTTCAAGATTGCCGCGCGCCCTTTCACATCTGGCTTATCAACGACAATTTGTCGATCAAAGCGACCTGGTCTAAGCAGTGCAGGATCTAAAATATCTGGACGATTCGTAGCTGCAATAATAATGATTCCTTCATTCGCTGCAAATCCATCCATTTCAACTAATAATTGATTTAGTGTCTGTTCACGTTCGTCATGTCCGCCACCTACACCAGCACCACGCTGACGACCAACAGCATCAATCTCATCAATAAAAACAATACAAGGTGCATTTTTCTTTGCTTGTTCAAACAAATCACGTACTCTAGATGCACCAACACCAACGAACATTTCTACGAAATCAGAACCACTAATACTGAAAAACGGTACACCAGCTTCACCAGCAACAGCTTTTGCCAATAAAGTTTTCCCTGTCCCTGGAGGTCCAAATAAAAGTACGCCTTTAGGAATTCTCGCCCCTAAATCATTAAACTTTTTCGGATGTTTTAAAAACTCAACAACCTCTTCTAATTCTTGCTTTGCTTCATCAGCCCCAGCTACATCAGAAAAAGTAACTTTAATTTTATCATCATTATTTAATTTCGCACGACTTTTTCCAAAAGACATTACACGGTTTCCACCGCCTTGTGTCTGTTGCATAATGAAAAACCATACACCAATTAATAAAATCATTGGCAAAATAGAAGAGAAAATCGTCGTCCACCAAGGTGGCTGCGGCGTTTGTTCCGCTTTAATCTCAATTCCTTTTTCACGAAGATTTCCAATTAATGCTGGATCATTCGGTGTAATTGTAGTAAACTCTGTTCCATCTGTTAACTTCCCACGAATAACATCATCAACAATTGTTACTTTTTCAACATTCTGCGTTTCAATTTGACGCAAGAATTCCGTATAATCAATTTCTTGCTTGCTATTATTCTTTGTAGAGAAATAGTCAATGATGGATATAGCTATTAATATAATTAATAGATAGAAGCCAACATTACGTAAAAACTTATTCAATAATTCGCCCTCCCTCTTCGCGGAGTCTACCTTTTATACGAGAGTCTCCATAGAAAAATATTATATCATCAAATCTAAATTTCCACAATTCTTCCTATTGATAAATCTAAAGATTTTCATACTAACAGTATAACTAGTTTTCGTTTCATTTATGCCATACTTAAAATAGATTACCTAAGCATATATCTCTTCTTTTAATATCCCAATGAAAGGTAAGTTACGATATTTTTCTGCATAATCTAAACCAAAACCAACTAAGAATGCATCTGGTACAGTAAATCCTATATAATCAACTTTTACTTCTACTTTGCGTCTTTCAGGTTTATTTAATAATGTACATAACTTTAAGCTTGCTGGCTTACGACCTGCTAAATGCTCAATTAAATAGCTAAGTGTAACACCCGAATCAATAATATCTTCAACAATCAGTACATGTTTTCCTTCGATATCGTAATCTAAATCTTTTAAAATACGTACGGTTCCAGTTGTCGTTGTTCTATTTCCATAGCTTGATACTGCCATAAAGTCAAATGACACTGGAACTGTAACCTCTCTAACTAAGTCCGCAACAAAAATAACCGAACCTTTTAAGATACCAATAACAATAACTTCTTTGCCCTCGTAATCTTTACTAATTTGTTCACCCATCTCTTTAATACGCTTTGCTAAAGTTTCTTCGTCTAACAATACTTCTTGAATATCTTTCCTCATCTTTCTTCATTTCCTCCCAGAGATTATCACTTGTAAAAATTTTTTTGTTGAAGCTGTTACCTTCCCCACTTCACTTAGACGATGACCAACAACCCACAAAATCCCTTGCTGATCGCAAACTAATGGAATTTTACCCCTGTCACTTCTCTCAATTTTTTGATCAATAAAATATTCCTTTAATTTTTTACTCCCCTTCATTCCCAACGGCTTAAATCTATCGCCATTTTCTCTTGCTCGCACAAATAAAGGCAGGTAAATTTTCTCTGAATCAAAAACAGCAGAATATTCCCCTGTCTCTTGTGGATACTCCTCCAATAACCGCGCCGTAATTGTAATATTAAAGAAATCATTCCTCATTGTCTCATCTAAAACAATTTCACTAAATTGATTCATTTCTTGACTCGTATGATCTCCCTTATCTAAGCTAAACACTAATGTATTATAACTTACTTTCATCATTATTTCACTAGGTAAAATAAAAACAGCACCAACTTGTCCAAATTCAGCAATCTCAATCATTTTTTCAATATGCTGAAAAGTGACACCTTTCAAATCACCTTGCTTCATTATGATAATCTGCCTAATAACTTCTCTTTTCAATGCTATGTGCAAGCTTAAAAAATCTTTTTTTTCAATCACACTATTTTTCTGTGATTTCTGTAGTAATTTTTTAATATGTAACCTTGCACTTTCGACAACATAATCATGTTCGTCGCCAACAAGTTGCGCAGTCTTACACAACGCATCTGTAATTGAAGGATTAAACTCTTCCTTAAGCTTGGGCAATAATGACAATCTTATACGATTGCGTGTATAACAATCTTCAAAATTCGTTTGATCAATCCGTGGTAAAAAATGATTTTGCTCACAATATAAATCAATCTCTTTGCGCGTTACCGACAATAACGGTCTTATTATATCATGATTTATCGGGCGAATACCAGAAATTCCTGCACTTCCTGCCCCTCTTAACAAATGCAAAAGTATCGTTTCTGCCTGATCATCTTTGTGATGCCCCGTTGCAATTTTCGCGCCGCCTAAATCACTTGCTACTTTACGCAAGAATTGATACCGAACAATCCGAGCCGCTTCTTCACTTCCAAGTCCATGCAAAGCAGCAAATACATTTACATCCGTCTGCTGCATATGACAAGGAATACCTTTAGCTAAACAAAATTCTTGAACGAACTTTGCATCAGCGGCCGAAGCATCACCTCGAAACATATGATCTAAATGCGCAACAACTAGAGTAAGAGCATATTCTTCTTGTAGTTTTAATAAAACATCTACTAAAGTAAGTGAATCCGCCCCACCTGAGCAAGCAATTACGATTTTATCGCCATAAGATAATATTGAATTTTCCCTGCAATATTTTCTAATTCTTTCTAGCATAAAAATTCCTTTCCACTTTGAGTCACCAAATTATTATACCACGAAAAAATAAAATGAGGCGTTATCCACCGCCCCATTTTTTAATATTTATTTCCAAAATATTAAATTTCATTCTTACTTTATCTCTCAATTAATTTTACAACAATAACTGTCATATCATCTTTTGCTTTACCATCAGATAGGCGCATTGCTTCATTTAAGATTCCATTAGCGAAATCTTGTGGATCATCATAATCAGCGCGCCGCAAAAAATTAATCAACCATCCATCTTTATCATCATAACGTTGTTTCAACTCTTTAATATCATCAATACCATCACTTACCATAATTAAAAAGTCATTTGCAACCATTCGCGCTTGCGTAGGCACAATTTCGATATGATTTAAAATTCCAATTGGCAAAGCTGCGGCTCGAATTGGAATAATTTCACGTACGCGTTTAATATAGCTTACGGCTGCGGAAATCTTTAAAAATTCTACTTCACCATTATATTGATCAATAATCGCCATATCTACAGTTGCAAAATTTTCCCCTGCACTCCGAAGTGCTAGCAGTGAATTTACCGTTTTTACCGATACATCAATAGAAAATCCTGCTTGTAATAACTTTCCTAAGCAATCCACCGTCATTTTACTCTCGCGGGCTGCATCGTCACCGCTTCCCATACCATCACTAATTAGAATGCCTACACGATTATGATTGAGTTTTGTTATAGATGTATTATCGCCACAAATAATTTGATTTTCTTTTGCAATAGAAGCAATGGCCGGTTTTACTTTATATTGTGTAGCTATCCTTTGCTTTCTATTCCCTCTATCATGAGGTAAACGCCTTAATTCTTCAGCCAAATTCGATAAAATATTTCCTGTAGCTTTCATTTGTTCGCTTACCATTTCTTTCTGCTGTAAAAATTGATACTGCCAATAACGACTCATTTGTTTTTTACTTACGGTTTGTTCAATAATTCGTAAAATTTCTTTTGTATTTACACATGTATTTTCAAACAAGTCGGGCAAATACTGTAACGTTTTTTTCTTTGCATTGTTTAATCTAAATAAATCCATAAAAGATTGATATGTTTTATAATAATTATCATCCCAACATTCCTGGCGACAAGGGCAGCTTTCGCAAACATAACGGCTAACAGAACTTAGTAATACCTCTATATCAATTTCTTCTATGGATTCTTTTTCCTGTTCATGTGACAAACTAAATATACTACCAAGTTCATAAAACATTGTAGAGATTCGATTTAATTTTTCATTATTTTCATCAAGGATTTGTGATTTAACAGAAACTCCCGCAACAGAAACATTCAGATTATCTTGTAGTGACATAATCTTTCCAAGTGGCAAAAAGAACAAAATTACAATTGCAATTAAAGCTTCTGTCAAAGATTTTAATAGTAGCGGCAATTGGGTAAAGCCCAACTGCATGAACAAATTTCCTAAAATAAAACCAAGAATTACCGCATACTTTCCTAATCCCCTAAATAATCCTGCAACAGTACCACTAACTGCATATAAAGCAACTGTTGCCATTGCATTACCTCCAGAGCTAAGCCCAATTACTATTCCAAGTACAACACCTACTGAAGCACCAAGTCCAGCCCCTCCTGCTAGAGCCAACGCAATAATCATCATATTTCCTACAATGACTTGCATCTGATAATCAGCAATTCTAATATCACCAATACCAGCTACTCCTAATGCAAGAATAAATACAAAACCAATCATCGCTTCATTTGCAGCTTTATGATATGCTTCGACAACTAAAGAGCGATTCAAAATTAACGGCAAACCATATTTAAATAAGTAAATTGCAATTACACAGAGAAACGCATTAAATAAAACGACAAGATTATCATACAATGCTGCATCTAAACAAAAATTAACAATAATTCCACTAATAAAAATAAAGGAAAACACCATCAATGGTAAAGCAACCACCTTGCGCTGAAGGCGATTTAATTGCATACGACATTTTAGAACCCCGACAATAACAATTAAATACATAATCGCCTCTTGATACCTTCCTGCACTAAGCACGCCCATAAGGGACCAAAATCCAACAGTGATTGCTTTATTTTTTTCTACTTGTAATACGGCAGCAAAAAATGCTAAACCAAATGGAGATAAATCACCAAGAATCGTAAGCCTGCCCAATAGCACAGCCAATAAATTGAGTAAAATATGATCACGATATGACAATAAGTGTACAGCTTGTCCTTTTAGTGATTCCAATGAAAAGATATTTTTAGAAATATTCCTTGTCTCTCTCTTCGTTTCCGTCATAAAAGCAATGAATTCTTTCGGAAAAGTCATAACCGGCGTTTTTTGCATATTACCACTCCCATAATCTGATTGGTTATATTTTACATATATTCAGGTTTAATTCTTGTCTAAATAAGAGAGTAATAAAAAAAAATATACCGACATAACGCCTGCGAATACGCCAAAAACAGACGATTGGTATAAAAAAACAAAAGCACTCTATTTAGAGTGCTTTTTAACTATTCAGCTCTACGTGCGCCGCGTCCACCACGTTTTGAATCAGTATTCTTTTTCAAATCCAGTAGACGTTCATCGCTGTCTTTTAAAAATTTTGACAATTTATCTTCAAAAGAAGTTGCACTATTTAAACGGTTCGGACGTTTAAAATCATTAGCCAGAGCTCTTCTTGGTGCCGGTCTATAACTTGATGCAGCATTTGCTGTATCAGGTGATATACTAGGAGATTTGGGTTCTTGAAGTTGTTTTATAGATAAACCTATCTTTCCACGTTCATCAACTGTTAATACTTTTACTTTTACTTTATCTTGTTCCTTTAAGAAATCCTTTACGTCGCGGACATATACATCTGCAACCTCCGAGATATGGATAAGACCTACTTTTCCTCCCGGTAGTTCAACAAATGCACCAAAATTTGTAATTCCGGTAACAACGCCCTCTACCACACTGCCAACTTCGATGGACATACTATTCAAATTTCCTCCTTATTAAATGAAACATTACACAAAAATATTATAACCTCGTGATATAAAAAGTGTCAAGAAAAGAGACTCTAAATGTTAGCTTTTATTTGATAATATAAAAGGCATTTCCCCTTTCTTCACTAAACCTAATTCTTCTCTTGCAATTTTCTCTATGTAAGCAAGATCATTTAAATTATGTTTTTCTTCTTCTAAACTCTTATGTAAATCAGTTACTTGCTGTAATTTTGCATCAGCAAGCGACTGTTCTTTACTAATTTCATTCAAATGACTCTGTTGATTAACTAAAATAGAACCAAAATATACTATAATTCCTACTAATACTAAACGAAACCATGTTACTTTCGGCTTAACCCGCATATTGCACCATCCTAATCAAGTCCAAATTTTAAATAACAATTATTATCTAATAACTCCATGTTATTTATCTTTTATAAGTCCATATGATTAAATCATCTATAATATTTATGATACATACATTTTTTGTTTATTGCAATACTTTATAACCAAAATTAGTCATAATTCATCTTTAGTTTTCTGAAAATTACAGCATTTTTTTACTTTTCTAAGAAGCCATAGAAAAATTTTTGTCAAAGATAAGATAGGTTTTATTAAAATATTATTTACCACCTTATTCGTATAAAAAACAAAAACATTTCCTACATGTACCACTTGAAAAAATAACTGCATCATATAACGACTAATAAATTTATAGTAAAGTCCTCCGCCTAATGTAATTCCTATAAATATATAAAATCTAAACTCTCCCCAATTACTCATAATCAGCAAAGTAAATGCGATTACCAATGCAATAATCCAATATAATATATCAAGTATACTCGTTGCAATTGTATGTAAATGAAAAGTTGTACGAATAACACGAAAAAGATCAAAAATAATTCCTAGAATAAGGCCGATACAGAGCGCTGTGAGAAAGCTGCTCACCTGCATTTCCACTTCTATTTCCGCCCTTTAATATTTTATTTTAATAATCGATTGAGTAAACCTCTCCGCTCTTTATTATTTTCTTCATATCCTATACTTTTAATCTTACCCTCTACAACAATTTTTCCTTCTTCCAAATTTAATTCCTTTACCGTCATACCTTCACCACGCACATTTAGCATACCGGACTCTGTATCCATAGAAATCTCTTTTTCATCATAGCTTCCTAAGCTCGTTGCACCATCAATTGTCAATTCATTTCTATCAACTAACGTTACCTGATGGCGCCATACGGGTGTTTTATCTGTATTCATCGTCCTACCTCCTATAGCTATTACTATTTAACTATATGCACAGGCAAAAAAAATAGAACTCTAGTCACATAAGAAAATGGTGCTTAATTTAAGCACCATTTTCTTACTACCACCGTTTTTCAATTTTAATTCCCTTAAAATAGTGTGAAACAATATCTTCGGCCTTTTTCCCTTCCACCGCCATTTTTCTCGCACCCCATTGTGACAAACCAACACCATGCCCATATCCCTTACCGCTAAATATAATTTGATCTCCCTGCACTTCAATTTTATCAAGCAAAGTTGACTTTAATTTGGTACTACCAATGGCTAAACGAAACGATGAAGCAGAAATTTCCATTGCATCATTAAAAACTAAACTAATTGCTCTGCCAGATGGGCCTTTTTGTCCTATTCTAGCACTTTTTATCTCCACAAGTGCCGGATTATTTAAAGCTTTTAAAACATCAGCTTGAGAAAATGCTACTTGCCAGTTTTGTACATCAGCAGGCGCCAAATCATCTGGTGAATCTACACTTTGAATATACGGAGGTTCATCATATTTATATGCTAAACCTTCTTTTGCCATTGCAGTTTTTCCACCTGCAGATGCATGAAACCATCCAATAATCGGACTTCCAGCATAAGTTGCAACTTTGCCACGAGTCAATTCGACTGCTTGCTTTACCCGATCATTTATTGCATCTGCATTATATGCTTGAAATTCTTCGATATCAGTAGATGCTTGTGTTCCTTTTGATGTTAGTTGACCTTTCTCCAAAGCTTGCAACGTAAAAGTACGTGCAATAATCGCTTGCGCAGCTAAAGCTTCCAATTCCCAATCATTATGCATCTCTCCTGCAACAACACCACATAAATACTCTTCTAATTTCATCTGTTTTGTTTCGCCAGTCTTGTGCATATAGACACTAATTGTAGGTTCGTCACTAACTTTTTTATTTTGCTGCAAATTATCATTTTTCTGCATATCATTATTACATCCACCAAGCAAAACACTTAAAGTCAAGAATACAATGAGAAACAGCCTTTGCAAAAAATCAGCCCCTTTCATCACTAAATTATGCATTAATCAAAAATGATTTCTCATCATATTTAGCTTATGAAAACGGCTGATTTTTATACATAAATTTATCAATTAATGGCGAATCGCGCCCGCCCGTTTTTGCATAATTCGCATTGGAATTGTGAATACAAGATTAAATAATAAAATTGTGATAATAAGGAGTGCACCTATACCGTCCGCAATAATATCCCGATCTGGAACAAGTCCAGTAGACATCAAATACCACATGTGCACTGCTAAGGTTTCTCCCGCAGCGAACACATCAGTATCAAACATATGTCTCGATACTGTGGTACCTGCGGTAAAAATAAGAATCGCTGTTTCCCCCAATGCTCTACCAGCAGTAAGCGTAATACCTGTAATAATCCCCGGAAGCGCATTTGGTAGTACTACTTTCCAAATCGTTTGCCACTTTGTTGCACCTAAAGCTAAACTAGCTTCTCTATAATGATTAGGAACGGTATTGATAGATTCTTCCGTTACCCTTACTAGTACAGGCAAATTTAACAAAAGCAGCGTTAATGCACCACCAATAATACTAAATCCAAAACCTAAGAAATTAACAAAAATGATCATTCCAAACAAACCTAAAACAATTGAGGGAACTGTAGCTAAACTTTCCGTACTCAAGCGAATAAAATACGTTAATTTGTTTTCTTTTGCATATTCTGCAAGATAAATTCCAGCACCAACCGCTATAGGAACAGAAACTATCATAGATAAAAACAAAATATAGAAAGAATTGAACAACTGCGGTCCAACACCACCACCAGATTCAATATCACTCGGTTTACCTAAAATAAAATCAAATGATAAAACAGGTACCCCTTTATATAAAATATACCCTAAAAAAGCTACTAAGATGCCAAGGATGACAACACCTGCAAACCACATACAAACAGTGGCAATTTTATCTACCATCTTCGCATTCATCTAAGCTAGCCTCCTTGCACCAATTTTCCTAATTAATAAAATCATTCCCAATGAAATTACCAGTAAGACAAGCGCCATTAAAAATAGTGAATTTCCCCAAGCCGAACCAAATGGAGTATTCCCCATTTCGACAACGATATTACTTGTCAATGTAGACGTCGGCGTAAATAAAGTCGTTGCTACTACTGGTGTATTACCAATTAGCATTTGTACTGCCATCGTTTCCCCAATCGCTCTCGCCATTGCGAGGATAATCGCAGTTAATATTCCAGGTAGCGCTGCTGGAATTACAACTTTCCACAACGTCTGCCAGCGCGTTGCGCCTAAAGCCAAGGAAGCTTCCTCCAGCGGTTTTGGAACTGCACGTATTGCATCTTCACATATGCTAATAATTGTTGGCAAAATCATAATTGCTAAAATCATCGCTGCTGCCATAAGCCCAAAACCCGTATTTACTTGAAAAAAGTCACGTAAAAACGGTACAAGAAGCATAAGTCCCAAGTAACCGTAAACAACTGAAGGAATTGCCACATACAAATCCGTTGCTGGCCTCATTAAATCGCGAAGCCATTTAGGAGCAATCTTTGCCATAAATACCGCCCCTGTCAATCCCAATGGAGCTCCAAAAACAATGGCAAGCAAAGTTACAACTACCGAGCCAAAAATAAAGCTAAATGCACCAAATTGATGTTCCCACGGATCCCATTTAGCACTACTAAAGAATTCGAATGGACTTACCTCCGTAAACGTTAAAAGCCCTTGTTTTCCAACAAAAAAAATGATTGAAAAAATGATTACCGCCATTAATCCTGCACAGGTAATAAATAAATATTTGACATATTTATCGTACATCAATTTCAGATTGTGATTATCCATAGGTGTTCTCCTTCGTTTTTCTGAAATGATAAGAATGGCTGCAAATTTAATCGTGCAGCCATTCTATATGAAACATTTTATTTCGGCATTTTGGTGATTGGAATGAAGCCTGTTTTTTCCACGTAGGTGTTTTGGAAATCAGCGCTCATTACATAATCAATAAATGCTTTCGTAGCTCCCGTTGCTTCACCTTTCGTATACATATGTCCATAAGAGTATACAGGATATTTGCCACTAGTCACTGCTTCAGGTGAATATTTCACACCATTATAATCTAATGTTTTCACACTTCCATCTGCATAAGGTGCATCTACATAACCAATTGCACCTGGTGTATTGGCGATTGCTGCTTTTACCGCACCATTTGAATCTTGGATTACTGCTTGATCAGTAAATGCTGCACCTTTTAGCACTGTTTCTGTAATCGTTGCTCTGGAACCGGAAGATTTAGCACGATGAATAATTGTAATCGCTTTATCCTGTCCGCCTACTTCCTTCCAGTTTGTTATTTTGCCAGTTAAAATATCAACTGCTTGCTGCTCTGTTAAATTATCTACTGTTACATCTTTATTGGTAATAAATACAAATGGTAAAACTACCACTTTATGATCTACAATCCCTTTGTCTTTAAATTCTGTCGGTAATGCTACATCAGAATTTCCAATATTCACAGTACCTTCAGATACTTGATTCATTCCTGTAAAAGATCCGCCGCCAGCAATATTTACTGTAACTTTATCATACATCTTATGAAATTCTTCTTGTGCTGGCTTTAATAACGGTAATAATGCGGTAGACCCTGAAGCACTTACTTTTCCTGATACTTCTGCTGCTTGATTTGCAGTTTTGTCACCACTATTTGAACCACATCCTGCAACCATCATTAAACCTATCATTAGTACCAATAATGTTGTTAATACTTTCGATTTGCCAAAGCTTTTCATTTTCTGCCTCCTGAATTTGTTTCTTTCTATGGTCTTATTCTAAAATAAAATAGCAAAAAATTTGTTACAGAAATGTTATGGAATTGTTAATTTTATTTTGATATGCTTTCCCAATCAAGCAAAAAATAAACCTCCATCAACATTCGTTGATGGAGGTTATCCCTTACTCTGAATAACATTGATAATACTCTGTATTTACTAATGGCCGATAAACCATTTTACAAGACTCGCATATATAATGTGCCTCTGTACCTTGTTTTAATTTACCATCCACAACTTGTACCGGTTCTCGTGGTGAAAATTTTAAAACATTTTTACATAAAGGACATAAGCAATCGCCATTTTCATTCTTCCTTAATTTTACAGGTTGCATAAAATCACCACAGCTTTCTAAAAAACAATTCTTATTAATTCATAGACCCTATTACCTATAATTATTTTAATCTATCTAGCATTGAATTGCAATAATTGTAGGAAAAAAATGAAGCTAATTTTATTAAAAATATTCGAAATACATTTAATTCTATGCTTAACTACCTAAAAATATTTCTCATCTTTAATAAAAAGCTAATTTTTTATCTAAACTCATTACATCCCGGATACTTGATTTTGCGAATTTGTTAAATATTTCTCAATTTCTTCCACGATGGTTTTAGCAGCATATGGTCTTTTATAGAAGCGTGCATTTATGCGCATTTTTGTTAAAATTTCGTTATCTAATATGACTTGTTCGATGATTTTCGCCAACTCATTTGTATTTTTTACCCACAAAGCAGTTCCTGTGGCTTCTATATATTCCGCATTTTCTTTTTCCTGTCCTGGGATTGGTTCACTTAATACCATCGGCAATTCCATTGCTAAGGCTTCACTGATTGTTAACGCTCCTGGCTTCGTAATTAATAAAGTAGCCACTGCCATTAACTCTTGAATATTATCGGAAAATCCCCACACTCTAACTAAATGCTTTGACGATTCAGCAATTTTTCTTAACTCTGCACGAAGATTATGATTCTCACCTGCTACCACGAGAACCTGCAATTTCATTTTCAAAGTTTCAAGTGCTGTCAGCGCCATTTTTACGCCACCCATTCCTAAACCGCCGCCCATAACGAGTACAATTGGGATATTTAAATCTAAATTCATTTCTTTAGCAAGCTGATGCTTATCATACTTCATTGTAAATGAAGTATCAATAGGTATTCCCGTATCAAAAATTCGCCAAGATTCTACTCCCTTTTCCGCTAAAAGAGCGCCCATTGACGCATTGCAAAGAAAATACATATCGACTTCTTTATATACCCATACTTGATGTATCGCAAAATCAGTAATAACTCCAGCGAGTAATATATTCGCTTTATTATTTTTCTTAATATAGGCTGCTGCTGCACACGGAAACGGATGCGTACATATAACAACATCTGCTTGATAATGTTTAATTAAATGCATCATATCATTTTTCATTGCTAATGCTAGTAGCGTTTGAATGGATACTCCCTTCAATCTACCACCACTCCAGCTATATAACAGCTTATACAGATCAGGAAGTAAATTTAGCATAGCCAAGTATGCCTCTTTTAATAACATATTCAAATATGCTGTCTTTGTAGACATAAAATCTACAATATGTATATTTGCTTGTGGATATTTACTTCGTATTTCCTTGCCAATCGCTTGGGCTGCTCGGTTATGACCAGAACCAATAGATGCAGTAACGATTAGAAAGTTTTTCTTGTTTGCATACATAGGTTACTCCCTTTCATTTATCCGATGACTAATTCAATATAAGATTCCCTGCTTCTATAAGTGGAAGTTAAAATCGACTCAGTCCATAGATAAGTGTGACTAAGATTCTGATGCATTGAAAAATCTGCCTGAATCAAGTCTTTCTTGATCTCTACTCTAATATAATATAAACTTATCATTTTGTTAAGAGATAATTGGAAATTAAAAGGAAAAATATCATATTTTCATTGCTCATTTGAAAAAATAAATCTATAATTAACCATACAGATTTATATTTTCAAATAAAAGGAGATTTTTATGATAAATATCGGGATAAAGAATCGTATTACCTATTCTTTTCTCCTTCTCGTTATAACATCACTTACATTATTAGGATTCTATTTATTACATTATTTTTATACACAAAATCTTGAAAATAAAACACAACATTTAATTACAAATGCTAAAATTATCGAATTAACCCTCGAACAGGATTTATATAATCAAGATAAACGCTCTTATATTGAAACAGAAATTAGGCGTATAAGCAACACTGTAAATCTGCGCATAACTATTTTAGATGCTCAAGGGTATGTATTAGCTGATTCTTGGGAATCTCCTCCAACACTTGATAACCATTTAAATCGTTCCGAAATTCAAGGTGCTTTATCCAAGGAATATGCTACCAGCACTCGTTACAGTGATACACTTGGACAAAATATGCTTTACGTTGCAATTCCCGTTTATAAAAACAATGAATTCATGGGAATCGTCCGTACTGCAACAACACTTACACCGATTGAAAACAATTATGAAACAATTAAACAAGTAATCCTATCCGCTTTACTTTGTACTAGTTTACTATCTATTTTACTTGGCATATGGCTTACTCATAAAAACACGAAGCCTATTCTTTACATGACTACACAAGCAAAAAAGATTGCCAATGGGGATCTTTCCACACGTATCGAACTCCATTCAAAAGATGAGCTCGGATTGCTTGCTAATACCATCAATCAGCTTACCTCTAGTTTAGAAGAAAAACTTCATCAAATAAATACCGAAGCCAAGAAGCTTTCTTTAATTTTAGAAAATATGGACAATGCAGTAATCCTACTTGATGCAAGCGGAAATGTGATCGACGCAAATAAACAAGCAAAATTAATTTTCCAGATAAAATCGGATTTATTTGGAAAACATAGCATCAGTGTCATCGGTAGCAGTCTACTTACTCAAGCTGCCAATGAAGTCCTCCATTCACTACAACCACAGAATATTAATATTACCACAAAATTAAATAATATTAAACAAACCTATCAAGTTTTTCTCGCGCCATTTATTAATAACGATCAAAAATTAACAGGTGTACTCAGCGTATTTCATGATATTACGACAATTCAAGAAAATTATGAGCGACAAGTTGACTTCGTTTCCAATGCTTCACACGAACTAGCTACACCCCTTACTTCTATTCAAGGCTTTACGGAAACATTACTGGATGGTGCCTTAGCGGACCCAGAACTAAGTTATAAATTCGTCGATATTATCCATACTGAAGCCCAGCGAATGAATCGTTTAATTAAAGACTTATTATTGTTAGCCAAGCTTGATTCTGCAGAATATCGAAGGCAAGTGAAAAAAGAACCTCTTTCCCTATATGAAATTTTAAACTCAGTTAAATATAAACTATCACCTCAATTTCAAGCAAAAAATCAAACATTTCTTTTATTGCCAATAAATACAGACCTAACCCTTCACGCAAATTACGATTGGATACTTCAGGTTATCATTAATTTGGGAGAAAACGCAATAAAATATACACCAAATGACGGTGAAATCATTTTAAATGCTTGGGAAGAAGATCAAACTATTTACATCTCTATAAAAGATAATGGTATTGGAATTGCTGCTAGCCACTTACCTTTTATTTTTGAACGTTTTTATCGTGTAGATAAAGCGCGGTCTCGAAATGCAGGAGGTTCGGGGCTTGGACTATCCTTAGTTCGTTTCATCGTTGAAATTCTCGGTGGGAAAATAGACGTAACAAGCGAATTAAATAAAGGTACAACATTTATACTCTCATTTAGAAAATAAAAAGGGTACGGTAGAATAAGATTTCTACCGTACCCCTTTTTATTTTCTAATTCTTTGTGCTGTGACTAAATAGATAACCCACTCTGCAATATTTGTCGCATGATCTGCAACACGCTCTAGATATCTTGATACAAAAATAAGTTGTGTCGCTTGCTTCATATCTGCTGTATCATCTACTGCAAACTTTGATAGTTCCTGAAAAGTTTTTGCATATAATTCATCTACAACATCATCGTCATTGCAAACTTTTTCTGCAAGCTTAATATCAAAATTGCGATATGCTTCAATAGATTCTAATAACATCTGACTTGCCATTTCTGCCATTTTAGGAAGATCTACAATTTTCTTTATAAATGGACGACTATCTAGTTCTGTAGCTATTTTCGCAATATCAGCTGCATGGTCACCAATACGTTCTAAATCTGTTGATATTTTTAATCCAGTCGCTATGATTCGTAAATCGCGAGCAATTGGCTGTTGCCTAGCAATTAATAGCATACATTTATCTTCAACAACAACATTAATATTATCAATAAAGTCATCACCGGACATTACTCGTTCGGCCAGCATATTATCTTTTTCCAATAGGGCTTTCATTGAATTATTCACAGCTTCTGCAACCATCGCACCCATTTTGGATATTTCCTGCCTTAAACTTTCCAGCTCTTCAATATAAGCTAATCTTGTCACACTCTCTGGCATTAAATTCATCTCCTCTGTAGTCAATTAACCAAATCTACCCGTTATATAATCTTCAGTTTTCTGATTGGATGGTCTAGTAAAAATAACATCAGTTTTATCATGCTCAATTAATTCGCCCGATAAAAAGAACGCCGTATAATCAGATACTCGAGCTGCCTGTTGCATGTTATGCGTAACCATGACAATCGTATATTTTTCTTTTAATTCTGTAACTAGTTCCTCAATTTTCATCGTTGAAATCGGATCGAGCGCAGAACACGGTTCATCCATTAACAAAACCTCTGGTTCTACAGCAAGCAATCTAGCAATACAAAGCCTTTGTTGCTGCCCCCCTGACATGCCCATTGCAGAAGCATTTAACCGATCTTTCACCTCATCCCAAAGTGCCGCACCACGCAAACTTTTTTCTACTAATTCATCTAATACCTTTTTGTTATTCATTCCATGAATTCGCGGCCCATAAGCGATATTATCGTAAATAGACATTGGAAACGGGTTTGGGCGCTGAAATACCATGCCAACTCGTTTTCTTAATTCTACAACATCTGTATTTGGCTGATAAATATTCACCCCATCAAGTTTAACTTCGCCTTCAATTCGAACGCTTTCAACTAAATCATTCATTCTATTTAAAGTTTTAAGAAAAGTAGATTTTCCACAACCAGATGGCCCAATGAGCGCAACAACTGTATTCTTCTCAACGTTTAAAGAAACGCTCTTTAACGCAAGACTCTCGCCATAATATAATTTTAAATTTTTTGTTGCTATCGTATATTCCATTTAGGAAACCTCCTAAGTAAATTCTACTTGCACTATATCACAAAATAACAATTGTATTTGTTATTAGGATGTTAATTTTTTGTTAAAATTCATCTTATCCTTAAGTCTTTACTATATCCAAAGCAGAAAAATTCTATGACTCATTTTAGAAGAATGGATTCACCTTGATTCGATGCCAAGCTACTCACATGTCGACAGAAAAAATTGTAAAAATTATAGGGGTTCGACAGATTGAATATCCCTTTAGTACTTCTGCCAAATTTAAATTTTATCGTTTTCGTCTTAAAATATTTTTTTAATAGATAAAGCATCGACAATTTTTATTTCAAACCCCTTTTATATACGATATAATAATAAATAAGGATTTTGAATTGACTCATATTGAATTGCTTTAACCTGCAAAAAAGAGGCAATGGCAGCGAAAACTTTCGCTGCCATTGCCTCTTTTTTTGTTTAACTTTATCGAGCAATCATCACTGGACAAGGTGCATGAGAAAGAACATACTGACTTACACTTCCCATAAAAATTTGCTGAATTGCTCCTAATCCACGACTTCCCATAATAATAAGATTATATTTTTCTCGTTCACACACGTCTACAATCGTCTCTGCTGGCGAACCAATTTCAACAATTGGCAAAGTTTCTATTTCTTTAGGAATTTCATGCATGGCTTTCATAACTAATTTATATCCATCTTCTTTGACCTCCTGAGGAATGTAGCCCCCCGTACTCACCTGTTCAAATGAAGATATCTTTAAATTCAGGTCTACAACATACAAAATTCCTAATTGGGATCGACAAGTTTCCGCTAGATAAATTCCATACGCTAACGCTTGTTTAGCATGCTTTGAGCCATCCAAAGGAATCAAAATTTTTTTAAACTCTCCCATAATCTCTCCCTCTCTTATCTAATTATTTGTTCAAATCTGATATTGCTATTTAATAGATATATTAATATCTATTCTTCAGCAGGCAAAACATTTAGATTTTGTTCCCGATAAAATCGAATGCAAAAAAACACGGCAATAATTGCTGTATAAATCATAAATCCACCAAAATCTTGTGCACAATCCATAAACGATGCGCCCCGCAACAAAACATCTCGTGCAAAACGATATACCCAAACTAAGGGAAAAAAGTTAGATAAAAGCTGCGCCCACTCTGGAAGAATCGGAATCGGACCTGTCATCCCACCGAGAATAAAACCTCCAGGAATAAAAAGAATCATCCGACTTGCTGCAACTCCAGGATTTGCAGCATTCCAACCAAAAAGCAGACTCATCATCCCTGTAGAAATAACTAATAAAACAAGTGATAAAAGAAAAAGAAAAAAGTTTCCCGCAATCGTTAAATCCCCCACAACTCTCAAAATTGCCAGACCGACGATAATTGCTGTAATAAAGCAGCATCCATAAGGAACAATTCTCAATATTAAAGAAAAGGGAGTTTCTTCATAAAGTTGATGCTCCCATTTTCTCTCTAAGCGAAGCCTTGGCACAAGCCCAATCGTTGCAAAAACAAAAAACATTAGTGAAAAGAACATTAAAAAGCCAAGATTTTCACCATTCGCCGCTGAATCAGCCGGATTAAAAAGTTCTCTATCATGCAAAAGAATACTGCTATCTTGCATCATAGTCCCATTTACAGTCGCAAATTCTTCTATATTTTTTTGATTTTCCATTGCAACAAATTCATTTAATGCAGCTTTTAAATTTCCAGTCTGTGCAGCATTACTCTGGTCATAAAATACTCCAATACTTCCTGACGAATAGGTATAACGATTTTTTTCTAAATCATTTGGTAAATAAATAACCGCTACACTTTTATCGCGATAAAATAAACTTTTAGGTTCCACAGGCACATTGACAACATGTTGAATACCAATATAGGGAGATGCATCTAACTGCTTGATCAACTCTCGACTATATTTTGAATTATCTAAGTCAATTACTGAAACGCTTGCATCTTTGATGTAATTATTTGAAAAAACCATAGAAAAAACAATTGCTACGACAATAGCAACCATCAACGATACTTTTTCATAAGGCATTCCTCGTCCGGAAAAGAAAAATTCCAACTCATCTTTTAGTGAATTCATCTTTTGTCACCTCAACTGTCATGCCCGGCAAAATTCCATTTTCTCGCTCTGTATAAATTCTAACTTGGAATGCAGATAAATCCGATTGTCCTTTTTCGCGCGTCATTTTAAGATCAGCAAAACCAGGAGCTGCCGTAATAAATCGTACAGTACCTTCAATATCTTTTTTATCGGCTACAGTTTTTCCAATAACAGTATCCCCTTCGGCAAGCTTTACTGCCTGTTCTTCACTTAAATAAATATCATAATAGCAACGTTTGCTTTCTAATAAAATTACGGGAACATTCGCTGCAACCATTTCACCTTCTTTCGCCAATACTTTTAATATCTTTCCATCTTCTGATGCCCTAAGAATTAACCGTTCTTTATTTACTTCTAATTCTCTTAATTCAGCCTCTAAAAATTGTTTTTGTCCAATAAGACTTTGAACATCATACTGTTTATTATCCAATTCACTTCTCGCTTGGGTAATAAGTGGTAAATTTAATTCGTCGGTATTTCCTGTATCATTCACACCAGCAAGTAAAGTTGCCAGTGATTGCTCTTCGCGTGCAACATTAGCCTGTGCAACATTTAAATTCATCTGTGCATTATCTAATTCTGATTGGGCAATCGCACCAACTGAAGCCAGCTCAACTTTTCGATTATAGTCCAATAGTTTATTTTCATAAGTTGCTCTAGCAGAATTTAAGGCTTCCCTTTGTTGATCAATTTGACGAAAACTTTGCTTCTCATTCGTATCCGTTTTTGCATAGCCAATTTTAATTGAACCATTTAAAGCATTTATTTGCGCATCAATTTGTGCAATTTGTGCTTTTATTTTTGCAATAGAAAGATCGATATCCGTACTATCCAGCACCATTAGAATATCTCCTTTCTTTACATTTTGCGCTTCCTTTACTGCTTCACAAGTTAAACGCCCGCCTACCGAATCAAAAGCGACTTTTACTTGTTCTGCTGTTAAAATTCCAGCTTTTTTTTCTACAGCTAAAGCAATCGCATCATTTCCTTTATAAAGTAAAATGATTCCTCCAATAAAAAATAAAGACAAAAGTACAATACCCATACGAAATGATTTTTTCTTTAAATCCATATCTATCCCCTTTTTCATATAATTAGTCGACTAACCAATTAAATAAAATTGCTCTAATATAAAAATCTCTATATATAATTAGCTAACTAACTATATATAGATAATAAAGTAAACTTGATTCAAATGGTGTTTCTACTCCATTTGAATGCTAGTCATCAAATAATAATTATAAGACCTATCATATCAATTTTTCACAATTTTTTTTAATAGCTCAATTAAATTTTCTCGTTCAGCTTCCGAGAGTTTTCCCATTAATTTTGTTATTCTTAAATAATGTCCAGGTAAAATCTCATTCATGAAATTCCACCCCTTCTCAGTTAAACAAACTTTCTTTCCTCTTCCGTCCTCTATATCAGAAAAAGAATAGGTTAGTCCATCTCGTTTCATTCGACGCAGCATTGCACTAATCGTAGCACGAGTTACACCAACTTTTTCTGCTAAACTCGATGGTGTTATTCCTTCTTCTTGCGACTGATGTAGAATGATCATCACATGTAATTTTCCTTTAGACAATTGATAGTTTTTCTCTAAAACATCAATAACTGCATGCTGAATTTCATCCGCAGCCTGCAGCACTTCTAGCATTGCAATTACCGCTGAAGGATTAATTTCAGGCATAATCTGAGCATGTTTTTCTAAAACTTCTTTGGATGGAATTGATCTTGTCATGATGAAAACCTCCAGTAAAATAGTTAGTCAACTAACTATAAGTATAGTAAAGTTTTTCTTTTTTGTCAAAGCAAGCAACCTGAATATTTTTTCCCTTTACTAAAGTAAATTTCGCAATTTTTACGATAGTTGTATTTTCCCATACAATATATTACAATGAATTTAATAAACTACATAGACTATGAATTAAATATAAAAGGAGTGAAAATCCCATGGATGGAATTGTTCAATCTGCTTCTTTATATTCCTCTTATTTCAATCAAAAGGATGGATTGAATAAGAATCAAATCAATGCGCAAAACGCATCAAAAAACCCTCCTAGCTTTAATGCTAGGCAAGAACTTTTAGCAATAGCTTCCGCCCATAATCAGGCGCAAGTCAAACGCATTATTGGACGTCTGGGAATCAAACTTAACCAAGCGAAAAAAATTTCCAGCAATTCTAATACCGCACGTCAAATTAAAGTTGTTATGGAAAAAGGCTCAGAAAAAATTAAAAATCTTAAAATTGAAGAAAAGAAAGCAAAACAAATAGCTCTTGCAAAAAGGCAACAAGAAATTGAAAAAGCAAAACAGCAAGAAGAGGAATTAAGACTGCGCAAAACCAATCGCAAAGCCAAAGAACTATCCGATGTAAAAAACGCTGATACCAGCGGTGATAGTAATGGTATAGCCCCAGTATCTCTTCCAACTCTATCAGCTCTTGATACTCAGTCAGCGAGCGGAGGCAATGTCAATATATTAACAACATCAGAATCAATTTCAACCGATAGTACAACGAGTGGTATCTCCGTTTAAATAAAAAATCCGCGTGAAAACACGCGGTTTTTTTTATTCATAGGCAATTAACATTGAAATATTTTCATTTTCAAGAATTTCACGAACTTTTGCTAAATCCTTTTTGCCCGCTGGATTTACCTCTGACAATTTATACTCCAACTGCAAGTTATCCCATTTATATTTTCCCATAATATGATAGCCTAGCAATTCCACTTTAGCATTGGGAGCAAACCTTTTCAATATCTGTGCCAACGTTTTTATTTCTGACAATGAATCATTCACCGTTGGTACAACGACATATCTTACGATAACTGGAGCATGTAAAGCTGCGTATTGCAAGTTTTCTAATATAGTCACATTATCTGTTACCGTTAAATATTTATGCGTATCTACGTTCGCAGCCTTTAAAGAAAAGAGAATCTGATCACAATAAGGCAAAACCTTTTCAAGTGCTTCCCGCGGATAAAATCCAGCCGTATCAAGCGTTGTATGAATTCCTGCTTGTTTACATTTTCTTAAAAGTTCAGCTACAAACTCTACCTGTAAAAGCGGCTCACCACCACTAATGGTAATGCCGCCATTAGAGGACTGATAAAAAGCTTCATACTGCTTGTAATCACTAATGACTTCATCCACGGTTATCGTCTTTTCACCCGCTTGCCAAGTATCTGGATTATGACAAAACGCACAGCATAGTCCGCATTTTGCTAAAAATAATACATAACGAATACCTCTGCCATCTACTGTACCAAAGGTTTCTTTTGAGTGATAATACCCAACAAGATTAGACTGCGTCATAGAAAGTCCTGCGAATCACTTCTAATTGATGCGCTTTACTCAATTTCACGAAATTAACCGCATAACCAGAAACGCGAATCGTAAGTTGTGGATATTTTTCCGGCTCTTGCATTGCCGCTTCTAACAATGAACGATCAAATACGTTGATATTGATATGGTGTCCTTTTAATAAGGAATAACCGTCTAGCAAAGCAACGAGATTTTTACTGCGTTCTTCAGTAGTCTTTCCCAAGGCTCCTGGTACGATGGAGAAAGTATAGGAAATACCATCACGGCAATCGCTATAAGAAATATTTGTTACCGATTTCATCGCCGCCAATGCTCCATGTTGATCACGTCCATGCATAGGATTTGCCCCAGGTGCAAAAGCCTCACCAGCTTTACGCCCGTCTGGAGTAGCTCCCGTTTTCTTGCCATACATAACATTCGAAGTAATCGTAAGCACAGATAAAGTATGCTCTGCATTACGATATGCAGGATGCTTTCTAAGTTTTGTAATAAATTCATGCGTTAATTCTTTTACCATACTATCAACGCGTTTATCATTGTTCCCATACTTAGGGAAATCACCCTCAATTGCAAAATCTTTTGCAATTCCGTTTTCATCGCGAATTGCTTTTACTTTCGCGTAGCGAATCGCACTTAAAGAATCTACTGCAACGGATAATCCTGCTACACCAAAAGCCATCAAACGTTTTACTTCGCTATGATGAAGCGCCATTTGTCCCGCTTCATATGCATGACGATCATGCATGAAATGAATTAAATTCATCGTGTTTACATATAACTCTGCCAACCATTCTAATACCTCAGAATAATTTTTACGCACTTTATCGTAATCCAAATATTCATCTGTCAAGATTGGCATAGATGGCGATAATTGTTCAGCTGTATTTTCATCTTTACCACCATTGATTGCTAATAATAAAGATTTTGCTAAATTTGCCCGTGCACCAAAAAATTGCATTTGTCTGCCAATTTGCATTGCAGATACACAGCAGGCAATTCCATAATCATCGCCGTAAATTGGACGCATAATTTCATCATTCTCATATTGAATTGCACTTGTATCAATCGAAACCTGTGCACAAAACCTCTTAAAATTTTCCGGTAATTTATCCGACCATAATACAGTTAAATTCGGTTCTGGTGCTGGTCCAAGGTTATATAACGTATGCAAAATACGGTAAGAACTTTTTGTTACCATACTACGTCCATCTTGACCAATTCCGCCGATAGATTCGGTTACCCATAACGGATCACCAGCAAATAATTCGTTGTATTCTGGGGTTCTAAGCATTCTTGCCAAACGAAGTTTAATGACAAATTGATCCATCAATTCTTGTGCTGTTTCTTCTGTTAAAATACCCTTTTGCAAGTCGCGTTCAATATAGATATCTAAAAACGTAGAAACACGACCAATCGACATTGCCGCTCCATTTTGTTCTTTAATTGCGGCTAAATAACCAAAGTATACAGCTTGGACTGCTTCTTTTGCATTTCTTGCTGGCCTTGCAATATCACAGCCATATTCTTTTGCCATAGCAATCATATCTTTAAGCGCTTTTATTTGCTGAGCAATTTCACTACGGCTACGCAACGTTTCTTCATCCATAGGTTTATCAAATAAAACATCCAAATCACGTTGTTTTTTTTCAATAAGAACATCAATTCCATAGAGAGCAATACGACGATAATCGCCAATAATTCTCCCTCTACCATACGCATCAGGAAGACCTGTAATAATTCCTAATTTACGAGCCTTGCGCATCTCTGGAGTATAAACACTAAATACTGCACTATTATGCGTAGTTGCATGATTCGTGTAAATCTCTTTAATTTCAGGGCTTAGTGTATAGCCATATTCACTACAAGCCTGCTCAGCCATACGTTCTCCACCGTTTACAACAACACCACGGCATAATGGTTTTTCCGTCTGAAGTCCCAAAATCACTTCATTATCTTTGTCAATGTATCCAGCTTTATGCGATACAATCTTAGAAACTTTCGTTGTATCTACATCAAGAACACCACCTTTTTCGTGTTCAAGTGCTAATAAATCTAGACATTTATCCCATACTCTTTTTGTTTTATCAGTAATCCCTGCTAAGAAATCTGCGTTGCCATCATAAGGCTTATAATTTGCTTGAATAAAATTTCTTACATCAATAATTTGTTGCCATCTACCCTCATTAAAACCTTGCCAATATTCAAAATCCATGAAAACCACCCTTTCCAATCTTAGCTATATTTAGAATACCTTGTTTATCATATAGAAAGACCCCCTGAGCAAAATATAAAACTCCATGCCCAGGCGGTCGAATTCTCTCACCATATAGTTCACGTGATCATCTACCACGCTATATCCGCCAATCCATATTCCATTTCACTTAAAAACTCTTTATTAAAATTGACTCATGGTACAAAAAAACCATCTAAGCATAAACGAAAAATGCCCAGACGGTCGGCTTCTATTTTACAATATAGTCCATGTGGTGCTCCACTTATCCGTCAATCCTATATTGCCTGTCATATTAATTATTTATTATAACAATTTTGATTATACATATAGCTAATAATATTGTCAAGCAAAATTTAGTACCTGGTAATAATAATTTTAGCACCTGGTTTTAATAGTTGCAAAAACTTTTTCATATATTTTTTTGGAATACTCACACATCCCGCTGTAGGTTCCTTAGTTTCAACATGTAAAAAAACTGCTGAACCAGCTCCTCTCACAATCGGCTGAGTATTATATTCAATTACAATTGCATAAGTATAACTTTCTTTATAATTGCATAAATGTTCCTCTGAAATCCAATCTTTATCAGCAATATCACTTCTCACATATCGATTATAATACTTAGAATTTATATCATCGACCCACACATCTTTTTCATCAAGTTCTTTATAGGGAATTTTTGTTCCAGGATTTTTTTCTACGCCAAAAGCTAAACCAAGATCATATACACCAATTGGCGTTTTCCCATCGCCTTCATGTTTATCCGTCGTTAGACCATTTCTTCCAATGTAACCGCTCGTCTGCCATTTTTCAATCCAATGACTTTTATTATTTTTTTCATAAAAACCTACTTTAGCCCGCGTCTCTTTTGCCCGCACTAATACAATTTGATCACTTTTATCTAACAATGTACCTGCCTCAACTTCTGTTGCAAAAAATGAAGCGCATATCGCAAATAGTGCTATCTCTTCTGATAAAACTTTCTTCATCAGTCCTCACACCTTTTCTTTTATGCTGTTATTCCACCATCAATACTCCAGGCTGCACCTGTTACAAAAGCAGCTTTTTCCGATACTAAAAAAGCGATAGTTTCTGCCACCTCTTCTGGAGTTCCAATCCGCCCCAGTGGATACACATCACACATCGCTTTTAACTGCATAGATTCATCTACATTTTGAATAAATTGTGCTCGCGTCATTGGCGTATCAATATCAGCCGGACATACACAGTTTACCCGAATACCTTCTGCCGCAACTTCTAACGCTAAAGCCTTTGTAAATAGTGTTACAGCTCCCTTTGAAGCACAATAAGCACTACAAAGATAATTCCCTTTTAAGCCTGCATCTGAAGACACATTAACAATAGAGGCAGTGCCATCTTTCGCAAGTAATGGCAAACATTCCTTACACATAAAATATGTTCCTTTTACATTCGTATCCATGACAGCTAAAAAATCTTCTTCCGTCATATCGCCAATAGATTTTTCAAGATAAATGCCCGCACTGTTCACCAATGTATGTATCTGTCCATAACTTGCATCTATTTTTTTAGCTAACCGCTTGCATTCGCTGACTTTACTAACATCACCAGAAAAGAATGCAGCGTTTTCCCCAAGCAATTTTACTGCCAGCTTTCCCCTCGTCTCTGACCGACCAATGAGAACGATTTGATATCCGTCGCGCAATAAGCATTTTGCAGCAGCAAGCCCAATTCCTGAAGTTCCCCCTGTGATTACCGCAACTTTTTTTTCCATCATTGACTGCCTTTCAAATCTGTAAATCTATAGCCAACACCACGTACTGTTTCAATTGCTTCTGCTAACTGAGGTTCAATACTAAGCTTTGCACGTAAATGACGCACATGTACATCTACAGTTCTCGTATCTCCATAATATTCATATCCCCATATTTTATCCAGCAGTTCTTCACGAGAATATGCCCGATCAATATTTGTAATAAACAACTTCAGTAATTCATATTCTTTTGGGGTCAATTCTATCTGTGTTCTTCCAATAAATGTTTTATATGTGCTAAAATTCATTTTTAAATTACCAACTTTAAATTCACCAACAACTGTCGTATCTTTATTACTCCTTCTGAGTACTGCTTTAATTCGCGCAATTAACTCTCTTGGGCTAAAAGGTTTCGTTAAGTAATCATCAGCTCCTAATTCTAAACCAAGAATTTTATCAATTTCTTCATTTTTTGCTGTCAGCATAATAATCGGAATACTGGATGTCTTTACATCTCCCTTTAATCTACGGCATACTTCCAGTCCATCCAATTCAGGCAACATTAAATCTAAAAGGATTAAATCCGTCTTTAAGCCAACTTCTTCTAATGCACTTTTTCCATTATCCGCAAGTCTTATAATATAACCGGCTTTCTCTAAATTAAATTTTAATAATTCACGAATCGATTGTTCATCATCGACAATAAGGATTTCTTGCTTCATCTTACACGACCCCTCATGATATTATTATCCCAATACACAATAAAAGCCAGATCTCGCGACCTGACTTTTATCATAAATTATGCATTTACAGCGTCTTTAAGACCTTTACCTGCTTTGAAAACAGGGTTTTTCGATGCAGGAATTGTAATTTCAGCACCAGTTTGTGGATTGCGGCCTTTTCTTTCTTCACGTTCTTTAACTTCGAAAGTACCGAAACCAATTACTTGAACTTTGTCATTTGCTACTAAAGCTTCTTCTACGCTAGCAAATAGCGCATTCACCGCTTTTTCAGCATCTTTTTTCGTTAAGCCAGCTTTTTCAGCAACGCTAGCCACTAATTCAGTTTTATTCACAAACATATCCTCCTCATGAAATGATTACGATTAGCTTTATTCGCTGTTTATTTGCCTATTCCTCTTTCTTTTAAAAAATTTTACAAAAAAAACCGTGATATTACATCAAAAATGTGACTTTCGCCTCATTCCAGTACTTACCAAGCTCTTCTAATGCTGTTCCCTTCCATGATTTACCTTTATCTTTCAACTTATTTTCAATATAAGAAAATCTTTTAACAAATTTATTATTTGTCGAATTTAATGCAATTTCAGCATCTACTTTTAGAAATCTTGATAAATTTACAATTGAGAATATCACATCACCCAATTCTTCTTCTACTTTTTTTGGATCAGACAACGCGATAGCTTCTTTTAATTCTTTAATTTCTTCCTCTATTTTATCCCAAACTGGGGTGATATTATCCCAATCAAAGCCAACTTTTGCAGCTTTATGTTGTAATTTATATGCACGCATTAATGATGGTAAATCTTTTGGCACACCATCAAGAATATGCGTACGTTCTTTTGCTTTTTCTTTGCGTTTAATTTCTTCCCAGTTCAATACAACTTCACCAGCATCACGTACTGTAACATCACCAAAAACATGGGGATGACGACGAATTAATTTTTCTGTAATTCCATCAATCACATCTTGCATCGAAAAAACCCCTGTTTCTTCTGCCATACGTGCATGAAACACAATTTGTAAAAGCAAATCCCCCAACTCTTCACATAAGAGCTCCGCATTTTCAAAATCAATTGCCTCTACTACTTCATATACCTCTTCAATTAGATTTCGCCTTAACGAACGATGTGTTTGCTCAATATCCCATACACATCCGCCGGGTGAGCGAAGTCTTGCCATTACATCCGTAAGCGGAGCTAAATCAAAACATTCTTGCGATTGTTTATACGGAGGAATATAAAGGCTTGTCAAGTGATCAATTCCTGTTTGCCGATCTAATTCATACAATGCTATCTCTATTATTTTTTCATTTGGCAACCCTAAATTTTGAATTAATGTGACTTTAAAATCATCTGGATAAATTTCCATTAAGCTTAATTTTGTATCCGATGCAACTTGACTGTTATACACCTGCGTAATCACAATCCCATTTTCTGTACTACAAACCAATCGTTCAATGTCCTTACTATCAATTACGGTAAGACCTTCAATCGGATCAATTCCTAATCTAACATACAAAACTTCAATAAAACTCATTCCAGCTAAAATATTAACTTTTACCTTTAGTTTTTTACCTAATTCGCGAATCAAAACTACTGTTTTTTCAGCAACCAGCGGACTGCCTGGAACAGCGTATACAATATTTTCTCCGCATTGCGCACGACTTATGCAATCATTTGCAATCGTTTGATAGACCTCTTCAAAGGTATCTTTTGTATTATACACATAATCATATGAGTTAAACTGAACGCCTCTAGCTTGCATTTCCTCCACGGTTGGATGTTTCGCAGTTCTAAGCAAAAGCGTTTCAGCCGATGTTATTTTATCCCACGTTTCCATCGTAATATACCCAAATGATCCCGGTCCAAGTCCAACAATCGTTATTTCTCCCATTTCTAAATCTTGAATTACAAAAGTAATTCATCCTCCTAACCAAAATAAATGCATATTTCATTATATTCTATATAGTTAAAAAATCAAATTATACAATGATCAAGATTAAAAATATTAAACTAAAAGATTTTTTCCGAGTCATAATACATTCCCCATCTGTGCCTAATCTCCGTCATAATATCCATTACATCAATCGTATTGGTAAGCAGCATATCTTTTTTTCTTGAAATGATTGCTTCTTCTATGTCTTCCATTTCATACTGCAATGCATCTGAGCGCTTTCCAGCAACTATTGTTTCTATGGTTCCCGACGATGTATATACAATTTTCTCTTCATCAGCTCTTGGATATTCCATGATTTCAATATATCCCTTTTCAAAAGCAATCACCGCTCTTTTAGGCAATGTTAATGCAATCGTTGCCATCTCGGCTCGTTCATTCATCAATAAAATGCCTGCTTGTTCATCCACTCCACTTTCAGCAAATCTTACTTGAGAAAGAATTTGCTTAGGTTTAATAGACATAAAATATCTCGCTAATGAAATTGCATACACGCCAATATCAAGTAATGCCCCACCTGCTAAATTTTTATTAAAAAAACGACTTGTCATATCATACTCTCGATAACTGCCAAAATTTAATTGTATCATTCTTACTGCTCCAAGCATCCCTGAAGCTATAAATTCCTTTAGCTTTTTATAAAGCGGCATATGATAAATTGTCATAGCTTCAGCTAAAATTACCCCTTTCCCCTTTGCCAAATTTACTGTTTTTTTTAATTCTGCATTGTTTAACGTAATAGATTTTTCGCATTATGGTATAACCAATTTTGTCAATTACAATTAAATAAGGCTGTTAAACGGGATAATCCCTTATAACAGCCTTATTTATATCTTCTATCAAATTAAGCGCATTTTTTCTAATACTCTACTAACACTTTTCCCAACTTTAGGGATGCTTTCAATCTCATTTTTTGTAACTCCACCAATTAACAAAATAAAAATTGTATAAATAACTCCGCCACTTATTATTGCTCCCATAGTCGATATTGTATTTCCCCAAAACTCTCTCATCAATGCATCATAGGAAACAAATACTGCTATACTCATCATCACCGTTGCCACCATCACTTTAAAAATAGATTTTAATTCAAGAGCTTTACCAACATAACGATAAATAAAAAATAAATTTAACAGTGCCGCCGTACCAAAATCTGCATTTGTCGCCCAAGCAGCACCTTCAATTCCCCATGATGAATTTGCCGTTAGCGTCCAGCTTAAAATCACTTTTACAAATGCTGCAATAATCATATTAATTAAAGGAATCGTCGTATGACCTAAACCTTGTAATATTCCTGTTGTTACTTGCCCAATTCCTAATAAAACAACGCCGAATGAAAGTACAGCTATACAACTGCTAGCATTTGGCGTAGCATATAACATTTCAGAAATTGGCATCGCTAATAAATATAAACCAGCAAAGCTTGGAATCATCAATAAAATTGCCATCCGAAGCGCTGTTACCGCTCGCAGCGTAATCCCATACCGATCTTTAAGCGCCACAGCTTCTGAAATTGCCGGCACAAGACTGGCGGCAAGAGATGCAGTTAAAATTGTCGGCAGATTGACTAATGAAACTGCCATACCTGTTAAATACCCAAAGAGCTCTGTTGCAACTTCAACACTATAACCAGCATTCTCCAATCTTGCTGGAACGATAAATAAATCAATACTCGCCGTAAGCGGCAACATAATATTTGCTAATGATACAGGGAGTGCAAGAATGGCCAGCCTCTTAATAATAGAATAACTAGACTCTTGCACAATCTCGCGATTTTGCATTTTCAACTGTTCTTTATGTATAATTCTGTGTCGCCAATAATAGTAAAGAAGTATGATTACGCCTGCTGCTGCGCCTGGTGCTGCTCCAAAACTTGCCCCAGCTGAAGCATACGCTAATCCATAGGGCAAAAGTACAATTGCCAAAGCTATCATCACAACGACGCGAATCGCTTGTTCAACAATTTGCGATATGGCCGTTGGTGTCATCATCTGCATTCCCTGAAAATAGCCACGATAACTTGATAAAATCGTAACGAAAAAAATTGCTGGTGCAAGTGCAGCAATTGCATAATAGGCGCGTTCATCACGTACAATCTGTGCATCAACCAGCCATCCCGCTCCATAATACAATAACCAGCTAAAGAACAATCCTGTTACCATCATCAATTTTAATGATAAGCGAAATATTCTATTTGCTCCTATGTAATCTTTTAATGCTAATTTTTCCGCCGTTAAGATCGAAATAGCTACAGGAATTCCTGCAGAAGATACACTTAGTGCCAATTGGTAAATTGGATAAGCCATCTGATATAAACCTATACCTTCACCACCGAGCATTCTCGATAAAATGATTCGATTTACCGAACCAATAATCTTAACAACGATCCCTGCAATCGTTAATATTAATGCCCCTTGAATAAATCTATGTTTCACACAATATCACCCTCTTTTCGCCAACAACTAAAAAGGGATACTGTAAAATAGATTTTCATTTCTAATTTCACAATATCCCTGCTACAACTTTTACATTGCCATTTGTTTTCCCAAAAATCCCGCGGCTGTTTCCGCTAACTTTAATTCAACATCTCCCATTTTGACATTTGGCTGCTTTGTACAAATGATTACCGCGCCAATTGCATCTCCTTCTACAATGATCGGTGCAATTACTTCGGATGACAATTTAAAATTTTCTATTTCATCATCATCAATGTCAATTGGGCAAATTCTGCCTTTATATTCAATTGGATTATTGATAAGTACGGCTTTACGGTCTTCCATGATTTTTTCGACCAACGTACTTAATCCTTTATTTAAAAATTCCTTTTTTGCCGTCCCCGCCACTGCTACAATTTCATCGCGGTCAGCAATTAAAACGATGTGTCCAATTGATTCGTATAAAGAATCACAATATTCTTTTGCAAAGTCACCTAGTTCATTTACTGGAGAGTATTTCTTTAAAATTACTTCACCATCTCGATCCACATAAATCTCTAATGGATCACCTTCACGAATCCTTAGGGTACGGCGAATTTCCTTCGGAATAACCACCCTTCCCAAATCATCAATTCTTCTTACAATGCCTGTTGCTTTCAAATATTATCCCCCCTTTTCAACACCTTCTGACATTCGATTCCAATAATAGTATATATCTGCATATTGAAATTTATTCATCGTATTGAAAAGAGATCCTGTTACTTTTTCTTCTCTGTTACTGCTAAAGTAATCAATATTTTCGTCACATATTTTAAAATATTTTTTGCATAATTTTGCGTTAGCCGCATACGAATAATTTCTGGCGGCCCAGGAACAACTTTTATAAATGCTGCAAATAAAGCTTTTAATTTTATTATATTTTCCATCTCTACGTTCGGCACATCGCTAAAAATAAACTCAATCTGCATCGGTTGCTGAATAATAGATTTTAAACCTAAATGCCGCGCAATATTTTTTATGCGTGCAACAGTCAATAAATTCATTACCTCTTCTGGCGGTTCTCCAAATCGGTCAATCAATTCATCTAACAACTGTTCTAAATGCTGTTTATTTCGAATTGCTGCAATACGCTGATATATTTCTATCTTATGCATCGCATCAGCAATATAATCCCCCGGTAAATATGCTTCTATCTTTAAATCAATCATAGGCTCTTCATAGCCTTTCACCGGTTCACCTGTTTTCTCCTCTTGAATTGCCTCTTCTAATAATCGACAATACATTTCAAAACCAACACTGGCAATATGCCCATGTTGTTGTGCCCCAAGCAGATTCCCAGCACCACGAATTTCCAAATCACGCATCGCAATTTTAAACCCTGCCCCAAGTTCAGCAAACTCTTTAATCGCCTGTAATCTTTTTTCTGCAACTTCGGTTAATACTTTATCCGCTTGATAAACAAAGTATGCAAATGCCATATGATTCGATCTGCCAACACGCCCGCGCATCTGATAAAGCTGTGAAAGACCAAAACGATCCGCATCGTAAATAATAATCGTATTCGCATTCGGTACATCAAGTCCATTTTCGATAATACTCGTTGCAACTAAGATATCATCTTGCCCTTCATAAAAATCTAACATAACTTGCTCCAATAGTTCTTCTGCCATTTGTCCGTGTCCAACTTGAATTTTTGCATCAGGAAGCATATTCGCAAGATAATTACTCATCTTATCAATGGTTTCCACACGGTTATAAACAAAATATACCTGTCCACCACGCTTTAGTTCTCGCTTGATTGCATCGCGAATAATCGTATCATTATTCTCAACCACATACGTTTGAACTGGGTAACGTTCTTCCGGCGGCGTTTCAATGATACTCATATCCCTTGCCCCGACAAGTGACATATGGAGTGTCCTAGGAATTGGAGTCGCACTCAACGTTAACACATCTATTCCATGACTCCACTTTTTCAGTTTTTCTTTTTGAGCAACACCAAATCTCTGTTCTTCATCGACAATGAGTAACCCCAAATCTTTAAACCTTACTTCTTGATTTAAAATTCGATGGGTACCGATTAAAACATCGACTTGACCAGTCTCCAGTTTCGCCAGCGTTTCTTTTTGCTCTTTCGCCGTTCTAAATCTACATACAACATCAACTACAGGACCAAAACCAGCAAAGCGATTTTGAAAAGTCTTAAAATGTTGCTGCGCTAGAACTGTAGTTGGCACTAAAACTGCAACTTGCTTTCCACTCATGACCGCTTTAAACGCCGCCCGAATTGCCACTTCCGTTTTTCCAAAGCCAACGTCACCACAAAGCAATCGATCCATTGGTCGAGGTTTTTCCATATCAGCTTTAATCTCTTCAATCGCCGCCAATTGATCCGGCGTTTCTTGATATGGAAAAGCCTCTTCAAACTCTCTTTGCCATGGCGTATCAGCTTCAAAGGCAAAACCAGTCTCCGTTTTTCGTTTTGCATAGAGCTGAATTAATTCCTTTGCCATATCTACAACGCAAGCTTTTGCTTTAGCTTTGGCTTTTGTCCACTCCGTACCACCCATTTTATGCAGACGTGGCACTTCTCCTTCTGAACCAATATATTTTTGCAACAAATGTACTTGATCCGTTGGCACAAATAATTTATCATCGCCGCCATAACGTATATGCAAATAATCGCGATTCATTCCGCCAACTTCAATTGTTTCTACACCGATATATTTGCCGATTCCATGATTTACATGAACAACATAATCACCAATATTAATGTCACGGAAATAGGTGATTTTCTCTCCTTTTGCTGCGCGTGGCAACGCACGTTTTTTCTGCCTGCCGAAAATATCTTTTTCCGTAAGAACAACTAAATTTGCTTGTGGCAATTCAAAACCATTATTTAACGTTCCTAAGCAGATATACACAGCCGAATCAACAAAATCAGATTTCCCATCAAATACGATAGATGGTATCTTCTGCTCATTTAAAGAAGCACGCATAGATTCTACTTTCTGTGCACTTGTCATAAATAAAATCGGTTTCATCTTGCGTTCAAGCCAGCCATTAAGCTCACTTACCAATAAATCCATCTGCTTATGATACGGTGTTGCTGCTTTTGCAAGGACACTGATAATTTCGCTTGGCTCTGCATTTGGCGTTTTCTGTAATAATAAAGATAAATACATGACATTATGTTGCTTCGCTAAAGCAATAATTTCATGCCAGTTAAACATATGCTTCTTTAATTCAGGATTTTCTTTCACTAAAGAAGTAATTTGTTCCCGAATACGTGATGGTTCATCAAATATAACCGTCGCTTGCTCCTCTAGATATGCCAGAAACATTTCTGGCTTGCCTGTACTATCTGTCTGCATCAATGGCAAAACATCAGCATTCGTAATGTTTTGCAAGGAACGTTGCGTTGTTAAATCAAATTCTCGCAAAGAATCTATCTCATCACCAAAAAACTCCATACGAATCGGCAGTTGACGATTAATCGGAAAAATATCAACAATGCCGCCTCGCGCACTAAATTGACCAATACTATCTACTTGCTCCACACGTTCGTATCCTAGTTCAACAAGCTTTTTTAATACCCTCTCTCGCTCTATTAATAAACCAATAAAAAGCGATAAACTTGATTTTTCAAATTCTTGTTTTGACAAACCTTTTTGTACAGCAGCGGCTGCACTTGCCAAGACAATAATCTTTTCCTTACGAATTAATCGCCCTAAAACATCCATTCGTTTTGCTGCCAGTGCCATGCTCTTTGCTGCAGCAGAAAAAGTAACCATATCAAGTGCTGGCAATTCTAAAACTGCAGTATCAGGAAGCAACATAGATAAATCAGCCTGCAAAGCTTCTATAGATTCTTTCGTATTTGTTAAAATAATCGTCGTGCGTTGGTTTTCTTTAAAGCAACTTGCTAAAACCATACTTTTCTGCGAGCCTGACAATCCATAAATTAAACTTTCTGCATGATCCTTTGCAAAGCAATTTACCACTTTAGCAATTGATTTGTCTCGCTTAACTAGCTCAAACAGCTTTTCCATTTTTACACCTCACCCATGCCAAAAGGGGCTTTAGCTATCGCTAAAGCCCTATCATATATATGCAAATTTCTCTTTTTTTAGAACTATCTCAATGTAATAAGTTTAGTCCGTTTATCGGGAATGAAGTAGCCTGATCCTGCGCATCATCCAACCCCAATTCTTTAATACATGCATCACATAACGACTGTACATCCATCGTATCGGATAATGTATCAACACTAATTATAGCTTTCCGTTCATCACCAGTCAAGCAATCAAAGCCAAGCTTTTTTTCATCCACTACCGCTAGTTCAATTTCATCAATATCCGCGCCACAAATTTCACAATGATAACATATTTTCATTGTACTCTCCTCAATTATTTAAGATTATTGCAGGATTCATCAATACACCATCACGCTCTACTTCAAAATGTAGATGCGGACCTGTAGAATTTCCCGTACTTCCCATCGTAGCAATCGGTTCCCCCGCTTTTACAATACTATCTGTTTCGACCAAAATAGATTGTAAATGCCCATATAACGTAGTATACCCTTGTTTATGTTCAATTATAATTGTGTTACCATAACCAGATATCCACCCAGTAAAACTTACTTTTCCATCTTTTGCCGCTAAAATTGGTGTCCCTAAGTCATTTGCTATATCAACGCCATCATGATTTCTTCCTCCACGTGCTCCAAACTCTGACGTTACTACCCCATGTGTAGGTGCAATAAACTGTGATATATTTGCCCGTGATACTGGAACTTTCTCTTCATCATGCTTATTCTTATACTGCTCCATTTCTGCATTCGCAGGCAATGCAGGCTCCTCAGGAGCAAGTTCTTCTACTGCTTCAACTTCCATAAGCGGTTCATGCAACTGTTTTGATTCTGGCGCTTGTTGCAATAAACACCAAGTAATACCTGCAAGAAAACTAAACGCAAGTAAAACACATAAAAATTTTTTATAGTTAACTTTTTTTAATGTCATAGAATCGCCCACCTATTTTTTTACAAATTTTAGATACTATAATTATCCTTAACGGGAAAAAGAAATTTTATGCAAAAAAAATCTACTGCACTAAACACTCACCATGTTTAGCTACAGTAGATTTTCATCTTATAATAAGATACAACCACTGACTCAGGGAGAGTTTTTACTCCCACCTTAAATTACTATCTAAAATAAATCCCTTTCGATATTTTGACGACGCTCTTCAATCAATTCTTCTATATATTCATCCTTAGTTTTGTCAAGATAACGCTGAGCAATAAGATTTGGAATTGTAATGCCAACAGCAACACTAATAATAATAAGTACAGCAGTAACACCATTTTGAATCGCAACCAGTAGTGCCACCGTATCCAATTCTTTTATATTAAAAAAAGCAAAAAGTAAGCGATAAAGTAACACGCCTGGGATAAGCGGAATAACGGATGGTATCGAAAGTACATAGGCTGACGTATTTAGCCAATGCGTAGATTTCATCGTAATAAGTCCTACTACAACTGCACCAATAAATGATCCTGCTACTTGACTCATTCCAAGTTCAAAAGCAAAAAAATTACGTAGACATACGGAAATAATCCCACCAATCACTGTCATGATTAATAAGCGAGGTGGCACATTGAAAATAATGGAGAAACCAGCTGCTGCAATCGCAGCAAAAATTGCATGAGAAAGATAAATGCTGTCCGGTACAACGTTGAGTGTTGTAAAATCAGCAACATTTGCAATGCGAATTGCAAGAATAATTCCAAAAGTCATACTTGCGACAATAAGCAATGTATTGATACTACGCGTTGTTCCTGCCGCTATATAATTATTGAGCATATCATCGACAGCATTGATAAGTGGAATCCCTGGGATAATAAATAACGTACAAGCAATCATTGGATACCAAGGCGTAACTGATCCTGAAATAAATTGCGTAAGATAAGCAAGAAAAGTGGCTACAAATGCAGCAATAGAAATTCCTGCATAGGGATTCACACCCCATTTATTACAAAGGCTTCTCACCCAAAATCCGCTAGAAGCACAAATCATTGTCCAAAAAAATGCCGCCCAATCACAACCAAATAACTTACCGAAACTTCCACAAGCAAGACCTGCCCCTAAGACAGATAAAAGTGGCGAATAATTTCGTTTAAGTTTTCTAATTCTCATAAGTTCAGCTTCGTATTCATCTAACGTATAGTTTCTCTCCAACGCATGCCAAGAGAGTTTTATAAGTGCAGAGATAACTGTCATATTCACACTATGGTGCTGACATTTACGAAACTGTGTGTAAGAATGATCTCCGTCACTTATATTAAGCATAATCGTCGTACACGTAATATGTAAGTGAATTTTCCGCTTTGGAATTCCCATATAGGCAGCTACGCGTTTCATATCCCGCACAATGCGATTTGTGTCCGCCCCACTTTCCATAAGCATCTGCCCCGTTTGTAACAAAAGATGCATTTTTCGCTCAACTTCAGCGTAGGGTTCTTGTAATACCTGTTCGTCAATTATCATAATCATTAATGACTCCTTTTAATCGTATCTAATTCATATAGATTGTAACAACCTCATATTTACAATAAATTATTTTGTTTTAAATATATTTATATTTTCCTCTAATGCATCTGATATCGTTTTCAGCTTCGTTGCATCTTCTGAAATCTCACCAATGGTATCATTGATTTCTGTTGTCGAAGCAGAAGTTTCTTCTGTAATCCATAAGCAACGTTGCAATAATCTCTTCGATTAAACGCGCTGAATTATTCGATTTCTCCACTAATTTTTGAATTTGTAATGCTACTACGGCAAATGATCTGCCTTGTTCCCCTGCAGGTACTGCCTAAATTGAAGCATACAAAGATAATAAATTCGTTTCCTCCACAATGGATGTAATCAAGGCAGTTGCATTTTTTGTTTTTGTCGCCGCTTTGTTTGTTTGATGCGTTTGTTCATAAATATCCTCAATAGTGATTTAGCTTTTTCATTAATTATATAAAACTTTTCATTTTTTCTTAAACCTTCTTACTTTATCTTATCAATTTCTTTGTATTTCCAAATAAAAATAAGCAGCAGAACAAATTCATTATTTCTAAAAAATTTGCTTTGCTGCTTATTGCGAATCAAAAAACATGATATCGCGCCTCCTCTATAAAGCAACTAAAAAATTATATCTTAATGAAAATCTTTTAGTAACTTTATTGTACAAAAAACAGTACTACTTTCAAATAAATATATCGACTCATTTTTAATCTAAATCAATATTTCTTACATAATTTGAGGCATGTTTTAAAGTTATAGTTTCCGTTTTATTTAAAAAAGTTAAATCTGATTCACTACGCATAGAGATAATATGATAACTGTCACAATGCATACATTCTAAAATCAGATTATCCCCCATAATATCGGCTCTGAATTCTTCTTTTCCACATGGGCATATCACATTTCCCTGTTCGACCATATCATGTACTTTATTTAGCACGTCTAAAACCAACTGTTGTTTTTCAATTTTTTCTGGAACTTCATTACAAGAAGTTTTTTCAAAGGCCAATTTATTAAAAGTTAATATCTCTTCAATATATTTTCGCTTACCAATATACCCAAGTTCAAAATAATCCTTTTCACAATAAATTTTTCGAATTGTAAATTTCTTTATATCTTTCAACTTTATTAAATGTTCATGTACATTTTCACAAACACCACAAGGAATTCTTAATCTAAATCTATTAGAATCATCACGCACTAATGTCGCTTGAATATGGCTACAGCTACATTTCAACATACTGACCTTATTCCGTGATAAAAAATAAGAAATATCATGAATCTCAATTTTTCCACAACGTTGACAATATAATGCAATCGACAAAGCAGCATGAATCAGCACGCAACTCACTCCTTTCTTGATTGATAGATTCGCCATATAGCAAAGAATTCCTTCTTGAAAATAATTCATAAAAATAGGAGAATGCTTCTCATCATTCTCCTATTTTTAGTGTGAAATTAGTAAACAACATTACCCTATCATCAATTCTTCTTTATGACCATCAAGATAGCTGGCAACCATTTCACATAATGTAATAATATCAAATGGTTTTGTAATATACGCATATGCACCAAGTTCTTTGGCTTTTGTAACTAAATCAAGCTCACCATAAGCAGTCATCATGATAACTCTACTTGCCATACCTATCTCTTTCAACTCTTGTAGAGTTGCAATCCCATCCATACCAGGCATTTTCATATCCATTAAAATCAAACTAGGTTTTAACTTTTTTACAGTCTCTAAGCCTTCATAACCATTTGCAGCAACATTTACTTCATAACCTTCATCCGTCAACACTTCTACTAATAGTCTCCGAATTCCCGGTTGGTCGTCTACCACTAATACTGTACTCTTAGATAATGTCATTTTTTCACCTTGCTCTCTTTCAGTATAGTATTAAATTTTCTATCTTTTTACATTTCGCTTTTTTCCCTTAATCTCCTGCTAAAATTAAGTAAATAGTGGTAAAACTTTCTGTTTAAAATAAGTTACGATTCTATTAAAAAAGATGAAATAATCTGTATATCCATTCATTATGATAGATTCGCATGCTGTATGTTGCATTTTTATCATCGACCAAAAATTCAATTTCATTACTTTCAGTCGGCAAAAAGTCTTGAATCTTAATTGGCTTACCCTCTTTAAGTACAATAATTTTATACGCTTTTTCACGCAGCCATAAAGGATACTTCACTTTTACCATCAATGGATTACCTTGGTTGACCGGAATATCTTTACCTAACAATTTAATTTCATAATGTGTAGTTAATAGATTTTCATCAAGTATCCGTCCATAAACAGCCAAAAGTTGCGGTGTATAATAATCAAGATACGCTTCTACCAATTCATCAGCAGTAGCAAAACGCAGTAAACCCGGCTTTACATAACGCTTTTCCACATAAGACAAATGGTTATTAAGCAAATCAAAATGTCCACCTTCTAAACTTCGCCAATCACCATTTCCCATCATAAAGAAGGCATGCGTGAAGCCAACAATTGCATGAACGCCTGGCATAACTTTACCACTCCCAACAAAATAGTTCATGCCCTGATCAACTTTCTGATTCCAATCCAATTCATTTCCTTTTTCATAGGCAATAAACTCTTTTGGTGTTAATCGAAATTCCACTAAACCGACATCCTGTAAATCTTTCGTAGGTGCATTGATATCTGACTTCGAAGCAAAATAAATCTCATTTCCATAGTCAGCCGAAGTATACCCCTGAATATTGCCATCCGCATCACTTGAAGCTAAATACCCGGCTTTTTGATATGCACGTGTACTTATCATTTCTTCTTGTGCACCATCCCCGAAATCAAATGAACCTGCTCTAGCCGTTAAACTTTGCCCCATAGTGGCATTACCAATCATTTCTTCCAGCATAGATTGATATGCATATAAAGAACCTACTCTACTTTGATAAATGTCATACTCCCCTTCTTCTGGTAATAAATTTGCCCATCCATGCAACAAATGATTTCCCCAGAAGCCATTACGCTCTTTATTAAAAGATAATAGATTCACACTTATATATGGATCATAATCCATATGCATATGCAAAGCGTATGCATGTCCTAATTTAGTTTGCTCGTGTACCGAATTTTTAACTTTCTCTATAGTCTCTTTCCAGCCTTGCTTCGGTGCCTTTTCTTCTGCCCATGCAGCTGCTTTCAAAATCGGTAGGGCAATATAATGCGTCCATTTTGCACCATATCGATCTGCAATTTGATTCATTTTTTCTGCTTTGCTTATCATTTGAACTGTTAATTCTTCTGGATTTAACCATCCATCTTGATTTCCCCATGCAATAGAATATCCAGCGCTGTCAGCAGGTTCTAAATCTTCCGTTAATACATAATATACTCGTCCATCTTCCCTATCGTTAATAGATACCTCTACAGGACTTTCCTCTTCAACGACTCCATTGATTTTGAAAAAAATCTGCCACGGTTTATTTAAGTTTACAATATCGGCGCGATTCGCTTTTACCTTCCAAGTTAATACCCGCTTTTCTCCCGGTTGAAGGTACTCATTTATCCTTTGTGTATCCTCTATGGTTACAAGTCCATAACCGTATGGCATAACAAGCTCTACACCAGCACTATCTATGACTTGTTGACTTCGATTTTGTAAAATTGCTTGAATAGTAATCCATTCATCTTTGTCTACCTGATAAAAATTTTGTAATGGTATCATATGCAAAGATTTAGAATGATCATCAAATAAATCTCTTCTTGCAATTAATGCGTGTTGTCCGTCACTAGCCTCTACATAAAATCGAAAATTTGCAATTTTCGAATAATCTACATGCCCAAGCTCTTTATCAAACATAACTTTTACATTGTAATAGGTATCAATCCAAGAGCCAATAAAATTAATACTATATCTAGAATCTACCCATTTCATCGTTTTCGTGTTTTTAGGCAAATCTCCTGTAACTACCCATCCTATACCAGCTATAACATTACCGTCAGCGTCCACCCCATCAACTACAAAGCGACCTGTTCCCTGTGTAGATAAAAATTGCAGCTTAAAATTAACCGTACTCGATATATCTGCAAACATTTGATCTCTATAGATAATCCTACCATCCTGACCAGCAGCAATCTCTAATAAAGGCACTTCCTCATTGCCTTTCTGAAGGAGACGGTATGAATTTCCTTCTCCTTCAGTAATTATATGTTCTTTAAGTGTATCTTCTTCCATTACAGACTCAATTAACGCACCTTGCTTTTGACTCTGATTTTCCTGATTTACCATACATCCCGTAATGCATAATGCAATACTAACTAACAAAAGAAGATATCTCATCATAACGTCGGTGGTACAGGGATAGTGCCATTAAAAATTGACATAAACATCGTCCCAAGTAAAATGAATGATAAAAATAGAATCACAGCCACAGCAAGTATTGGCAAAATCATCACCAGAAAAGCTTTAGCACCAGTCACTTGATATACGATTTTTATCCCTGTAAAGTTCAAATAGAAAGTCCATACAACAACAACAACAGTAGCCACTAAAATTAATGTAGCTGCAATATCAGCAGATAAAAAACTTGCAATTAAATAAATTGGCGTGATTAATAATTGAGGAAAGTAGGAAAAACCTACAACACTTAGTAATGACTTTACCTGACCTGTACCTGCCATTAATTCAGCAATTAAATGCCAAATTGCAACCATAATAAATAGAGTAGTAAAATTCCCGATAAGCTGTAAAACAATCAGTCCACCTCGATACGATACCCCTCCACTGCCAGCAGAGATTGCAATAAGCGATAAAGTCGTCGTAATAAATACGACTAAACAAGCTTGTAAAATTTGCGGTGTTTGTGCAAATTTTTGAAAAGCCTCTTTAGGTTTAAATATCACATCATAAATTGTTTCTAAAAATTCTCCCACGTTATTCACCTATCCTCTTGCCGGTATAGCCATCGGCACAATTGATTTTACTTCATTTTCTGCTTTTGTCTGAGAAAGAAAAAGTTCCAATAAATTTGCCTTGCTATTGCTTTCTAGAAGTGCAGAGAAAGGATTATTGTTTCCATATTCTTTGATTTTAACTTTTCCTTGAATGCCGACTTCTTTTGCCGTTTTATCTATTACATCATAAAGATTACCTAACTCATCCACTAACCCAAGTTCTTTTGCCTGTTTTCCACTATAAATTCTGCCATCGGCCAAGGATTTCACTTTATCTATATCCAGCTTACGCCCTTCAGCAACAACCCTCACAAATTCATTATAATTTTCGTCTACAATATTTTGAATTAACTGTCGTTCCTCAGGTGTCATTGGACGATCATTTGCTAAGATATCCTTATGCTCACCACTTTTAATTTTATCTGATTTAATACCAATTTTTTGATAAAGCTCTTCCCAATTAGAATAGGAAATATAAACGCCTATACTGCCCGTAAGCGTTGTCGAATTTGCATAAATTTTATCTGTACAAGCGGCTAACCAATAACCACCTGAGGCGGCAATATCGCCCATAGAAGTTACAACCAATTTCCCTTTTTCCCTAATTTTCTTAATTTCATCTCCTACTTCTTGGGTAGCCGTAACCGCACCACCAGGGCTATTAATTCTAAGAATAATTGCTTTAATCGAAGGATCATCACTAGCTTTATGGAGCTGTTTAATTAACCCTTCACTACCGCCGTCCTCTGAAAATACGTTGGCTGTATTTCGTTCACTCTTAATGACACCATCAACATAAATGACAGCAATTTGTTCTTTACTTCCTCTTAAATCACCATTTGTATTATCTTCAGATTTTTTACCACTTAAGTTTAACAAAACAACGGAAAAAAGAATAACTAAAGCAATAATTAACATAGTTTTTTTCTTATTCATCATCTATTCTCCTTAAAAAGAAAACTGTTGGATAACCAACAGTTTCTGTTATTGTGCCCATAGATACCATGCGATGTTATCATGACCTTTAATCTTAAAATTTTAATTAAGACCATTATTTAAATTTTAATGCCGCCCCAACAAACTCTCTAAACAATGGATGAGGATTATTCGGACGAGATTTTAGTTCGGGATGAAATTGCGAAGCAACAAACCATGGATGATCTTTCACTTCAATAATTTCTACCAAACTATCATCTGGTAAAGTACCAGCTATCGTCAAGCCTGCGTTTTCTAACTCTTCACGATATTTATTATTGAACTCTAAACGATGGCGATGACGTTCATGAATTAATTCACTACCATAAGCTTCATATGTTTTTGTATCTTTTCTAACTTTACATGGATAAGAACCTAAGCGCATCGTTCCACCTTTATCTTCAATATCCACTTGATCTGACATTAAATCAATCACTGGATATTTCGTATCAGCATCCATTTCCGTACTATTTGCACCTTGCATATTGCAAACATTGCGCGCATATTCAATTACCGCACATTGCATGCCTAAACACAGACCCAAAAAAGGAATTTTATTTTCACGTGCATATTGAATTGCGAGAATCTTGCCTTCAACACCACGATCGCCAAAACCACCAGGAACAAGGATACCTTGACAGCCAGCAAATACTTCATCATAGTTTATCCCATTAGTTTCAATTTCTTCTGCATTCACCCATTTTATTTTTACATCTGCATCATTTGCAATCCCTGCATGGTGCAGTGATTCGGAAACACTGATATATGCATCTTGCAATTCAACATATTTCCCAACCATAGCAATTGTTACATCACGAGACGGATGATTTATTTTATCTACCATTTTTGCCCACTCAGTCATATCAGCGGGGCCATAATCCATTTTTAATTTTTCTAAAACAATTTTATCTAATCCTTCTTCCTGCATCATCAAAGGCACTTGATAAATTGTAGAAGCTGTTCTATTTTGAATGACCGCATCTGCATCAACATCACAGAATAAAGCCAATTTTTCTTTCATTTCCGGTGAAATTTCTTTTTCCGTGCGACACACTAAAATGTCAGGTTGGATTCCAATACTTCTCAATTCTTTTACACTATGCTGTGTAGGTTTAGTTTTTAACTCACCTGCCGCAGAAATGTAAGGAACTAAAGTTACGTGAATATAAAGTACATCATTTCTTCCAACTTCTTTTTTGACTTGGCGAATTGCTTCCATAAACGGTAAACTTTCGATATCACCAACTGTACCGCCAATTTCCGTAATAACAACTTCTGCATCACTTTCATCAGCAACACTATAAATTCGTTGTTTAATTTCATTTGTTATATGCGGAATCACTTGAACTGTACTACCTAAGTATTCTCCTTTACGCTCTTTATTTAATACAGACCAATAAATTTTACCGGCAGTAACGTTAGACCCTTTACTTAGATTAATATCAATAAAACGCTCATAGTGCCCTAGATCTAAATCTGTTTCTGCTCCATCTTCAGTAACAAAAACTTCCCCATGTTGGTACGGGCTCATCGTCCCCGGGTCAATATTGATATATGGATCAAACTTCTGAATCGTCACTTTTATCCCGCGAGTCTTTAATAACCGTCCTAATGAAGCCGCTGTGATGCCTTTACCTAATGAGGAAACAACCCCTCCGGTAACAAAAACATACTTTGCCATGCGAAAAATCCTCCTATTTTTGCCCTTGCATTATTCTATAAAAATCTTAAATGAATCTATATTCATCTTTATATTGACCTAAAAATACGCCAACAATTGTATCCTGTATTTATATCTGCTGTCAAGCGTTACTCTTCATCACGCTTTTTGGAAACCGGATCTAAATCTTGAATCTCTTCAAGAAGTTTTTCTCTGCGTTTTGTATTCGATTTTGTACTTGAACTGGAGCTACTAGAACGTTTCACCTCTTGTGGTGTAAGCTCAGCTAAACCCCACATTCCTTTTCCTACATGATGAAATCTGCTATCCATATTAATTAGTGTGTATACCTCAGAAATAGCTAGAGATAATGATTGCACTGGTTTTTGTTTTTTATCAATGATTTCCATAATTAAATCTTTAAAATAAATTGGCTGCCCTGCTGCACTTAAAATTTGATAAGCAATATCTACTTCTGCCATTTTTGTCATATCCAAAACAAAAAACTCCCCTCATATTTAAACGAACATTTCACAAATTAATTTTCTACATTTTTTCCGGTGCACTAACGCCTAAAATATTTAATGCATGACGAATCGTATTTTGTACAGCTTTCACTAAACTAAGTCTAGCCTCAGCCAAATCTTTTTCAACACCCATAATACGGCATTGATTATAAAAACTATGAAAATCCCCTGCTAATTCATGCACATATCTTGCAATGCGATGGGGCGCACGATCTTTTGCGGCAAAAGCAATTTCTTCTTCATAATCTGCCATCTTTTTAATTAAATCAATTTCAGATTCAGTGGTAAGCAGATTTAATTTTGCTTGACTAGTAAATCCTAATCCATTTTCTTCGGCTTGTCTAAATATACTACAAATGCGGGCATATGCGTATTGAATATAATAAACTGGATTTTCATTAGATTTAGACTTAGCTAAATCTAAATCAAAATCTAATTGGCTATCAATAGAACGCATAATAAAGAAGAATCTTGCTGCATCTGTTCCAACTTCCTCAATTAATTCTGCTAAAGTTACACTTTGTCCAGTGCGTTTTGACATTTTTACTAACGCACCATCACGATACAAGCTAACCATCTGCAAAATTAAAACCTCAAGCGCATCCCCTTTATACCCCATAGCTTCAATGGCAGCTCTAACCCGACAAATATAGCCATGATGATCTGCGCCCCAAATATTAATTAATGTATCAAAACCACGTTCTAACTTATCACGATGATAAGCAATATCCGCTGCTAAATACGTAGGTACGCCATTATCACGAATAACTACACGATCTTTATCATCACCATAAGCTGTTGATTTCAGCCATAATGCACCATCTTTTTCATAAATATTCCCGTTTCCTTTAAGAAACTCACAAGTTTCATGAATTGCATCTGCTTGATGTAAACTGCGTTCACTAAACCACTGATCAAAATGTACATTGAATGCTGCTAAATCTTCCTTCAGCGCCGCTAATTTTTCTTTTAATGCTAACTCTTTAAAAATTGTTAACCGTTCTTCAGCACTCATAGCTAAGTATTCGTCTTGATGTCCATCGATAATGCGTTTTGCAGTATCAATAATGTCATGACCATGATATCCATTTTCCGGGAAATCAACCGTTTGACCTAGCAATTCTAAATATCTTGCATTCACTGATGCTGCTAAATTATCAATTTGATTGCCAGCATCATTAATATAGTACTCACTTGCTACATGATAACCAGCAGCTCTAAGTAAGTTTACTAAAGCGCTCCCCATGGCTGCCCCGCGTCCATGTCCAACATGTAATGGCCCCGTCGGATTTGCACTTACATATTCAACCTGAATTTTTCCATCATTTCTCGCTGCTAAATCACCATAGGTTTCACCTTTTTCAATAATGGCCGCTAAACGGTCATAGATTATATCCGATTTTAGATAAAAATTAATAAAGCCTGGTCCAGCAATTTCCGCTTTTTCTAACCAGCTTTCACTTAAACGCTGAACAATCGCTTCGGCAATTGTTCTCGGATTCGTTTTCGCTGCACGCGCTGCTTGTAATGCAAAGTTTGTGGCATAATCACCAAATTCTTTTTGCGGTGGTACTTCTAAGATAATCTGAGGTAATTTCTCAGCATGAAACGCCCCATCAACAATAGATTGCTGTGCGGCGCGACAAATTGCGTCAATTAGAATTTCTTTAATATCCAAAATATAACGTCCTCCTGTAAAACTCAATTCATATGACTATAAGTTTCAGCATCTGCACAGACACTGATTTGAAGTTGGTTTTCACTCTGCCAATGTCCATCAATCGATAACTCATAAACAATATCGATATTTCCAGAAATTGAACCATAACAAATATCTAATTTATTTGTCAATACCGTTAAGGTAAGTCTACCATAGGGAGTACGATAAACACTTGAACTCTTTTTTGCCAATTCAAAATGCTGTTCTTGTGATACAGCACCTTTTCTTACTAAAGTAACATGATGATCGGCAATTTTTAACAGATTCGAAGTCCCTTCCATTCCACTTACTTCACTATCTTCATAAAGTACATAATGAATTCCGTTCTTAAAGTAATGTGTACCTGTAGTAACGAATTCTATACGATTTTCTTCCCCCATAGCATCTTTTTGTATTCCAATAACTGTAACTACTACCTTATTCATCAAAATCTCCTCTATAATACTATAGAATATTATAGCGTAATGCATCACCATTGCCAACAACAAAAGTATGTAAATTGAAAATAATTATCCATACAAAGTCTACATTATAATCTTTAAATAAAAATTTTTCAAGCCACAATTTAAGTTCTTTCATTGGTTATATTTACAAACTAAAAAAGTTTATTAAACAATAAACTTCCTTTTTTCCTCTATAAAAAAACCGTAGCACCGCCAGTTTATTGCTAAACTGACGGTGCCTCCACATGAGAAAGTAATCGCTTGCTTTCTCACTCCTAGTATATGCTTTTAAAAAAAAATAATACACTTTCCAAGATTTATTTTTAAATAGACAGATTTGGATCAATTGGATTTAAATCATCTTTTAAAACTGCAACAAATTTTTCAACCATTTTTACCGGCTTATAACTTAGTTTTGCTTTTCTAAGTCCTTCGATTCCCATATCCTCTTCTCTATTTACATATTGTAAATGAGCCCATTCCCGCTGACAAAAAGCTTGGTTAATCGCTGTATATGCGCCACGAATTTCTGGATCAGCTTTTTCTACATGGATAACTGCAGTATTTTCATTTAATTGCTCGCCGAAAGTAAATGCCACAACTCTTTCACCAATAAAAATTGCACCACCTTTTAGATTCAAGTACTCAAAATTATTCAAAACCTCAATAATGGCTTTTCTTTCTTCTGTTAATATCGGATCATCAAAAGTTCCATGTTGTTTATACCACGTATTGATACTCAGCTTACATCGCAAACTAATTTCACTTGTAATCGGTTGATAAATGGCCTCAGGATAGGTTTTCTTAAAACTATTTAGGTGATTTTTTTTACTATGATATTTTCGTCCAGACAAAGAAATTAAAGCTGCTGTCTCATAAACGTAATCAAAGTTATCTCTATCTTCACTAATATGAAATCTGTTCGGATAATACCTGTTCATTTCCTCTACCATACTTTTTTCCAGCCCCGACATAATAAATTCCGTATTTTTCTCTTTAAAATAATTCAGCCAAAACTCAATTGCTTTAGGCATTTTCCCCATAGGACCAAAAGGTTGCATTGCAAATTCTTTACCTTGCCAGCTTCCTTTTAAATAAAGAACTCCATCTTCTACTGCCCATGCAATTTGATAAGGATTGCGCCACATAAATAAATTCGTAAAATTACAATGTGAGTTTTCATAATATCTATCGTGAAAAAACGAATCAAAAATCGCTTTATCTGGTTGTTCTAATAATTTAAATTTAATAATAATCACTCCTCGTTTCTTATTATAACAATCTAAGACTTTTTATACAACTAATTCTTATTAAATCAATCGGATTAGTAATTGATTAAGAAAAAAAGAATAGTTTTAAGATGTGAAATACATCTTAAAACTATTCAAAAATACATTTTTTATTTGTAGTAACGAACGCCGGCTGCAAATAACTGCTGATCTTTCGTTCCTGGAACGTTCATACAAACTGATGTACCGATACGCTCCGAATGCCCCATTTTACCTAATACACGTCCATCAGGGCTTGTAATCCCTTCAATTGCCTCTATTGAACCATTCGGATTAAATGGAATATTCATACTTGGAGCACCTGCATAATCAACATATTGCGTTGCAATTTGCCCTTTCACACGAAGTTTAGCAACAACTTCCGCATCCGCAACAAAACGACCTTCGCCATGTGATACTGCAATTGTATGAATATCGCCTACTTGGACATTATTGAACCAAGGAGATAAATTAGATACGACTTTCGTTTGTACCATGCAAGATACATGGCGTCCAATATTATTATGTGTTAACGTTGGACTTTCTATTGTTAAATCTGTAATCTCACCATATGGCACAAGTCCTAATTTAATAAGTGCTTGGAAACCATTACAAATACCAAGCATCAATCCATCACGTTGCTTTAATAATGAAGTTATCGCCTCTTTTATCCGAGGATTTCTAAACATTGCAGCAATAAATTTACCAGAACCGTCAGGCTCATCTCCTGCGCTAAATCCACCTGGAAGCATTACAATCTGCGCTTCATTAATTCCTTTTACAATCGCTTCTACAGATTCTTCAACTGCACTTGCAGTTAGATTACGAATCACTAACGTGTTGGCAATACCACCAACTCTTTCAAAAGCCTTCGCTGAATCATATTCACAATTCGTTCCCGGAAATACAGGAATAAAAATACGCGGTTTAGCAACAGTTGTACGAGATGCAATTTTCCCCCCCGCAGTATGTGGAGTAAAGTGAACTTTTTTCGCACTTGTTTTCGTTTGTGTTGGAAATATTTTCTCTAATGTACCCATATAAGCTTTTTCTACTTTTGCTAAAGATACCATTGTACCACTTAAACGAATATCCGCTTTTTCTGTTGTCGTCCCTAATAGATAAGCATTAGTTCCAGCTAAATCTACTTCAATATCTACATAATCTGCAATTTCTAAAATAATAGAGCCATAATCACTCATAAACAAATCTTTTGTTTCTAGCTGACGACTGAAAGCAAAACCAATTTCATTACCTAATGACATCTTACTAATTGCAGCAGCTATACCACCCACACGCACACTATGCGCCGCAAATACTTTGCCGTCTGCGATTAATTGACTGATTTTTGTAAAGTTTTTCTTCAGCTGCGTAAAGTCTGGTAAATCATACTCATCACGTTTTGCTGGAACAACAACGACTCTGCTATTTCCCTTTTTAAATTCCGGAGAAATAACTTTATCTGCTTCTACTACATCGACAGCAAAAGAAATCAAGGATGGAGGGACATTAATATCTTTAAATGTTCCGGACATGCTGTCTTTACCACCAATTGCCGGAATAGCAAATTCATGTTGCGCTTTTAACGCACCTAACAGCGCACTAAATGGTTTTCCCCAACGAATACTTTCTTTGCCAAGACGTTCAAAATATTCCTGGAAAGTTAAACGAATGCTATCATAATGTCCACCTAAAGCAACAATTTTTGCAACTGACTCAACAACAGCATACATTGCGCCATGGAATGGACTCCATTCTAATAAATATGGATCAAAACCAAACGTCATTGCTGTAGCCGTATTCGTTTCGCCACCCAAAACTGGAAGTTTCGCAACCATACCTTCCGCAGGAGTTTTTTGATATTTACCCCCAAATGGCATCAGTACAGTATTTGCACCTATTGTTGCATCAAATCGTTCCACTAATCCTTTTTGACTGCATACGTTTAGCTGTGATAAGTTGGCAAGCCATGCTTTTTCTAAATCATCCATCTGATCTTCTACTGCAGCTGGTATCTTACGTAAGTAGTTTTCATTTTCTACTGGTGCAGCTACTTTTACATCAACCACTTGTTTTACACCATTTGTATTTAAGAAATCACGACTTAAACTTACAATAGGTTTTCCACGCCAATTCATCGTTAAACGTTCATTATCGGTCACCTCAGCAACAAGCGTTGCCTCTAAATTTTCTTCATCTGCGTAACGAACAAATCTTTCTACATCTGCTTTTTTAATTACGACAGCCATACGCTCTTGGGACTCGGAAATCGCAAGTTCAGTACCATCGAGCCCCTCATATTTTTTCGGCACAGCATCAAGGTTAATGACAAGTCCGTCTGTTAACTCACCAATTGCAACGGCAACTCCGCCTGCACCAAAATCATTACAACGCTTAATCATCCGGCTAACTTCTGGATTTCTAAATAAGCGCTGAATTTTTCTTTCCGTTGGCGCATTTCCTTTTTGCACTTCAGCACCACAACTTGTTAATGATTCCTCTGTATGCTCTTTTGATGAACCAGTTGCACCGCCACAACCATCACGTCCAGTTTTCCCACCAACTAAAACAACAACATCACCAACGGCCGGCACTTCACGTACAACGTTACATTTTGGCGCTGCAGCAATAACTGCACCAACTTCAAGACGCTTTGCAACAAAGTTTTCATGGTATATTTCAGCAACCTGTCCAGTCGCCAAGCCAATTTGGTTACCATAAGAACTATACCCAGTCGCTGCACCTAATGTAATTTTCTTTTGTGGCAATTTTCCTGCCATCGTGTCAGCAACAGTCGTACGCGGATCAGCACAACCTGTAACACGCATTGCCTGATAAACATAAGAGCGGCCAGAAAGTGGATCACGAATTGCACCACCTAAGCAAGTTGCCGCACCGCCAAATGGTTCAATTTCCGTTGGATGATTATGTGTTTCATTTTTAAACATAACCAGCCAATCTTCATTTTTCCCATCTATATCTGCATTGACTACAATACTACATGCATTAATTTCTTCTGAAATATCTAAATCTTGAATTTTTCCTAATTTACGTAGTTGTTTCATCCCAATTACGGCAATGTCCATCAGCGTAATATCGCGCTCTGTATCACCATAAACAAATTCGCGATCTTTTAAGTATAAGCGATAAGCTTCTTTAATCGGTTCAGAAAAATACCCATCTTCAAACTCAACCGCTTCCACTTTTGTCATAAAAGTTGTATGACGACAATGGTCGGACCAATAAGTATCAATCACTTTAATTTCAGTAATGCTAGGATCACGCTTCTCTGTATCGCGAAAATAGCTTTGACAGAATTTCAAATCTTCAAAACTCATCGCAAAACCTTGCTCTTCCATAAAAGCTTTTAACTGTGCATCATTTTTCTTAACAAAACCATTTAATATTTTAACATCAGCAGGAATTTCCACTTGCAAATTCAAAGTTTGTGGTTTTTCAAGCGATGCTTCACGACTTTCAATTGCATTAATGCAATAGCTCTTAATTTTCACAAACTCTTCATCCGTAATATCACCTACAAGCGCAATTACTCTAGCCGTAGAAATTACAGGGCGTTCTTTTTGTGTTAGTAATTGTACACATTGCGCTGCGGAGTCTGCCGTCTGGTCATATTGACCTGGTAAATATTCTACAGCAAATATTCGAGTATTATTCATTTGTGGCAATTCTTCATCATATACTAAATCAACTGGAGGTTCAGAAAAAACAATATTGCGAGCCTTTGCGTATTCTTCATCACTGATGCCTTCGATATCATAACGATTAATAATACGAACTCGCTTTAATTTATCTAAACTAAAACTTTCTACTAAGTCAGCAAATAAAGCTTGTGCTGGTATATCAAAACCTTGACGTTTTTCTACATAAATTCTTTTTACTCCCAATGTCAGACCTCCCTCTAAAATTACAAACTTAAATACCTATTATTTTAAGTTTTCTTCAATAAAGCAATTCCAGTAAGTAAGAGGGACCTTATGAAACTTATCTGTTTATAGGCGCATAACTTGCCATAAAAACAGATAAGAAATTAAGGACTACAACAATGTTATGAGCCCTCAGATAAAGTTCCTCTTACTTTTGGAATATTACGCCCATAGAAAATTTCTGCCATTTCCTTTTTCAAGCGTTGTTTAATTTTTTTCTTCTCACCAATGGTCAATTCATTCTTTGGTGTCCCAAATAAATAATTATCAAGATCAAATTCACGTAAAAGCATTTTCGTATGGAAAATATGCTCTTGATATACATTAACATCAATCATCTGATACTTGTTTCTAATTTCTTGATCAATATAATTTTGGATTGAGTTAATTTTATGGTCAATGAAGAATTTTTTACCATTTACATCACGTGTAAAACCTCTCACCCGATAATCAACAATTGCAATGTCGGAGCAAAAAGACTTTAAAAGATAGTTTAATGCTTTAAGCGGTGAAATTTTCCCACAGGTCGATACGTCAATATCGGCACGAAACGTCGAAATTCCTTGATCAGGGTGACTTTCTGGATACGTGTGAACAGTAATATGACTTTTATCTAAATGACAAACTACTGCTTCTGATACTGGTTCTAATGGCTCTTCAGAAATCAACATCGTTACGCTGGCACCTTGCGGTTCATAATCTTGTTTCGCAATATTTAAAATGTTGGCACCAATGATATGCGCAACCTCAGTGAGGATATTAGTGAGCCTTTCAGCATTATATTCTTCATCAATATACTCAATATATTCTTTTTTATGTTCAGCTGTTTTTGCATAACAAATGTCATACATATTAAAGCTCAGACTTTTTGTTAAATTATTAAACCCATATAATTTCAATTTATTTATTTCCCTAATATCCATTTAATCACCTTACTTTTCAATTAGTATTTCCAACCTGCCAATAGCCCATTTACAATTCTACATAAACCACCAAAAACCTTTTTTTATCCAGCAACTAGGATTCGTATGGAGTAAATACTCCACTGCATCAAGTCTGCTTTATAAAGGCAATTGTATTATATATTATTTTTCCAAAGTGTCAATACTAACTTTAATAACAATCTTTTTTACTCTCTGCGGTTGCTCAAGAAAACAACAAGGACGATGCACATCATGAGGATAAATTACTGCGTACATTCCCTGACTTAAAATAATATCACTTTCTGGAATGAGAGCCTTATAGAAGATAGCATCGCGTTCCTCAGCGCAGTCTTCTTCAATTTCCAGCACAGGATTCAATGCACAATACCCCATCAACTCCTCCCCCTCTGCAATAAACTGCACATCAATATATTTTCGATGTGTTTCAGCCCTACACTCACTGCGTTCTTTACTCATATAACTAGAAACCATAGCAAAAATTTTTTCACCGTCAATTTCATATTTCCCATCATTTAATTTTGAAAGATTCTGTTCTTTTAAAAAATGTAAAGCTTTTTTAATGCTTTCTGGAAAACGATACTTCTCATTTTCCAAATTACGAATATGACCTACGATCATAAAAACAACTCCTTAAAATTTATTATAAAAATTCTATTGCATTCTTCTTTTGGCTTATGTTATTATTTTATACAAATATAAAATGATAAGCAATGATTGGAAGAGTACATTTCATAAATCTTTTCAGAGAGCCGATGGTGCTGTAAATCGGTAAGAGTATGAATTTGGAAAGCTACCCATGAGCTGTTATCCGAACAAATAAAAATTTTAGTAGGATGTACCGTAGCTCGGCGTTAACGAGGTGAAGGTGAGCTTTTAGCTAATCAAGGTGGTACCGCGGGAGTAGTTCTCGTCCTTTTTAGGATGAGGGCTTTTTTTATATAAAAAAATAGGAGTGATACTATGAAACAATTACTTGAACTTTTAGAGCATGATGCGAAACGACCGGTTGAAGAACTAGCTGCCATGTTAAATAGATCTGTATATGAAGTAAGCGAACAAATCAAACAGTTAGAAAAAGATAAAGTTATCTTAAAGTACAATACTTTAATCAACTGGGAGAAATTTGGCATAGACAGTGTAACAGCAACGATTGAAGTAAAAGTGACGCCACAGCGCGAAGTTGGATTTGACGCAATCGCTGAACGCATTTATCGATTTGCCGAAGTTCGTTCAGTATATCTTATGTCTGGTGGTTTTGACTTACTTGTTATGATTGAAGGTAAAACTTTAAAAGATGTCTCCAATTTCGTATCTACTCGTCTTGCAACAATTGATGGTGTTATCAGTACACATAGCAACTTTATGTTAAAAGCGTACAAAAAAGATGGTGTTATTATCAACGACCAAGAAAAAGATCGTAGATTGGTGGTGTCACCATGAGTTGGTCAAAACGTATTTCCCCTTCGGTAAATGCAATTGCTCCCTCTGGAATTCGTCGTTTTTTTGATATTGCCGCTGAAATGGAAGACGTTATCTCTTTAGGTGTAGGAGAACCTGATTTTATTACACCTTGGCACATTCGTGAGAGCTGTGTTTACGGTTTAGAACAAGGATATACCGCATATACCGCAAACCGTGGATTATTAGAGCTTCGTGAAGAAATTGTCCGCTTATTATTAAGAGATCATCATGTCTCTTATGATCCCAAGAAAGAAGTTCTGATTACCGTTGGCGTAAGTGAAGCTCTTGATCTAGCACTCCGTACTGTAGTTTCACCTGGAGATGAAGTTCTGATTCCTGAGCCTTGCTACGTTTCTTATAAAGCTTGTGTGACACTTGCTGGAGGAAATCCAATCGGCGTGCCAACAAGTATTGAAAATGAATTTCGTATAACAGTTGAAGATTTAGAAAAACATCTTACTCCCAAAACAAAGGTTTTACTCATCGGATATCCCAATAATCCAACTGGCGCAGTTATGACGAAAGAAGGATTGCTCGAAATAGCTAAATTTGCTGAAACACACGATCTTATCGTTATTTCCGATGAAATCTATTCAAACTTAGTCTATGGCGATGCAGTTCATACATGCTTTTCATCACTTCCTAATATGCAAGACCGTACCATCTTATTGAACGGTTTTTCAAAATCCTATGCCATGACTGGCTGGCGCATTGGATATGCATTAGCAAATCCAGAATTTATCTCTGCAATGACCAAAATCCACCAATATACAATGCTCTGCGCACCAATTACCGCACAAATTGCCGCAGTAGAAGCACTTCGCCATGGCGAATCCAATATGAAAAAGATGGTAGCTGAATATGATCGCCGCCGCCACCTAATTCTTGATGGAATGCGTAATATGGGCTTAGAGTGTTTTGAACCGAAAGGCGCATTCTATATTTTCCCTTGCATCAAAAACACTGGTCTTTCTTCCGAAGAATTCGCAGAACAACTGCTTCGCAGTGAACGCGTTGCTTTAGTACCTGGAAACGCATTTGGAGGAAGTGGTGAAGGATTTGTTCGTTGCTCTTATGCTACATCAGTAAGTAAAATTTCGGAAGCATTAAACCGCATCGAAAATTTTGTAAAAAAACATATCCGCTAATATACACATTTATAAAAAAACACCTTGGATTCCAAGGTGTTTTTCTTTATTCTAACGCAATATTAATTTCAAATGGTTTAGAACTAATTAATAATTCAATGACAAGATATTGGGAATTGCTGATTTTTACATTAAACCCATCACCAAGTGTCAATGTTGGCGTAGATATATCTACAGCATATCCCATTGTCGTCAAATTTGTTGCCGCTGTTGCAGTGAGCATATTTGCCATTTCTGAAATAGCACTTTGTGCCATATCATCAAAATTTTCTACCGGCATACCACACATCATTGTTGAAGCGATGAATTTCGCTGTATCGTCTGTCATATTATATGCTACATTCCCTCGAACTGCCTGTGTCACACCAACTAAAACAGTAACGCCCAAACTCATCGCAGATTTTTCTCTGACAGAAACCTTTCCCTTTGCGATGTCTTGGAATCCCATTTGTGGCATGACTGTAGTAACAGCATCGACGAATGGATTTATTAATTTAACATCCACAATTACTCTCCTCCAGCAAAGCCAATATTCATTTTAAATACACCTAATCTCGTTACAGCCTCAACATTAAATGATGTTAGTTTTGGATTAACTATACTTAAATTGTTTCCACAAATCGTTCCTGGCGGTGTGATACGGATTTCTTTGTCTTTGCAAATATCATTGATAATTGAAACACTTCTACCAGCAATAATATTTGCAAGTTCTTCCATGCTATCGTTTGCCTCCTCTTCCGTTACATTTTCAACTTCCCCCAACACCATCTGCGCAAAATTATACATCGTATCAAAATCAGAATGTAAAATCATTCTACCTATCGGATTTCCGGTAATTCCAATAATAATAGCAATTCCATCTGCTGAAATTCTCGAAGACGTGTCTTGTTCTACAGAAATTTTGCTATGTACCCCAGCAAGACTGAACAGATTTTGTTGCAATACTTTTACAAAAGGCTTCACGTAAGTTTCTTGTAAAATACTCATATCACCATCAGTAAATCCACACGCAATTTTTAACGTATCAATAAGTTCAGTTGCATTTAACGGTTTTTGTAAAAAAGATGAAATTCCTACTGTTCTTCCTCGCATCATAAGTTTCGCATCCCGCATTGCGCTAATCATTATAATTTTTGCTTTGGGATTAATCTCCAATATCCGCCTGCTACACTCTAACCCATCTGCATCAGGTAGATTCATATCCATAGTTACCGCATCAGGTTTTAGTTCCTTATACATCTCTACCGCTGCTGCGCAGTTTTTAGCAGAGCCGCATATTTCAAAATTAGTTCTCGCCAATACACCTTCTATCATCGCATGACTAATCCGAGAGTCATCTACCACTAATAAGCGAATCTTACGCAACTTTATCACCTGCTTTTCTAATGTTAACTTTTAGTAAACTAAACATCCTTTTCTAAAAAATACTCTGCATTCATTAAAATTACAACCAGTCCATTTCAAATCTTAGACTTTCCAGTTAGATTTCTTTTATTAAAATCATAGATAGAATGGTCAACATTTTCGATGGCCTAAGTCAGCCATAAATGACTTTACCCATTATTTCTTATTAATTTTTTAACAAACGCTCTATTTTTTATATCGTTTGAATTCAATAAACTTCCTATGACTAATTTCCTATTTATAAAAGTTAAACTTTTTTCTTAAAAATCCTGCCGAAAAAGCTCGATGTAGATGAAAAATCTACACAAAAGAAGAAGCATTAAAGCTTTACAACCAGCTTTAATGCTCTTATCTTATTTAAATATTATTTTTGATCTATAATTGCTAAATCGCCTTCCTCACCAGTACGAATTCTTACAGCATTTTCGACATCGTATACAAATATTTTCCCATCGCCAATATGACCTGTATTTAAAACGCGTTTAGCAACTTCTAATACTTTTTCTACTGGAATCTCACAAACTACCGTTTCTATTTTTACCTTTGGTACAAGATTAATTGTATATTCCGTACCACGATAAATTTCCTTATGACCTTTTTGCAATCCACAGCCATATACCTGACTTACCGTCATACCAGCAACACCGATTGCATTTAGAGCTTCTTTTAACTCTTCTAATTTTCCAGGTCTCGTTATTATATCGATTTTCGTAATTTTCCTCATAAAAACTCCTCCTTTTAATTTAATCTATTGACTCTTGAAAGTAACTATTCTTTATTTCCAAACAACGGATTACCTGCAACGAAACTTTGACCATAAGCACGTTCGCCATGTTCGCTAATATCCACGCCAGCGATTTCATCACTTTCATCCACTCTAATTTTCATAAATGCACCAATAATTTTAATTAAAAGTACTGTGCCAACAATTGCTAATACCCATGCAGCAATAACAGAAAGAGTTTGAATAAACAATAAATCTGGATTACCGTAGAATAAGCCATCTGCACCAGATTCATTTACACTAGTTGTTGCCCAAAGACCAGTTGCAATTGCACCCCAAGTACCACCAATACCATGAACTCCGAATGCATCCAAAGAATCATCATAGCCAAATTTTGCTTTTACTACTGCTACGGAGAAGTAACAAATCGCACCACCGATAAGACCAATTAAAACCGCTGGCATCGGAGTTACAAAACCTGCTGCCGGAGTAATCGCTACAAGACCTGCAACACATCCGCTGGCTGCACCAAATACAGTAGGCTTTCCATTATGCATCCACTCTGCAAAAACCCAAGATACTGTCGCTGCTGCTGCTGCTGCTTGCGTAACAATAAATGCATTTGCAGCAAGACCATTCGCGCCTAAAGCACTACCTGCATTAAAGCCAAACCAACCAAACCAAAGTAAAGTCGCGCCTAAAACAACCATTGGAATATTGTGCGGAAGAATTGGACTCTTACCATAGCCACGTCTTTTCCCAATCATTAAACAAATAACTAATCCAGATACACCGGAAAGAATGTGAATTACTAACCCACCTGCGAAGTCTAGCGCACCTAATTCGGCAAGCCAACCGCCGCCCCATACCCAATGTGCCATTGGGTTATAAATAAGTATAGCCCATAGCAAGATAAATGTCACGAAAGCAGAGAATTTCATTCTTTCTGCAAATGCACCAGTAATTAATGCTGGTGTAATTACTGCAAACATACACTGAAATGCAACAAAAGCAAACTCAGGAATTGTTCCCATCACTGTATGAACATCAATCCCATTTAAACCAATTTTAGATAAATCACCGATAAATCCAGAAATATCACTGCCAAAAGTTAATGTATAGCCAATTAGAACCCATTCAACTGATATAAGTCCAACAATAAAAAAACTTTGCATAATTGTACTCAATACATTCTTATTTCTTACCATACCACCATAGAAAAAACCAAGCCCCGGAGTCATGATGAATACCAATGCTGCACTAATCAATACCCACGCTGTGTCTCCTGTATCAATCACAGACTCACCGTCAGCAGCAAATGCAACTGAAACTGTCATCAAGAACAACACCAAAGTGTTAAATATCGTTGACCATAACTTTTTCATCTTCATTCCCTCTTTTCTTAAAATAAATAAACGTCTGGTAAATTAAACTTTTCGTTTAATTTACCAGACGCCATTGTCTACACATATTCCTTTGTAAAAAATACTGATAACTATCCGCCTCTTTTAATATCAACAAAATCTCACAAACAAGAAAAAGCCTTCTCACCAGTCACAAATCATACTCTGTAACTTGCAAGAAGGCTTCATTGCCATCAAATATCTTGTTGATGTGATTATTATATCCACTAATTCATCTATTGTCAATAAGAACTTTACACTTTTTTCGAAATCCTATTAAATACTTTTCAATAGTGTATACCTGCATAAATTTCTTTTAAAAGTTCCTTCATATCTGCTTCACTTATTTTTACAGGATTAGATTTCGTTGAACCTTGCAGTGCATTGCCCAATAATAGTGTAAAATTATCATAATAGTCCTCTTGCTTAATTCCTATTTCCTTAAATGAATTTGGAATATTTAGGACTTTATTCAATTGACGAATTGCCATAACAAAATCCTCTACGCCAATCGTCTTTGCCAATATATTTAATTTGTCAGCAACCTTTTTACTATGCTGACGATTATATTCAAGAACATAAGGCAGCGCAACAGCATTAATTAATCCATGCCCTTCATTAAATTGTCCACCAATCGCATGCGCAATTCCATGCACCATCCCTAATCCCACATTCGTAAATGCAAAACCGGCTAGAGATTGATAATTATGTACCTTTTCCCGGCTTTCTACGGTTCCTTCCTGATAGGAAATCGGCAAATAACGATAGAGCCCTTCCACTGCGCCGCGTGCCATTACTTCGGTAAAATCATCAAGGTTTTCATTACAATATGCTTCAACCGCATGGGTCATCGCATCCATCCCAGTTTCAGCAACAATGTGCTTAGGCATGGATAATGTAAGTACTGGATCTAAAATTGCAAGATCAGGAATAAATGCATCTGTCTTTAAACCGATTTTGATATTTTTTTCTTTAAAGGTTACTACCGCAGCTCTTGTTACTTCACTTGCTGTTCCAGAAGTCGTCGGAATCGCAATCAATTTTACTTTTTTGCGTTTATCCGGTAACCCTTTTTCTAGTACATTATCAAAGTTTAATTCATCATTCTCATAAAAAACCGTCATCACTTTTGCCGCGTCCATCGGTGATCCACCGCCAATCGCAATGACCAAATCAGGTGAAAATTGCCGCATTTTTTCAACGCCTTCTAAAACACAAAAGGTATCGGGATTTTTGCTAATTCCCGAATGCACCAATGTTTCTGCTCCATTTTTTTGTAAAAGAGCTTCAATCCTTCCGATAACGCCATTTTTCATCATCGAATTACTTCCCGCTACAATAAAAGCCTTTTTCACTGTTATATTTTTCAAATATTCTAATGAGTCTTTTCCTGTAACAAAAGATTCGCCACCAAAAAGTAATCGTTTCATAAATTCACCTCAAACTCTTTCATCATTTAACTATCTACTATTTTTCATTATAGCATAAGAAAAATTCTTTATGACATACCAGTAAAAAAAATCCCTTTTCCCTGACTAAGTATCTCTGCATTTCATTTTATACTGGAATTAAAATTTAACTTGAATTAAAACTTACTTTATTCTTGTAAGCGCGACAAGTGTTTTCTCCCATTGCATTATGTAATCAAATTACATATAATATTTACTATGTTTCATAAATTTTATTGACAAGATAATAAAGCAGACTTGATTCAGGTGGCATTTTGACTGTATCTAAAACCTAGTCATCGGGTCAACACTCTACTTCATGTTCTTTGCAATAATCTTTATGTCAATGTTTTTAAGGGGGACGTTCTTTTTATGGAAAATCAAAATATTCATGTAATCCTATCATTCATCCTCTATTTGGCTGTAATGATGTCAATTGGCGTATACTTTTATCGCCGTACACAGAAAATGTCCGATTACATATTAGGAAGCCGACAACTCGGCGCATGGGTTACTTCTTTAAGTGCAGAAGCATCCGATATGAGCGGTTGGATGCTCATGGGACTTCCTGGCTATGCCTACGTTGCCGGTTTAGGCGCAGGGTGGATTGCTTTGGGTTTAGCACTGGGGACATATGCAAACTGGAGATTCATTGCAAAAAGGTTACGTAAATACACCGAAGCTGCGAATGATTCCTTAACAATGCCAGACTATTTACAAAATCGTTTTCATGACACATCGAGTATTCTCAGAGTGATTTCCGCAGTTTTTATTCTTATCTTCTTTATTATTTACACATCTTCCGGATTTGTTGCGGGAGGTAAACTCTTTAACACCGTATTTGGTATACCTTATGAATACGCTTTGCTATTAGGCGCATTCGTAGTCGTCTTTTATACGTTTGTCGGTGGTTTTATGGCTGTATGTTGGACGGACTTCGTTCAAGGCGTAATGATGTTTTTTGCTATTATTATGGTTCCGTTAGCTGGCGCATATATGTTAGGTGGCATTAGTCCAACTTATGAAGCAATTTACACACTTAACCCCGAATATTTCAACCCGTTTTCTAAGCCAGACGGTTCAATGTTTAGTGTAATTGAAATTATCTCATTATTAGCTTGGGGTCTTGGCTATTTCGGTCAACCACATATTCTCGTACGCTTTATGGCAATTCGTTCATCAGACGAAATCAAACAGGCAACAAAAATTGCCATGACTTGGGTCGTTCTATCGCTTATAGCTTCCGTGCTTGTTGGCTTAGTTGGTAGAGTATTTCTACCAACTGTTTTAGAGGGTACTGATGTAGAAACAGTATTTATGGTAATGACACATCAATTATTCTCACCATTTGTTGCTGGTCTTGTTCTTTCAGCCGTACTTGCTGCAATTATGAGTACTGCATCTTCACAATTGCTCGTTGCAGCATCCGCTTTTGCACAAGATTTTTATAAATCATTAATTCACAAAGAAGCATCAGATAAAGAATTAGTATGGACAAGTCGTACCTCTGTAATCGCAATTTCAATTATTGCAATCAGTCTTGGCTTAAACCCTGATAATCTTGTTTTAGATATGGTTGCTTACGCTTGGGCAGGCTTTGGCGCCGCGTTCGGTCCAGTAATTTTATTATCATTATTTTGGCGTAAGATTACACGTAATGGTGCCCTCGCCGGTATCATCGTCGGTGGATTAACTGTTCTAATCTGGAAACAATTTAGTTGGTTTGGACTATATGAAATCGTTCCTGGCTTTTTCTTCTCCATGCTTGCAATCTATGCGGTTTCACTTATAGACAAAGCTCCAAATGAAAAAACACTTCGAATTTTCGACTCCATAAAATAAATACTACTACTTATAAAATTAAAAGCTACGCTAATTTATTAGCGTAGCTTTTTTATTTATCCGATAAAAGTAAACTTCCATTTGAATCAAGCCTTATTTTATAAGTGCCAAAAATAGATATAAATACTCGAAATAATAATGGAAATAATCATCATCGGAAAGCCAATCAACAAATACTTTACAAATGATAGCTGGTGTCCTTTTTGCGCTGCCATACTAGCAACTACAACATTCGCACTTGCACCAACTAGAGTACCATTTCCACCTAAGCAAGCGCCTAAAGATAAACTCCACCATAAAGGTTCAAGATTCGTAAGTCCCATTGTACTCATTTCTTTAATCATCGGTATCATCGTTGCTACGAATGGAATATTATCAATAAAAGCGGATGCAATTGCACTCATCCATAAAATTAGCATCGCTGTGGCGCTAACATCACCATTTGTCACTTGCATTGCTTCACGCGCCAACATCGCAATTACACCGGTTTCAACCAAAGCCCCAACAAGAATAAACAAACCTGCAAAAAAGAAAATCGCTAACCATTCTATTTTGCTAAAAACTTTTGCAAGCAAGCCTTCATCACGCGAAATCGTAATCGCCATTAATACACTTGCACCAGTTAAAGCTGCTGTTGCCGTTTCTAAATGCAACTGGCTGTGCAAAGCAAACAGCATAATCGTAATAGCTAAGACAAACAAACATTTCTTTAATAATTTAGGATTATTAATTTGACTTTTCTCATTCAAACGTAAAACCTTTGCTTTTAACTCATCTGTCGTATGTAAATCTTTCCGATAAAGAATCATTAAAAGAAACAATGTAACAATTAAAATAACCGTACATACAGTACCTAAATTGACGATAAACGATAAAAAGTCCAATTCCTTTACCGCACTACCAATCATAATATTCGGCGGATCTCCAATTAAGGTTGCCGCCCCACCAATATTTGCAGAAAGAATCTGAGCAATTAAAAATGGTTTAGGTGAAACTTTCAATTGTGAAGTTATACTAAACGTAACCGGGACAGTTAAAAGCACCGTCGTTACATTATCTAAAAACGCAGAACAGAGCGCAGTCAACAGACTTAGAACGACTAAAATTCGAATAGGTTCCCCCTTTACTTTTTTCGCCGCCCATATAGCTAAATAATTAAATAAACCAGTCTCACTCGTAATATTTACAATGATCATCATGCCAATCAATAAGCCAATGGTGTTAAAATCAATATGATGAATTGCCATATCTTGATTTAAAATTCCTAAGAGTATCATAGCTACTGCACCAGTTAAAGCTACAACAGTACGATGTACCTTTTCCGATACAATCAATGTATATGCAGTAACAAATATTACCACTGCTAATAATGCATTGTTTTCCAAACTACCCACTTCCTAATAAATTATTTCATTGTCACCTTATCTATAAAGTAGACTTGATTACAGGTGGAGTTGTTACCCCATCTAAACCTTAGCCACACTTATTGGGAGACTTAGACGATTTTAGGTTCCCTCTATAAAATAAAGTATCTTATAACCAAAGAAGTAAAATTTTTATTTTTGTATGAATCTTCCCATTTATTCCGCTAAATAAATAAGCAAAAATCAACAAATAAAAAGCTGACTATTTTAAGCAATTTAGAGCTAAAATAGTCAGCATCATAATTATTTCTTCTTTTTCTTAAGCGGTACTGCATTTAAAAGAATCTTTTTCTCTTCACGCACTACTTTTATATCGTATTCTACGATACCTTCTTTGTACAACTCTAATTTTAATTCTAATAAAGCTTTGCCAATCTTCTCTTGCAACTCTTTCGTTAAAAAAGCCGTTGACAAATCCTCTTTGTCTTTACCTTTACCTTTAACTTTAGGCTTAGCTTGAGGCTCTTCTTCGGTAGAAAACATCGTTTCAAAAGTTTCTACTTCTTTATAATCTTCAAACATTGCCTTATCAGTTAAATTTTTTGGTATCTTTGCCATTTATATTATCACACTCTTTCCTGTGGCATCTGGTTTAGCTTTTCTTTGCCTTTGCCCAAGAATCACGTAACCCAACAATGCGGTTAAATACAAGTTTATCTTTTGTAGAGTCTTTATCTACACAAAAATAGCCTTGGCGTAAAAATTGATAACGATTACCTGGAGCAGTATAAGCTAAACTTGGTTCAACCATACAGTTTTCTATTACTTCAACTGATTTTTCGTTTAATTGCGCCAAGAAATCTGATGTATTTTCTTCATCATCACTCACTAATAAGTAATCATATAAACGTGCCTCCGCTTGCAAGGCATGACGAGCAGATACCCAATGGAGTGTCCCTTTTACTTTGCGTCCACTATTATGTTGACTTCCACTTTTAGTATCAGGGTCATAGCTACAACGAAGTTCAACAATATTACCAACTTCATCTTTGATTACTTCTTCACATTTTATAATATACGCATGTTTTAAACGAACTTCTCCACCCGGTTTTAAACGGAAAAATTTCTTTGGCGGTTCTTCCATAAAATCTTCTTGTTCAATATAAATCTCACGACTAAATGGCATCATACGTTTCCCCATCGCAGGGCATTCCGGATTATTCTCAGCCATCATGTATTCCACTTTATCCTCAGGGTAATTTTCAATAACTAATTTTAATGGATGTACTACTGCCATTACACGCTCTGCTGTTTTGTTTAAATCTTCCCGAATACAATGCTCAAGCATTGCAACATCAACAAGGCTATTACTTTTTGCAACACCAATACGGTCACAGAAATCGCGAATTGATTCTGGTGTATATCCACGGCGGCGCAGTCCTGAAATAGTCGGCATGCGAGGATCATCCCAACCCGTTACATACCCACCATCGACAAGCATTCTTAATTTACGTTTGCTCATTACGGTATTTGTTAAATTCAAGCGAGCAAACTCAATTTGTTTTGGGCGAGTGTTTGCATCAAAGCCTAAAGCTTCTAGCGTCCATTCGTAGAGTGGTCTATGATCTTCAAATTCTAAAGTACAAATCGAATGCGTAATGCCTTCTAATGCATCAGAAATAGGATGTGCATAGTCATACATTGGATAAATGCACCAAGCATCTCCTGTACGATGATGTTTCGTATGAGAAATTCGATAAATAATTGGATCACGCAAATTAATATTTGGTGAACTCATATCAATTTTTGCTCTAAGTACCCTTTCTCCATCGGCAAATTCTCCATTTTTCATCCGCATAAATAAATCCAAATTTTCTTCTACACTGCGATTGCGATATGGGCTCTCTTTCCCAGGCTCTGTTAAAGTCCCACGATATTCACGCATTTGTTCTGGTGACAAATCACATACATATGCTTTTCCATCTTTAATCAAACCAATCGTCAATTCAAAAATTCTTTCAAAATAACTGGAAGCATAAAACATTCGATCTTCCCAATCAAAGCCAAGCCATTTTACATCTTCTTGAATAGAATCAACATATTCTACATCTTCTTTCGTTGGATTCGTATCATCAAAGCGAAGATTGCATAGTCCTTGATTATATTTTGCTAAACCAAAATTTAGGCAAATAGATTTTGCATGACCGATATGCAAATAACCATTTGGTTCCGGTGGGAACCGCGTATGAATCCCCTCACTGTATTTACCACTTTTTAAGTCTTCCTCAACAATATTTTGCACAAAATTTGTTGCAATCGTATAGTTTTCTGCCATAAAAACTGCTCCTTTATTTATAAATCCAAAATATAAAATGCAGCAAACCCAATAAAGTAAAACTTAACTCAATCGGATTTTTTACTCCATCTAATTTTTAGTTGACCTTACCTATGAAATTAACCGCTCATCTGTTTCCTGCAAGTATAACTCCCATTTATTAAAAAGCGGGAATCTATGAAGCGCTTATTTGGTTAGATGAGCGCATTAGTTATCAGATAAAAACCAATGCTGTTTTTTCTTCATAAGCCAAAAATATAATATTTTACTAGCTACCGTTAGCTGTCGGATAAAAGGTTAATATTCGAGATAAAATGTAAATTTCCTTCTATTCCTAAAACCCTTTTGCTTTTTTCGTCATATAGTCCCTTAAAACAGCCTCACCTTTTTTAGTAATTTCATTATTGGGGAGATTTTTGATAATCCCATCTGCATACTTCCGTTCTATTAACTTTTGCATCGTCCACGAAAAATTTATATTATACATCCATAGCAAACGTACTAATTTACGATCAGCCGTAGTCTTCATCTGCGCAAAGTCACATTGCTCTCCTTTCAAAAAACCTCGCACAAAGATGGGGCTGTATTCACTACCATCATCAGGCATAATCAAAGGTTCCAGTACGCGATAAATATCAAGCTTATCTGCATCACGAATGATTTTGGCAAAAAAAACTTCTCTCTCATTGCCACCTTCATCAATATTGATTGCATTGTGGTTTGCAATAGCAAATTTAAACACCTGCAAATCTTCTTGATCCAATCGTTTAAGTAATGGTAAATCCTCAATGATACTTAACCCATACAACGCATGATTTACTGAAATTCTATCATTAAATGTTCGATAAACGGTATATTGATGAAACCGTCCAATATCATGAAAAAGACCAATCATTTTCGCTAATAATATATCATGTTCATTTAAATTTAAATATTTCGCCAATTCTCCGCTAATTTTCACAACATAATCCGTATGTTCCTCTTTACGTATAATATTTTCCTGAATGTCCACATCCTCTGTATAAAAGCTTTTAATATACTGCCTAACCCACTGCTGCATCTCTACCAATAAATTTTCCATAAAACAACCCGCCTTTTGCCATAAAATAAACCTTGATTAAGTTGTCTTTTTGACTTTATCTAAATCCTAGTCACTCACATTCAAAATCTTCGTCACGACTAACTCTCACTGGCTGAAAATGTAAATTTTATCACATTTTAACCATCTGATAAACCTAAAAATTTTTAGCCGATTCTATCTTAATATCAAAATGATAAATAATTCTTATTGAAGTATACCTCTAGATTATCTGTAAAACAATATATAAATAGAAAGAATCTCTTGAAATTAAATTTCTACATTTAAAATATTTATCTCTTTTCCACATTCTTTCTTTCCTTTTCAAATGATTAGTAGTATGCTAATGTAGTTAATTTATTTTAAAGAGTTCTAACTTAGAAAATTAAATTTTATTCTCTTCGAAAGGAGTCTTGTTATGGAATTATTATTGTTCTTTCTACTTGGATTAGGGGTAGGAACCTTTGGTACACTTGTCGGTATTGGCGGAGGGCTCATTCTCATTCCAATCTTTTTATTAGTTTTGCACTTTCCTGCCCAACAAGCAATTGGTACATCCCTTACAGTAGTATTTTTCAATGCGCTATCGGGAACTATCGCCTACATTAAACAAAAAAAAGTATATTATGATGCAGCCTTTCGTTTTGCATTAGCAACTCTTCCCGGCGCCTTTCTTGGCAGTTATTTAGCCGACTATTTTACAGGTACTACCTTTAATATGGTCTTTGGGGTATTCTTATTATTCATGGCTATACTCATGTATACAAAATCGTCCTCAAAAAAAGCGGCGGCGGATTTCGATAAAGAAACTTTTACTTATAACCGTATGCTAGGTATCATTATCAGTGCAGGTGTTGGTTTTCTATCTAGTATTTTAGGTATTGGCGGAGGAGTTATTCACGTGCCTCTTATGATTTACGCTTTAGGCTTTCCAACCCATGTCGCAACAGCTACCTCACACTGCGTTTTAGCCGTTTCTTCATTTACTGGCGTAATCTCACATTATATATTAAATCATATTTTAGTCGGTCCCGCGCTCAGCATCGGCATTGGTGCAGTGATTGGTGCTCAAATCGGTGCAAAATTATCAAACAAAACAAAATCAAAAGTAATTATTATTTTACTATCTTGTGCGGTATTTGCTCTAGGGGTAAGATTGATTATATCCGCATTATAAAAAAGTGCCCTTAATCACAAAAATCAGAAGAACTCGTTATCTTCATATGAATTTTAACAAGTTCTTTTTTTTTTTGAATTCCATATTCATCATCTACTGCATAAAATAAAGTAACTAAGTAGAATTTATCCAAGGACTAATTCGCTTTAGGACTCTCAGATTCTCTAAACTGGAGTTACACCACAGGGCGCGAATGAGTGACTAAGTCTCTGGATAAGGACGACTAAATTCAGATGAAGTAAAAACTCACCCTGAATCAAGTCTACTTTATAGCTTTACAAGGAGTGATGACTATGCCATCTAAAGATAATCCAGAACTCATTGACTATAATGAAAACGATTTAAGAGAGAATGACCGTCAATTTTTCGGTTTTTTTCCTCTCACCTTAGGTACACTTGCTGCCGCTTCGCTATTCAATAATTTTGGTTGTCGGCCAGTTTCGTTTCATCATCATTGGCGCGACTATTACACCTGCTCACCAAAATATGTTTGCAAACCAGTCCCATACTATCCATAACATCTCCATCTTATAAAAATAAAAACTGCCTTTAGGCAGTTTTTATTTTTATAAGATAACGTACCAATGTAATTAACAATCTCCGTTAGCTATCAGATAAAACTTTTAGCGTAAACAAACTAATTTCAGCTGGACAACCTAAGCGAAATGGAAACCAACTTCCGGCGCCAGTACTTACATACCCATACATTTGCTCCTTTTGATACATTCCGCGCATATACTTATACCGAACTGGTAAAAGAGGTTGTCTTCCAATAGCCACCTGACCACCATGGGTATGCCCAGTTAACGTTAAATCTATATTTTTCTCATACGCATAGTCTATAACAACGGGATGATGGCTCAATAATATTTTTGTCGAGTTTTCCGTAACCCCCAATAAGGCTAAATCTAGCATTTCTTTACTTTTTACAATCTGTTCATTTGCCGTTTCACTCCAAGGATAATCAATGCCTAATAAATAAACAGGTTTTTCACTATTAATAAGTAGTGCGTTTTTATTCCTCAATACTTTAACTTCACTATGCTGAAATGCTGTTTCTAATTTAGGAAAATCGCGAAAATATTCATGATTTCCCCACGAAAAATAAATTCCGTAACGAAATTTAGAAATATATCCATTTAAAACTTCAATCAAGGCGTCAATCATTTTTACATCATCAATCAAGTCACCGGTAATAACAACTACATCTGCACCTTTTTTATATAGCAGTTCAAGAATCTGTGATAATTTTTCAACAGAAAAAAATAATCCAATATGTGCGTCACTAATCTGTCCTATCTTTAATCCATCATTTTGAACGTCTAAATTTTTAATTAAAATGTCATATTCTAAAAACTCTACTTTTTCTCCGCCCAAGAAAGTACCATATCCACTTAACCCAAATGATATAATAGGCAAAGAAACCGCCGCCCCTTGTATAAATTTTCGTCTACTTAAATCTATAGCATCATTCTCTTTAAGCAAATTCCGCAAATAAACTCGCTTTATCCCATGATAAAAAGGTAGCATAAACAGCCCTATTAATTGCCCCATAAACCAAAGAATCGTTATTTTGCTGAGCAACCCTTGAAAAGGAAATACATCCAGCTTTCCTCTTGTCAATATTATTCCACCTACAGCAATAATATTGATTAACCAAAAAAACGACTTTAATGTTTTATTCCGATAACAGGGGAAAACTTTACATAATAAAGTAATAAATAAATACGCAATTCCAAGCGCTATCCCAATTAGAATTCCAATGAAATAAATTGACGGTCCGTTCACAATAGCCTCCATTTTTACAACATATTATTATCAGTTTATCCGATAACTATCCCGCTCTACGACTCCTAACTTCTATAAATAGGAGCTATACCCTACAAATAACTAACTTTCTGGATAAGGTCTGCTAAGATTCAAATGGAATGAAAACTCCACTTGAATCAAGTCTTACTTTATATTATGTACAAATCATTTATTTTTAATATTAAGTGTAAAAAAAGAGAATCGACGACTGCCGATTCTATAAATAACATATGTTTATTTTTATAATTTTTTATTTATTATACCTTATACCTCGCCGCGTAAATGAGCCAGTTCAGCCTGCTTCTCACAATAATACCATCTTATCGATTTCCCGATAGCACAACGGACTGCATCCAGTTTACCTTGCAAAGCAAGCTTTTTTAACCTACTTGCATCAAACCCACTGACTGATAAATAACTTGCGGAAATGAATCCATGACTCTTCAAAAGATTACGATAGCTGGCGCTATCCTTGCGGTCCATTTCAATGCTTTTTATTGCCATACTGCTCCCCCCATCATATAAATCATGAGATACCAATATAGCCCATTTACTTTAGGTACGCCTATATTATACAACAAAAATATTTATTTGTACACTACTTTTCTCTTTATTTGTAAATTCTTTTAAAAAATACTATATACTATTAAAATTATCCTTTAATTTTTCTTTGCTATCCCTAAAGAAAAAGCAATGTGATTACAAAATATCACATTGCTTATATTTCTATCTAAATCTTTCTACATATTCTTTTAAATCATTTGCGCCCTTTGTGACCGTTTCTAAACTAGAAGTGATTTCTTCTGTAGATGCAGCTTGTTCCTCACTAATTGCACCTGTTCCTTCAATTGCACGTGCAATCGAAGATACAGCCTGGCTCATTTCGTGCAAAGTTTTTTGAATTCTTTTCGTTGCTTCCTGCGATTGTTCAGCTAATTTACGCACTTCTTCTGCAACTACAGCAAAGCCTCTACCTTGTTCTCCTGCTCTAGCAGCCTCAATTGCCGCGTTTAAACCCAATAAATTAGTTTGTTGCGCAATCGTATTAATATAATCAATTACTTGCGTCGTTTCATTATTTTTTACCATTAACTCATTTGCTAATTTGATTGCCTCTTGCCCAGCTTGTGCCAATTCAGTTGCACTCATTGCAACTTGCTCTACAGCAATATAAGCCTGCTCCGTTGAAGTTGCAAGGTTTTCAACAGTACTAATCAAATCGTTATTGTCTCCCGTATCAATCCCTGAACTTAAAGTTCCTATAACCTTTTTATCTTTTCCATAAATCGGAGTAAAAACTGTCTTTATAGGATAACCATAAACTTCTTTAGGTATATCTTCAAAAGTTTCTTTTCCTGAATCAATACATTTCGCAATTGTTGGAATCCCCGCAATCGGTTTACCAGCCGGCAAATCAAGTTCGAAATTTTTCGCGCGATGATAACCAAGGTATTCCTTTAAGTCTGTTAACCCAACAGCCATATCTTCACGAACAATTTTATTCATATAAGGAAGAACAATCTTAAACGCCTCCAAAATCTCCTCATTTGAATACTGCTTTTTCTCTCCTACCTCCATTTGAATTCCTCCTCCATATTCTCCTCATCTCTATATACTGGAAACTCTTTATCAAACGAATATAACTAAGTATGTATATTTGGGGCATCAAAGTACTATTCTTTATTTCGTTGTTAATTGTAAAATTCCCTCTTTTTTCATATCGATATCGTCTACATTTTATTACTAAAAAACAAAAAACCTACATCATTGTAGGTTTTATTCTCTATCTGGTGCGGCCGAGAGGATTTGAACCTCCACGAGATTGCTCTCACTAGCGCCTGAAGCTAGCGTGTCTGCCGTTCCACCACGACCGCATTACGTATTTATTTATAAATAAAAAACACCATCTTACTAACGTAAAATGGTGCCGAGGACCGGAATCGAACCGGTACGGATATTTCTATCCGCGGGATTTTAAGTCCCGTGCGTCTGCCAGTTCCGCCACCCCGGCATAACATTTTGGAGCGGGTGATGAGAATCGAACTCACGTGACTAGCTT
>NZ_CBDNNH010000001.1:0-78920 GCF_965318445.1 Anaerosinus sp. | reverse complement strand
AATATTTTTTATGCCTTCTAAAGCACCTTTATTTTCTTTTAGTGTTTCATAGGCTTTGTATTGATAAAGCTGTTTTAGGCGTTCATCTTCTACTTGGTCTGCTCGCTTTAGTGAGGCTGCAATAGATTGTGCCGTTTCTATGGTTTGACCGCCTAGCGATACGCTAAGTCCGCTTTGTTTGAATTCGTGTTTTTCTTGTGCACTATATGTATTGTCAGCATTTTCGATGGTTACGTTTTCTGCGGTGATGTTGATGTCTTTACCGGCGATTACTTCGCTGGCCTTGATATCGACGTCTTTTCCGCTTTCTAGAGTTACGTTACCTTGGATGCTACCAATGGTTGAGCCAACTTGTTCTACTGCTTGATTGTCATAGGCGTCTTTTTGTTTTTGACTGCCAATCGTAAAGCCAAGTCCACCACTGCCAAAGATTCCTGATTTTTTTACTTCTTTGCTGTATTCGCTTTGGCTTGTTTCGTCAGCCGAATTGATGTTGATATTTTCGCCGGCTTTTACGTTGATCTCTTTGTCTGCTGCTACGATAGATGCTGTGATATTCGTATCTTTACCTGTTTGAATTTCTACTTCGTTACCGTTTACATAGCTTTCTTTGACTTGGTTGATGTTTTGGTAGTCGTAGATTTTTGTTGTGGTAGTTGCAAGTACGCCAACTTTTGTTCTATGTTCTTCGTGTAGTTTTTCATGGTATTCGGTTTCATTTTCTATCGTGACATCATTTTGCGCTTGGATTTTTATTTTTCCTTGTTCACTGGTGATTTGGCTTCCTTTGACGGTTACGTCTTGCCCTGCTGTAATTTGAATATTTTGTCCTGCGTCAAAGTTACTGCCTTTCACTGTTTCATCTACGATTCTGTCTCGTGTATAGTGAATTCCTTTTTCTCCATCATCTACATCAAATACACTGAGATCTTTTGCCGCTGTAATTTCGATATTGTTTCCAGCAGTCGTCGTAATATTTTGCTGAGCGTTTGCAGTTACAGCGTTTAGTTTAATATCTTTGCCTGCCTGGATATTGATGTTTTCAGCATTTAATTGACTTTGCAGGTGATTTACTTCGTCGATTTGGGCACTGGATTTGTCGTAGACGACTGCAACGTGTTTTTCTTTGGCTGCGGCTGTCATTTCTACGTTATTTCCTGCACTTAAGGTTAGGTCTTTGCCTGCACTTAGGTTACCGCTTTGGTTTTTGATATCGTTTGTGGCAATTAATTCTACATTGCCTGTTTGTGCGGTAATGGTTGCTGTTTTGCCAAGCTCTGTTTGGTTTAGCTCACGGTAGTTCGTTTCTTTTGTTTGCGTTTGGTTGACAATATCTTTTGCCGTTATTTTGATATTGTCTTTTGCTGCTACGTTTCCGCTTAGGTTGGCAAAGGCATCGTCAATTTCTAGGTTGATATCTTGTCCTTTGATTTGTCCTGTCTGATTCGTAAGGTTACCGGCTTTGATTCGCGTGGTTTTATCAGCTTGAATTGTTCCGATATTCGTTAAAGTATCTTTTGCATAGAGTTCAATTTCTCCGCCGGTGATTAATGCGCCGTCTTTTGTTAAATCTTGCGCTTTTATACTTGCTAGATAGATTTGCGGTACTAATACGGTTTGTCCATTTACCTCTGTTTCAACTAGCCATACCATATCACTGGTAAGAGCTGCAACTTGCTCCGGCGTTAGTGCTATCCCAATCGTTAGATTGAGTTTTTCCGCTGCAACTGCACCGTTTTCCATGAGGGCTTTGTATTGTTCTAGGTCACTAGTATAACCGCTAAGATATTTTCTACCTGTCAAGTTCGTAATTTGTTCGGTCACGAGTGTTTGTTCATAGTAACCATCGCCTAATCGTTTTGCAACTTTTGCCGGGTCACTTTTTACTCGGTTCAGTAGGTAGTCACTGGAGAGGAAGTTTTGATAGTTGGCAAATTTCTCATTGGTTTCAATGAGGTATTTTGCACTTGGATTTTCATTGATAGTAAAGATTTTTGTATTGAGTACAAGGTCTTGCATTTGATTGACTGCATTTTGCCCTTGTGTGAGTTTGATGATATCGGTATTTAACTTTAATTTTGTTGTTCCATCGGTTAGGGTAACGGAGGAAATATTGAGCGGATTTTTTTCGGTGGTTTTATAAGTAATTTCTTCTTTGCCAGCATTATACGTTTTATTGTCAATTGTATTTGCCTGAATCGTTACTTTGTTATTTCCCCCAAGTATGCCAAGTCTGGCAACTGGTTCTTCTTGTATTTCATCATAGCTATATGGAATCGTTGTACTTCCATATACCATGTGACAGTGAATATGATGTTTCCCATGATGCTTATATCTCCAGTATTGCACATCATTTCCGCGGTCAGCAATGACGATCGTTCCTTGATACCCATAGTTTTCTACGTGATTTCCGCTTATATTGAGGTCTTGTCCGGCAACAACTTTGCTATAATGGTTTACCACATTTGAATGAATATCAATGTCGCCATCTGCTAAAATATTGCCTTCTGCGGTTTCCGCTTTAATTACGCCTGTATGAATGTTGCGGTTAAAGGTTCGAATCGCGTTGTAGTAGTCTCCTCCCCAATGTGGAATTCCATAGGAAATGATTTGATTGGTGACATCCCAATCCGTTTCAAAGACCTTTTTTTCATTGGTTAATTGCTGCGCTTGAATCGTAATATTTTTTTTGCTTTCTATATCAGAGGATTGATTTAAGATATTTTCCTCAGCTGTTAGATGAATATTTCCATTGGCAAAAAGCACCGCATCCTCTGTATTGCTGATATTTTTTGCCGTTAACTCTGCCTCTTGGTTGCTAACCAGCAAGGAATCTGTATTTCGAATATCTTCCTTCGCTGTCAGTTTTAGACCATCCGCGTAGATTCCGCTTTGATTCCTATGATAAATATTTTGTGCCGAAATCTCTGTCTTTGCCGCACTTGTCATCGCAGCTGCATCGTTGATTACCGTCTGCTCTGCCGAAAGAGTTAAATTTTTACCACTTTCCAGCATTGCTTGACTTTGATTGGTAATATTGGCTGCTTTGAAGTTAAGATTTTCTTTACTGCTTATTGCAGATTCGGTATTCGTCAAGCTATTTTGAAGCGCATAGTCGGAAGAACCGTCTGCGTAAATCAATGCATGCGCTTTATTATCTACCATATCTCCCGCAAACGATAAATCTGCTTTCGTTTTTATCGTGGCAGTCTGATTGGTCACAATTTTTGCATTAATTTCTAGGTTTCCATCACTTGCGATATAGCCATTGGTTTGGTTTTTGAGTTCGCTAGCAGTCATCGTTATTGCTTGATTGGCTAGAATCGCAGATTGACTGTTATTTATTTTGTCAGCCTTAATGCTCAAATCTTTATTTGCAGATTGCAGCGCACCGGCTTTATTCACCATGAATTTTGTATGTACATCAATATCTTGATCGCTTTTGATTGTAGATTGATTATTTTCAATCGCGTTGTTTAAAGAAAGCGACATATCCTTGCCACTACTCATCATACTATTGGCTTGGTTCGCCAAATTCGTAGCATGTATCGTCAAATTACCCGTGGCATTTAAACTTGCTTGGTTTTGATTTACATCTTCCTTTACCTCAACCTGCATATCTTTTTGTGCTGTAATAAAGCCATTTTCATGGTTGAGCAAATTCTCTGCCTTGATTTCTACATCATCATTTGCAGAAATTTTTCCTGTATTGGTGATTCGCCCATCTGCTGAAAGCTGTATTTTATTTGCCCAAATTTCAGATTGGTTTACATTTAGATTGTCACCAATGATGGATAGATTCGTATTTGCTCCAGCATTAATGCCCTGTCCTTCAGCCGTAAAGTAATTACGATTCACGGCAAAGGTAATGTTGCCATTTTGCCAATTCATCACATTTGCCGAGGCTAGGGTTGCATTTGCAGTATTGATACAGCCAAAGCCATTTACTGTAATCCCATTGGGATTGGCAATGACTACACTTGCACGATTTCCAGCTACTTCAAGGAAACCATTTAGGGAAGTCGGCTTTGTTGTTGTAATTTCATTGAGAATAATTCTTGCGCCATTACCGGCAAGTCGGTCATTTCTATCTATATAGCCACCGAGTTGTGTCAATTCATATTTAGTTGCATTGTTTAAGATAAGCCCCTGCTGATTAATATTAAAATCGGTATAAAGATTGCGTGATACACCGTTTTGATTTGCCTCAGCAATCTGTACCAAAGGAATGCCATTTGGTGCAGTATCAAGAATAGGGCGATAAAGTACACTGGCACTTGCATCGGCAGTTAGTGGCAGATTGTCCACTTTGGGAACTTCTACCGTTCCCGCTGGTTTTATCGGCGTACTTATTGCAGATAAATCCGGCAGGTCTGGCTGCGTAATTTCAACGATATTTTCCCCTGGATCTGGTTTAGGCTTTGGCTCTAATTCATGCCCTGGCTCAGGAGTTTTGGGTTCAGTTTCAATAACCTCTACATTAACGCCTTGAACATTAAACTCATTATAGGTGACTGTTTTCCCTTTTAGTTTTACATTCCTACTAGCCTCCATGGTTCCTATCGTCGTAATATTTTCGCCACTTGTTATCATTAAATCTGCTTGATTGACAAGCTGAGGAGATTCATCATCTTCCTCGTCTTCTTGATATGGCGCGCCAGCTTGAATTATTCCACTATTTGAAATATCCTTGTCAGCATTCATCGTAAACTGGTCACGTGCTAGAATCATTGTATTGTTAGTGATTTCATCTTTGCTGTGAATTTCGATAGTTCCTTCGGAATCTATCGTAGTGATAGATTTTTCTTGTTCCCCTTCAGCATTCGTTATTTCATTTTGATTTTTAACAAAGGCAATTTTTCCTTCATTATTTATATAAAGGCTCTGTCCGCTATGAACATCGCCGCCAATATGATAGCCAAGCCCCGCCTCTGTCCCGATGAGCTTAATTTTGTTCGCATACATCCCACCTACAGCGGCAATATCTAATGCAATTGCCGGCTTATCACCTTCTGAAGTTAACGGTTTTGCAGTTAAATCATCATAGTCAATCTGGTTGGTTCCTGTAACTACATTGATTTCATCCTTTGCCCAAATTTCAGCATTGATATTCGCTGCACGCGTAAGTATATCTAATTTTGAAACTGGTTCATACATTTGTCTGCCATCGGCATCCAAATGATTTCCAGTCCCTTGTCCTGCGATTGTTACATTGCCACCTGCTACAGTAAAGCTTTCTAGATTTCCATTTACTATATTAGGCGTCCCTGTAACGAGTGTTGCCCTATCGGCATTAATAAAGCCGAAACCATTCCCCATAATGCCATTTGGATTTGCAATAATGACATTGGCTTTAGTTCCGGCAATCTCTAGCATGCCTTGTAAATTCGATATGTGATTTCCCGTAATTTCATTTAATATAATGGATGCTGAACTTCCATTTAAATTTGGATTTTGATTAATTAACCCAGCAAGTTGTGAATTATATGCTGTATTTGCTGCATTATTATTTAAAATAAGTCCATTTGCACCGATGTTAAAATCTAAATATTGATTATGTGATAATCCATTTTCATTTGGTTTTGCGATATTAATTACTGGCGTCGAATTAACTTCTGTTACGTTTGTCTGATGCGTTGACTCGGGGTCTACTGCAATGTCCGCTGCATAACATAGGTTTGAAAGGTTCAGTGATAAGATCACCGTGTAGACGATAAACTTTTTTAGACTCTCCTGGTATTTTTTCACTACTTTTTCTCACTCCTAAAACTGATGTACTATTTGAAAGCCGTAGGTTTTGGGTGCGGTCGTAAATCCATCTGGTTTTTTTATTGGCCAACCGACAAACACATCATATTTTATATTCTCAGCCTCCCCTCTAAAGCCAATTGCTCCACCAGCCAGTTCACTGCCAGTAAGATACTCAGCAGATGGCCCCTGCACTTTCCCATAATCTATGGCAGCATAAAAATTATGTTTGGCTGCAATAGGAAATACGAATTCATTGCGAATCACCATCCCATTTTCTGCTGATAAAGATTGTTCGCCATCAAAACCGCGAACGCTATAACGTCCACCAATGCTAAAAAATTCTGAACTGTATAAATAATCTTTCGTGCTTTGTCCACGAATGTTAAGATTATATTTGCCTTTTGCATTGCCAAATTTTAATGGTGTAGCAAAATTAAAATCCATCGTATACATGCTGTATCGTGTTGTTGGCTGTTCGTACATCCCATCAGTAATACCTGGCTGTGCACTAAACCACGGCACGCCTTTTCGATAGTACATTGCCAAATCCATTACGCTTTCACCAAAGTATTGCCTTTGCAAAACCCCAAGCTCTAGCGCTGTCGTCTTTTGACGTTGCACACCAATTTCTGTTCCGTCGATATAGCTTCGCCGTTTTTTCTGTACAACGCCAATTTCAATATCGCTTTTTCGTGTCTGATCACGATAATAATTATGATTTACCCGAATCTGTGTATTGGTCATCTTCCCCGAGGATAAAAAGGGAAGTAAAGCGGTTTCTACTGTTTGATGATATTCATAATCCGATTGACTCAGTGTAAGCGTCTCTTTTCCTAACGGAAGCGAGTAATATAAGCTATGTGATTTTGTTCCTTTTCTCGTATCTTCTGAATTGGCATCTTTGCCAAAGGACAGATAAAATAAGTCATTGATTGAAAATAAATTATCTAACGATAAAGAGGTAGTCGCTTGTAGCTTTCCTGTGTCCTTTGCGCCTGAGTCGTCAAAGGATAAAACGCCGTGCCAGTTTTTACTCCGCGAAACTTTTAAGGCGATATTGCTTTCACCATCCTTTTCGCCCGGTTCAATACTGATATCAACATCTTGCGAGGCTAATCGCTTCATTTGTTCTAAACCTTGTTCGATATCTCGAATGTTGAGTACATCTCCATGATGAACGGGGAAAGCATTGACCCAAGTTCCCCAAGTTTCTGGTTTGAAATAAATTTTCCCAATGGTTCCTGCTTGCAAAGATAAGATAAGCTTTCCTGTAGATAAATCCTGTTCTGAGACAAATACCCTTGTCGTAACATATCCTTTATCTACAAACGCTTCGTTTAGTTTCGCAATAAGTAAATTGATTCCTTGTACGCCAATGCGTTGATTTGCATATTGATTGAGATATTCTTGTGCCCAATAGAATTTTTCAGCATATTCTCCTTTTAGTTCCATATGCTCAATAAAAAAACTCGGCGTTTCTTCTGGCAATTGAATTTTCGCTAGATTTTCTTGCCCCTCTTGTAGGCTGATAAAATCCTTCGAGGTACGCCTTTGAGCATCAGCTTGCGCTTGTTTTTCTGACATACGGCTTTCTTGCTGTTTTAGCACCGCTGCTTGTTTTGCTACATCTTCTGATGATGGTGCCGCCAACACCACATTCGCCAATAGCAAACTTGGCACACCAATCGCCAAAATTCTACAGATTTTATTTTTCATTACCAAAATCCCTTCTATATGATAAATTAGCTTATATTCCCTTAGTCATTATATAGTTTCTATATTGAAAATTTTGTCTAAAAAGGACTAATGTACTAACTTTTTATCTTGTTTTTATTTATTCATGTTTAAATAAACGATATATAGGTAAAAGAAATCAATTACCGCTTATTCTAAACATACAAAAATGGTGTTGCTTTTTCAGCAACACCATTTTTTCAGATATTTTATTCTACTTCTACCCCAGCTTCGAACATGCGATTCCAAGGGAAATCGACATTTACTTTTTTTATTGAGAAATCTTTTAAATGCTCTTTCGCAAATGCGTTCATTTCTTCATTTGCGCGCTTTGTTACAAAGCCTTGAATTTCGTCTAATTTGCTATAGTTACCACCCTGCATAGTCGCAATTTCGCCTGCAAGGACTTGTCTTATATTCGCTTGATATGCCCAATCATCAAGCAGACGAACAGCCAATAAGCGATGGCGTCCCTCAAGTGTCATTTTATCACTGAGAATTCCTTGCCCAATCACAAAGCCTGCACTGTTATTTGCTGTATTCCAACCTGAATATGCAACAATTTTATCGAGTAATTCTTCTTCTTCAAGCGCTGCCATCAAAGAATTGTCTGCACCGTTTGCATAAGCAATATCTGCAATCGCTACTGGATAGCCTGCACTCAAATACTCTTTCACCTCTTGAACAAAGCTTTCTGTATTTGATTTTGGCTGTACAGTATTCGTTGGAAAATTCGCTTCTCCTGTTTTGCCATCCACATTGGTGTTCACCATTAAGACTAAATCAGCACGATCAGGCGTTAAGACCGGAATCGCTCCTGCAGCGAATAAATGTGAATGAATAGAAGTCTCAATTGCTTCATCAGAATAAGTTGGTATAGTCGCTCCTCCTACACCGTCTGCGTAACGAACAGCTACCAATGGAACATTCCAGGTTTCATCATTAATCGCTCTCGTCAACATAACCATTGCCATTTCATCAATACCTGATAAAGTTTGAAATTGACTAATAGACAAGCCTTGTGCTAATGCATCTAATTGACGACTTTCTTTATGGGTTTGTGAAAATGGTGCATTATCATCTCTTCCTAGTGCTAAATAGCGAAAAACACCATCTTTTGTTAAATGTATCATTTTTGAGTTAGCGGCAAAGTTTTTAGAACGTCTTGCCATCCAATCCTCTATAGCATCTTGTGGAATAGATTTTTCTAATTTAGCCAGTTCTTTCGTTTCTTTACGAGATAGCCCTACACATTCTTTTTTATCTAGCAATGCCGTGTATTGAAAAATGCTTGGTCCATACTTTGCATAATATTCTGGCTCTTCACTGCCAGATGCACGCGGCGTACGCATAATGGATCCAAAAGCATAAATCTCAAGATTCGGATTTTCTTGTTTCAATTTTGTGAAATTATCTACTCGATTTAAAATCACAGTTTCGTCGATATTATGTTTTCTCGAACCGACTAAACTCCCATAGAGTAATGCATCCGAAGATAACACAACTGCATCGGCACCTTTAGCATTTTCAAAAACCCATTGCCATAATTCATCCGGCTTACCCAGCATTTCGCGATTACCGACAAATTCATTTGGTGCATTTACGATTTCTATCTCCGTCATTTTTACAGTATCTGATGTTTGCTCAAATGAAATCGGACGATTATCGTGTGGTACAAAAAGAATTTTCCCGTTTGCAAGTGCATCTGGCATCATGATGCCTAGACAACAGGCAGCCACCATTAAGATTTTTGTAAAGCTTTTCCTCAAAAAAATCCCTCCTTATTGCATTATTTTAAAATATTCTTTATTGAATTTTCCACAGATTCAGGCATATTTAGAGAAGTCTTAAATTCTATATAACCCTCTTGGGGCACGGCTTCTTGGATTTCTATCGTATCAATCAGCTTGTACCCATATAATTCGGTTTTCCCAAAATCAGACCCAGCCAATACATTCTTTAAATCAAGCGTTACTGTATTGCCTTTTATCTGCATCGGGATTTCTTCGCCCAAATCCATTTTCCCAACAAAATTCTCCATCATAGATAAACTAAACTGCGAGACAAAAAATGATAAAAATCCTTTATCGGGTAATTTCTTTTTCACCACTGTAAATTGGACAGTTGAATTATCTTTATTATGTTCAAATCGATCAATGCGGCAAGTCATTTCCACTCTGCCGAGATGAACAGTATTCGCCTTAATTTTTATTTTTTTATCGCCAATGGAAGTCACTTGTAAATCAGATATATTTTCATTATTCTCAATACTTCGAGCTAGAGATTCATTGAGCAATTCATCTGATACAACTACTTTTCCTTCCCTTAGTCCTTCTAATGTTTGTTTATTCCAAGTATCTTTTATTACCTTAATTACGGGTGTAAAATCAGCTACTTTACCTGATATAGCACTTAAATCAATTTGACTTATCCATGATGAAGGTAAATCAACTGGCATATCCATGTTCTTCACCTCTATATTTATAGTGTAATGATTAAACGTACACTATATTATACCGCAATCATACTTTTTATTCCATTTACTTATTTTGGTTAATACTCTATCCCTTTTCGTCTCTCATATCCTGCCAAACATCGCGCGCCAGTTTATAAATCTTATATTCACTGCGGGCTGTTTTGTCTCCAATAATCCTGCTTAGATACTGCGTAGCCTTCTCGATTTCACCAAGTCTTCTATGCAAATCGCCAATAAGGTAAATTACCGCATTATCTGTCAAACTTCCAATAGGAAAACGCTCTGTTATTAAGGCACGATCATAGGATTTTAATGCTAATTCTAACAATTGATTTTCATTTTCTTTATCTTCAGCCTCTCGATAGAGCCATGCCAATTTTAAATATAACCCAGCCATTCGGCTCGCTGGAGCTTTTGCTAAGTCCGCTATATAAATCGCCAATTTAAAAGCGGTGATCGCCTGTTCCCGCGTTCTGAATTCAGTATGCGGAATGCGAATCTGGCGCGCCATTAAAAATTCGGCAACTCTGTCTTTTTCCCGCTCTTTTATATCTTTAAAATGATTAGTATCTGAGGCATAACCACAATGCGGGCAAATCCAAATCGTATAATAATAAGGATTAAAATCCTTATAATACGCACAAAAATCGCTATCTTGTTTTATTTTTATCATTCTAGAACGTAACTTTGTTACAGGCATAGAATAACAACAAATCGGACATTCTTCCTCACTTACATATGTATAACCAATAGACATCCATTCATCTCTCCCTATATCCATATAATTATAGATTACCACAAAAGTTCGCCTTTGCGTTAGACATTATGTAAAAAACAAACTAAAAGCTCCAAAAATCTAAATTAAAAATAAATTTTAAGCGAAAAGAGGACATCACACGACTTAATTAATGCAATGTCCTCTTCTCCTATAACTTTTCTATTAATTTTTCAACTTGACCGTGGGGTTGCTTTCAATATGATTTCTATTTAAAGCTGTTATTGCATAATAAAAATCCCCGTCTTTATTATCTACATATTCTTCATATTCCCCTTCATTATTTCTTACTTTAGCAATTATTTTCGCAGGATTCGTTAAGTCCATCTTTTCCTCTTGATTAAATCGATAAATTAAATAATATTTTGCATCTTGATAATTATTAAAGATAGTAATTGCTTTACTTGTCCCATTATCGTTTATTGCTACTTCCACTGGCTTTGGTTTTTTATCATTAAGCCACGGCATAGAATAAGGAATTGCCGGAAGGCGATAGAGTTCTTTTAATGTTTCTCTAACTCCATTTCTATTATTACTTATATCACTATAAGTAAAATATACACTCCCCTTTACGTTATCATATTTTTCATTTACCTTTATTTGCTCTGCAAGTTCTGCGACAATTTCATCCTTATAAATACCTTCACCAATGTATAACTGTGTTTTCTTTCCCTTTACTTCATTGTTCCACCATTCTACAACAGTAACATAATTGGAGTTTTTATTATCGGTTGTCCAATATACCTGAGGTACTACATAATCAATCCATTCATTCTGTATCCATGTTCGCGTGTCACAAAAAATTTCATAATAGCTTTCATATCCTTCCGTATCCGATCCAGTTTCATCATTGCTTTTATTTTTCCATATTCCTGCCGGGCTAATGCCAAATTTAACCTCAGGCTTTATTTGTTTTATCGCTTGATTTACTTCTGCAACTAATTGATTGACACTGTCTATACGAAAAGCTTCCAATGATTTTCCTTCGCCATACTGCTCATAGGCAATCTTATCATCAATATTTTTTTTTGGATAAAAATAATCATCAAAATGTATACCATCTATATCATAGTTTTCTACAATTTCTTTTACAGTATCTACAATATAATGTCTTACTTCAGGAATTCCAGGATTATAGTAGAGTTTATTATCGTATTCGATTACCCATTGCGGATGCTGCACAGCAAAGTTATTAGGTGCTAATTGATCATTTTCCGCAGGCAAACTCGTCACTCGATAAGGATTTAGCCACGCATGAATTTCAAGGTTTCTTTTATGCGCTTCTTTTATCATAAATTCTAACGGATCATAACCTGGATCTTGTCCCTGTATACCGGTAAGAACCTCTGACCATGGATTCATCTTCGATTGATATAACGCATCTCCTTTTGGTCTTACTTGTACAATTACCGTATTAAAGCCAAGTGAGCTAACATCATCCAAAATCTTTATAAATTCTTTCTTTTGCGCATTTATATCCCCTTTCGTTGACGGCCAATCCAAATTAAAAACCGTGCTAATCCAAACTGCTCTTACATCACGCTTAGCAGCATTTCGATTAACTTCTTCTTTTGCACATCCGATTATCTGTGTAGCGACAATTATTACTAAGCTAACTAATATCAACTGTATAAACTTTTTCATCTTTCTACCTCATTCTTTGGTTTATGCCCCAATATAAAGTAACACCTTTCATTATATTATTTTATATTAACGCCTAGTTAATATACCTTTTTTATTTTTGTTCGACCGTACTCTTTTACTTTCTAAGTAATCCGTCTTGATCTAATAAAAAAGAAGACTACCTCAGATGGAAACATTTCCTTTTGAGGTAGCCTTATCGTTTTATTCTCTTTTTATTTTTTTACTTTACCTAATTTTACCTCTTCTGCAGTTTTTATCACTTCTTCAGGTACTTTTATTTCTTCATTACCATCCATAGGTTTTATTTCAGTATTCATTTTGATTGTAGAGGCATCTAAAAATTGTTTAACTGCAACTCTGTCTCTTAATTTCATTTCTGGGAACTGATCCATAATTGCATCTGCCGATCTTCTTACTGTGTCAGAAAAATCTAACGTTGTAGTAATAGATTTGTTCTTTTTATCAATGTGCTCCTTATATGGCATTTCACCTATTTGATTCATTACGGTTTTACAAACACTAATAAATTGTTTTTTATCTGCTTCATTTTTAAATACGTCCTTATCCTCTGATAATGAACTTTCAATGAATTCACCAATTGGGGAAAAATCGAAAATATATTCGGCATCTAACGAATCTTCCGTTTCATATTGAATCGTTACTGATTTAATTAGAGCCAGTTGCATCTCCATAAGCTCTTTTTCCGATGACGTTCCTTTAAAATTTTTAAATTTTTGTTTGTACCATTTTTTATTGTCTAACGTATACACTTCCAGATCATTTCCCTTTTGTTGAGCATACTGCATCACCTGAACTTCATTTGCTGTTTGACCAAGCATTTGAAATGTCATTTTATTCGTAACTTTATATACAATTGGTTCCGAGCTCTTTCCAATAACATTCATATCAAAATTCAGATTTCCCATTGGAGTCTCTGCATTAATTAAAATATGCGCGGTTAAATTTTCAGCATAAAAATCCTTATGTAAATCCATTAGGTATTGCTTCTCATCCATATTATTTGGTTGCTGCGCCGCAAAAACTTCCCGTTCAGTTGAAAAATTAAGCAATAACCCAAGAACAATAAAAATTCCAAAAATTATTTTTTTCATCTACGATCTCTCCCTATTAATTATATAAACGTCACCTTACTCCATTCCAGCATAACACCTATTTAATCCCAATTCAATCCTTTCTTTAAAAACAACAGCATAACCGGTAATTTTTATGCTAAATTGCAAAAAAATTTCCCCCGTAGTATGCTAGATACTAGTTGATTCTGAACTCAACGATTGCTTTATATTTGAAATGTAAGGAGATGTTCTTTTGTTTAAAAATTTTTTTGAGCTTGCTTCCCATCCAACGAGTATTTTCGCCTTGTTAGGCATTGCCATATTACTTTTTGCTCTTTTTCGCGTAAAAAAGATACAATTAACGCCAAAATTAATTACCCATATGGGCCTTATGATTTCTCTCGCCTTTATTTTACATCAAATCCGAATTTATCATATGCCTCAGGGAGGCAGTATCACGCTTGGCTCGATGGTGCCACTTTTATTTCTCTCATTTTGCTATGGGCCGGGAATTGGATTCCTCACCGGATTCCTTTATGGCGTAATTAACCTTCTCTTTAATCCTTATATTCTACATCCTGTACAGGTATTATTTGACTATCCGCTTCCTTATATGGCGATTGGTCTAGCAGGATATTTCCCTACTCGCATTTTTCTTGGTACTACTATTGCTGTGCTGGGGCGTTTTATTTGTCATTTCATCTCTGGTATTGTCTTTTTTGCCTCTTATGCACCAGAAGGAACTTCGCCCTACCTTTACGCTTTTCTTTTTAATGCCAGCTATCTATTGCCAGAGCTTATGATTACTTTATTTTTGTTTAAACTGCTTCCTCTAAAAAATTTAATGAAGCAAGTAAAATAAAATATCTATTTCATGCAACCCGGCCGCTTACTTTTAGTCTTCTTCTATTGGAAGTATCACTGACTTACTAGCAAGTTGTTTTTCTTGTCTTTTAACACGACGTTCCAATTTTTTAAAATCTTCAGAAGGAGGTAGATTTTCTGGCTGAATGCCGCGTTCACCTAACATTTGACGTACTGATCGATTATTTTGCACATGTTCTACTGTAATTGCTCTTTCTCCTTGCATATCTTCTTCTTCAACTCGATAATTTGTCATTTCTGTCGCTAAATTTTTCGCGGCAATCGTCAATGTCGGCAAAAAATCTGCCAAAGGGCAATTTTCTTTCATTCCCAATTTAGCCTTCATATCCGCAGTATTATAACCACCAAAAAGTGCCGTATCCCCTTTAGATCGAATACGTCCAAACCCTTTATCATCAACACCACGTTCATAAATATTTTGTGAAAGACGTTTTTCCGATTCTTTTAGCCGCCCTCTTGCTTCTGCCCGTTCAATATATTGTATGCGTTCTTCAATTAATTCTTGTTTTCGTGTCTGAGTTAAAAAATAACTTTGTGCAAAAGCAATTTCTGGTTTTGCGGGATCACCATTTTGTGCAATTAAATAACATGCATATCGCGTCAACATGTAATCTTTTATTGGTCTTTTCGCATTACTACCCAAAGGAACCATTTTCGTGACGTCACGAAAATGGTTTTCAACAATTATATCTGTATTTTCACAAGATTCCACAGCACGTTTAATTGCTGTCTCAAAATTTTCCCATCTCGCATACCCTAATAGTTTCATTAAATCACGGGCATACCAAAATTCAACTTCATCTGCTTCTTCAAGCTGAATCGTCATATCAAACTGCTGCTTTAATACAAACACTTTATTTTTATCCATCACGTTTCCCTCCCCTTTTTATGAGTCAATGATCTTCTAGCCTCGTATTATCAACCCTTTATTAATTTATGGAGTCATTTTCCACTTCACAAAATTCATCTAATTTCGCAAAAATATCATATAAGCAGTCAAAATCTACTAACGTATAATTACGGGTGAAACACTTTCTTGCTTCAAAATTTTTAGATTTTATCCGCTCACCATACTCCTCCCAATAATCAAGTAACTTCTCTTTGCTTAAATAAGCTGTAATATCATCAAGACTAAGCTCAGGTTTCCCTTCATTATTTTGGAAACTATCCCAGAGTAAACAATCTAAAAAATTTGCATAATTATTCTCATTTTTTTCAGGGTTAAAACAAATCTCAAAAAGATATTTATTAAATTCAAGATTTATTCCCTTTTTATCTTCATTGCCCTCCATATCATAATATCCACAGCCACTGCCAATCCCTTGAGAACTAGATGAATTCCCCAATTGTCGAACAATAAAGTTTTTCATGTTAGCTTTAACTTTTAAAATCACTTCGTTTAATATCTCACTATCATTTTCTTGAGCAAAATATGTTGATATGAAATCTTTATTGTGCAATTTATCAACTTCAACAAAAAAGTTTTTTCTCTTATCAAGAAATTCAGATTTAAAAATCTGAAACACAACTTGTGAAATTTCGCGCATTTCTTGAATTGCTATCTTTTGAATATCCTCTTTTTGTTGCTTTTCACCACTTGCTAACTTTTTATAATTTGCTAATGTATGTATTAAATCAGGTTCTCCCTGCAAATAACAACACCATCTAAACTTCAACAAATCATGTAACCCCAGTATTTCTCTCTTGCCCAGAGTCATTAATATGCCTTTCCCCTCATGGATGTCTTTCCCCAATATCCATGCTTCAACATCCTCCCAACAGTTTTTACTACAATTAATCTCTTTAGTTAAGTACTCCACAAGATAATTAGGTAGATAATTTCGTAAATCTACCATATTATTTCCACTGACTAATGAATATTTATCTATATTTTCAAGCACGTAAGTACTAATTTCTCGCCACTTTATTGGCTTAAAATTACTCCAACTAGTATGTTTTAAATTTTCCCAAAAATTGAAAATGACAGATTCGTTATGTAAAAAGTCTGTGCCATTAAAAATATCATTCAATGATTTTCCTTGGGAAAAGTCTGTTTTTATCTTATTATAAAATGCATTTTGTTTTGTTTTCTCTGGGTAAACCATTTTAGTAATAAGTTTTAAATATCTTTCTAAATTTCCCTCTTCCCGTGGAGGAGTTGATTTATTAAAACACGCATACGAATCCCTTTTTTCACTTAAAATATCTTGATCAGATTTTCCTACGATATCCTCTCTATTAAAAATTTTATTCAAAAGAAACTTTTGGTTATCATTAACACTAGCTAAATATTTTTCATATTGTTCGGAATGAACATATTTCATCCCTTTCTCCGCCTGCTTTGAATTAATAATCACAGAAAAAAATCCTTTTCTTCCGCTAGTTTCACTATTATAGATCTTTCTAAACGCGCTAGGATAGTTAATATAAATAAGTAACAAGTGAATAAGATCCTCATTATTGATATCACAATTTTCAAAATCAGTTTTATCTATCCCCAGTAGTATAATTGTATTGACAAGCATCTTAATCTTTCTGGAATCGCTAACGAATGGTAAATACGCATGGAATTCATTCGATCCAAAAATTTCTTTTAGCCCGATTATCGCATTTTTTACAAATTGAGAACTTTCTCTTTCTTTCTCCGGAAAATATGCTTCTGGTCTTTCTGTAAAATTTTGCACTAATAATTTATTATCTAAATAAAGATTCATTTTAACATTTATGAATTTTTCTAAAAACTCAATAATTTTATCTGGGTCTGAATTCATTTTGTCTAATGCAATAATATTTTCTGTATCATAACACAATATATAAGAAAGATTAGGTAACATAAATGCTTTCTTAGCCATACATAAAACCTCTTTTATTGTAGCAAAGTCCAATCGGTCTAAATCATCAATGATAACAATAATCTTTTTGTCAAAATCCGCTAAAAACCCTTCAAGTTGAGAAAAAGCATCTTCAATAGATTCACTTGACTGCGGAAGTCCTAAACCTAAACCAAAAAATGAAAATGAAAATTTAGACTCTTTTATAAAACGTGCGTATCTTGAAATTAAGAATTCAAGCTCCGGAGCAAATGTTTTCTTATTAATTTCTCTAATTAATCCCTCCATAAACCTTTCTAATAAATTTTCTTTATTTTTATACTGCAAAGGATTAAACGAATACACAATCATCTTCTTCTCATGATTTTTCCACCAATACGTTTTGCATAAGTTAACAAATGTTGTTTTTCCCGTTCCCCATGGAGCATCAATACCAAAAACCAAACTATCCGATGCTCCAAAATTATAAACTCGCTCAGCAAACCTATTCGCTTCATCTGCCATTTCAAACTTATCATCCGCTATTTTCTGAACTTCCCGATCACTGATAAAAGCTGATTTCATTGCATCTTTGTTATCATAATAGCGATTTTTTCTTAACTCAAATAATACAAATAACATTACGGGAATTGATAGCAAAGCTACCAATTTTAAATCAGATAACGCATTTATTTTACTAAACAAATTAAAACTTATCTCATTAAAGGAATAGCCGAAAAAAACACCTAAAAATAAAATAGCAAATAAATCAAACCGATTATTTATAAAAAGAATATATATTTTCCCCAAAAACAACTTAATGAAAGTTCCCAAAAGGATCATTCCATAAACGAGCATTTCAAGATATTTTTCATTTTCAAATACTCGTTTTTCAATAATTGTAGATATAATAAAAAATTGAGTAATTAACAACCCGATAAAAAATAATTTCGATAACAACAAATAATTTATAGCTACGTTTTGATTTTCTTTCACTATTTTATCACCTCTTAACCATTTTATCATAAATTTGGAATTTTCCCTTTTATTTTTATCAAAATACTACATTATTTCTCAGATAATTCCATTAATTTAGCCAATTACAGTTAAATCCCGCGTGTATTTATCTATTTATCTACGTAAAAATTCCATCAAAACTGACACTTAACATGAATGATAGTCCATATTCTTTATTTAAATTTTGTTTTATCAATATACGACAAAAGGGCTATTGCGCTAACGAAAATTTTTTCGCAGGCAACAGCCCTTATCTTATTTTTTAACGACGGCGATTATATACATTCTCGTCTTCATTTTTTCTGCTTTTAAACTTATCCCAAAGTGTTTTTCCTAACAAAATTACGCCACCAAAAATAAGTACATTGAGCATCAAGCCCATAATATCTGACATAAAACCATTCATGCCAAACATGCTTCCTAATATGCTGCCGAGCATCATACCACCGGCGAATATCCCTATATTACGCATCATTCCACCAAATGGTGAAGCTGATTTCGTTGCAGCGCTATTTACTGCACTGCTTTGCGCTTTCGAGTTTGCCGCAGGTGCTTTATCACTATAACTGTTTGCTGGCGCTGATTCTTTATAGCCATCCTTTTGTGGCTGAGTTTTATTCACTGGTGCTTTTTGCGTAGTTTTTGGTGCAGACATTTTTATTTTACTCCCACCAATCGCTGCATAACTCACTGTATAAACACTAAAAAAACATAACAACAAAATAGCAAATACTCTACAAAATTTCATCTTATTCCTCCTGATGCGCTTTAATATCTTCTGGAAATGCATAAATTTCTGATAATGTTGGTAATTCACCTGACAAATAACGATCAATATCGTGAACATCAATATAAAAAGAACAGTTCACTTCCAAGTATCCTTGTTCTTTTCCTCCACTCACATTACGAATCGCCATTAATCGTTCTCTTAGCGCCAACGTTTCCTCTTGGCCCGCAGTCACATCCAAGCGAATCAAAGGAACTCCATATTCCCTAAGTACATCATGCAAAGTCAATCGTTCTGACATCGAATCCTCCATTAAAATAAATTTTGCTACTTTAATTACACTTCGTTCTTCCCTAACTATTTTCCTCTAGAATTTATTTACTAAACATTTATTTCCATAGTGAAAATTTGTCTCTCTTATGCAACCTTTGCTTTTCCTGCCCCAAGCTGATAAAATCGCAAAGTTATTACAATACATCGCTTGGCAAATACGCTTTAATACCATCAATCTCAATCATTATTCCCGCATACGCCGTTATCGGAAACAAAGTAAACATACAAATATCTACTACAACTTTTAGCAAAAAAGATTTTTCATCTATACCCCTCCAAGCATTTTTTATGGATATAGATTACTGCATAAACTGCAAAAATTCTATTTTTCACTAGACATTATGATTATTTATGATATAATATGCAATTGTATTTAACAATCGAATATTTAGGAGCAAGGTGCCCGTTTAGGGCTTAATAGGGAAATCGGTGCAATACCGATGCGGTCCCGCCACTGTAATAGGGAGCAAATCCATATGATGTCACTGAAGCGCAGCTTTGGGAAGGCTTGGATAAGCGATGAACTAGAGCCAGGAGAACTGCCTGCTTAACAATTACCGTTGACCTACGAGCGATAGGGAGGGAATTTTTAGGGCAGTATTTTTGCTGTTTAAAAATATAACTTCTTCTGTGGCTTTACGCAGAAGGAGTTTTTTATTCATTAGCATCTATTCTTTCGCTGTTTTGCCCTCTTAATATTTCGTTATTTTCTACGGTAAGAGGCAAAATTAACAACATAAGGAGATTTCCAAATGAGAAAGAAAAACATAGCGATTATGATTTTAACAGCACTTGCATTATCTACGACAGTACAAGCTGCACCAACAGAGGAATTGGATGAATATGCATTAGATACTGTGATTGTTACAGCAACACGAACAAGCGAAAGCATAAAAAATGTTCCGGCAAATGTTACTGTAATTACTGCCAAAGATTTAGAAAAGAAACAAATTTTTAGCGTACGCGAGGCACTGCAAAACGAAGTTGGTTTTTATTTATCACCAACGGCGGAAACGAAAAACGGCTTATCACTACGTGGATTTAGCGGTCAAGATATTCTTGTTTTATATGACGGTCAACAAATTAATTCCGCTTTTGACGGTAGTATCGCCTGGGATTCCATTCCGCTAAATAAAATCGAACGCATCGAAATCGTTAGAGGTGCTGGATCATCACTCTATGGTGGTCATGCTGTTGCCGGTGTTATCAATATTATTCCCAAAGAATCCACCGGAGAAACGAACGTTGATATGAACGTATCTTTTGGCAGTAACAATACATGGAATCGCGGCATAAGCATAGATGGTGCAGTCAATGACGATCTTTCTTTTAACATCGGTTATCAAAAGCGCTCTACGCAAGGATATCGCGGTTATTATAAAACGGTCTCTGGAAAGACTACTGGTTCTTCCTCTGCAACCGCTGACCTTCCAATGTTAGGAAGCGGACAATATGTGATTGGCGGTCGCGGCGAAAAATCGAAAATCAGTGAAGATTATTTTGTCGACTTCACCTACGATATCGACGATAATCGTTCAGTAAAATACTCTTATACCCACAATAATTATAATTACGCTTATAACAATCCTTTTAGCTATATTTACGATAGCGCTGGGAATCAGATATTTAAAGGAACGATCCTTACACAAGATGGTAAATATGTCACCATTAAGCCTTCTGACTACCTTGGTTATATTGGCGAACGCGAACAAGATATACATAAAATAAACTACCGTGATGATGAAAATCAAATTAAAATTGGCATTGGTATGACTGATTTGAAGAAAGAAGGCTATAGCTCTGCCGATTCATCCGCCACCTCTACTGATTGGGATGGAAAAGGTAGTTTGGCAAGTTATCCAAGCAAAAATTATAATTTTGATTTCCAAAAAACATGGGAATTCGATAAGCATAATGTGATTGCTGGCTTCGCTTGGATGAAAGAAAAAATGACTTATACCTCTTACAGCTTGACCAATTGGAACGATTGGAATTCTATTTCTTCGCTTTCCAGCATCAATAGTGGCTCGACCCATACCTTTGCTCTTTTCGCCCAAGATCAATACACTTTGTCTGAGCAGTGGAAAGTATATACGGGCGTGCGTTTTGATCAATATAAAAAAGAAGGGGGCTACTCTTATCTTGCTTCAGGCAATAGCAGGCAGGATTTCCCTAGTAAATCATTTAGTGAAGTAAGTCCAAAAATTGCTTTTGAATACACGGCTGACGATAGAACCACTTATTTCACAAGCTATGGACATTCCTTCAACCCACCAAGCATTTACAAACTATATCGCCGTGCCGGCACTTCAATGTCAAGCGTACAAGCAAACCCAGATTTAGAGCCAGAAACTTCAAATACATTTGAACTTGGCATGAAACGAGACTTAGACGATAATACTTCCTTGGGAGTTACACTCTTCCATGTAAAAACTAAAGATAAAATTGCCTTAGCTACAAAAAATGGTGTCAAGGCTTATTATAATCTTGATAACGCCACAGCTAAAGGTGTTGAACTTGAATTAAAACACAAACTAAATGACAATTGGTCTTCTTATTTTAATTACACTTACGAACGCGGCGAAAACGAATCAAACGACCAAACCACCCGCAATTGGGATATTCCAAGACATTTATTACATGCGGGAGTAGATTATACCTACGGTAAAGCGAATTGGGGACTTGACGCGCAATATGTCAGTGAAAGACAAAGCCCCGATGCTGATACAGGGGAATATGGTTCAGAAGATGCCTTCTTCCTAATGAATACTTATCTAAACTACAAAGCAACAGATCAAATCAACTTACAGTTTGGAATTCAAAATTTATTAGACCGTAAATTCTATGCAAGCGAAGCAACAAGCGGAAGAACCTATACGTTGAGCGTCAACTATTCCTTCTAAATATAAAAGCATAGTGATGTTTAAAATGAAAAGGTTTATCGGCTATCTAATTGGACTCGTTCTTTTTTATGCTCCGTTTGCACTTTATCAAAAATTTATATTTTATCTATTGGGTAAAAAAAATTATGCAGATATTCATGATTTTTGTTTGCGTATTCCCCTTGAACATATTTGGCGCGGTCGAATTTTTGACCAGTTTACAATAGAAACAATTACAATGTTTTTATTCATCTCTTCCGCATTTCTCCTTGGGCCATTTTTTTGCGGTCGTCTATGTATTGCAGGTGCGCTAGGCGAATATTTAAGCCATCTTATCCCTCATAAATTTCAAATCAATTGGACGCGCTATATTGATCCAGTACCAGTCCGGTATGGAATATTCATTGGTTTTCTATTATCCCCATTTATTGGTGGGTATTTAGCTTGTGCATATTGTAATTATCGCTTAATAGAGGCAGGTATTTTTTACGTCTTTATGGGGGAAAGAACCGTTTTATCCTCTTCTGTTCTTTTCACTGCTGTTCTCTGGCTCGGTTTGTTTGGCTTATTTACCAGAGGAGGACGTGGCTTCTGTAATTTTATTTGTCCTGTCGGCGCAGCACAAAATCTCATTCATTGGCTCGGCTCTAAATTTCCTTTTGTATTGCGTCTTAAAATTAACCATTCACATTGCATTCAATGCGGTAAATGCATAGATCAATGTCCAATGGGCGCACTCCAGGTACAAAAAAATATGCTCCATCACCATGCGCATCATTGTATTACCTGTAAACAATGTATAGAAAGTTGCCCTGTAAAGGCAATTTCCTATACTACAGAAAAAAAGAGTCTTAAACATCAGGAAGTGAATTTATGCAACAAAAAATAAGTAAGTATGCCATCACACCAATCTTTGCGAGTCTCACTATTTTTTCAGGCAGTTGCACTGGAACTTGCGGGAGTTGCACTGGTGCCTGTATCAGTGGGATTGTGCTGGCAGGCACAATCTGTGGAAACTATTGTTTGGAGCGCAATAAACATTCGAATGAGAATTCTAATGCATTTGGAGAGCGTTTAAAATGAGCTACAAAAAGCAAGCCTTTATTTTTCTTTGCAGCATACTCATTGCAATTTGTGCTGGCTACTATGCAACAAGTCAGCGCGCTGAAACGTTTCACTTCAAAGTAATCATGCCTAAGCATTCACAAACAGAAACAATAAACCTGGCAACATTAGGATTTCCTAAAAAGGTATTGCAAGGTGGGCAAATCCGTATAATTAGCGATAGACAATCCTTTCAAAATAATAGCGCTGCCCCATTACATTTAAAAATTACCATGACAGGGTTGCCCGCCGATTTAAAAATCTATACCAAGAGCGAAGGTTGGCAACGCTTTGATTCCCCTTTAGAAATCATCATTGAACCTAACCAAAGAATACTGCTCGGGATCGAAACAAATCTTTCGCGAAAGAATTCTTTCCTGCCATTCATCGGCAATATTGATTTAACGATAGAGGAATTGAATCAACAAAAACGTCTTCATATTCACAAGTTTGAACTTGTAAACTTATAAAACTGCGCACAGAATGAACTGTTTCATCCTGTGCGCAGTTTTTCTTTAATCCTCTATTAATAATTCCGATATTGCCATAACTGATAAAAAAGGTGCTTGCGCGTAAGCAACTCTGTAAAATTGCCATGTTCAACAATCCGTCCATCTGCCAAGACGAAAATTTCGTCCATTTTTTCTAATCCGGCAAATTGATGTGTAATTAGAATTAAGGATTGTTCTTTGGTGTTGCTTAGCACCGTATCCATAAAAACCTCTGCGGTTTTGGCATCCAGATTGACCGTCGGCTCATCTAGTAAAAGAATCGGAGCTGGCTTTAGCAGTGCTCTAGCTAAGATTAAGCGTTGCCTTTCGCCGCCCGATAGCTTCTGCCCATTTTGCCCCACGATAAAATCCAGTCCCTCCGCTAGGGAGCTTACAAAATCAAATAATCCGACTTTTTTCAGCACTTCAACCATCTCTAGTTCCGTTGCCTCAGGTTTGACGATGAGAAAATTCTCACGCAAAGTCGTATGAAAAATATGCGATTCCTGCGTAACTACACAAAAATATTTACGCACATCTTCCGCTTCCATTTCCCGATACGAAACTGCCCCCAACGTAATTTCACCCTGCTCATACTCCCAAAATTTTAAGAGTAAATTTGCCAAGGTACTTTTCCCCGAACCACTTTCGCCAACAATCGCAATCTTTTTCCCTGCAGGAATCATGACAGATAGATTTTTTAGCACCGGTACTTCCTGCTGATACTGAAAAGATACCTCTTTTACCACTAAATCAAGCGATTTTGTAGGTAAATGCTTTTCTATCGGCGATTTTGGTTCATGCGCTGCATCCGCAACAGAAAAAATTGATTTTGCCGCCGCCAATGTAGACGCTCCGTATTGCCAAACAGCCGGCAACGGAACTGCCGCTTCAAAACTACTTTGCACCGTGAGTAAAAGGACAACGAGCCAAACACCACTTAACTCACCCTCAGCAACGCTATAACAAAACACTAAAAGTACGAAGAAGTATGCGAAATTTACGACTGTCGTAGCAATCGCATGATTTAAAGCCGTAATTTTTGCCTCCTTAACTTGTAACTTCGCCAAGTGATTTTGCATTTCTTCAAGATTGATCAAATAAGACTCTACTTTGTTCGCAATCGTAAGTTCTGCAATTCCTTCAATTCCATCTAAAAGTAGACTTTTTTGCCGAGCTTCCACAGGAGATAACGATTGCATATGCAAACGCTTATACTGTCGAACACACATCGGCACTACCAAGCCAATCAGCAAAAAGGCAAGAGCAAAAATAAAAAATGCCGGCGGTGCAAAGTAAAGTAGGATTCCACCTACTGCAATCAAAACTAAAAATGCTGTAATTAGAGGGGAAATAACTCTTAAATAAAAGTCCTGTAACCGTTCAATAGAGGTAGTAAGCAAATGAAACAATGCACCAGTTTGCCATATCTGCAATTTTGCCGGTGCCTGTACTTCTAATCTTTGATAACACCAAACCCGAAGCTGTGTAATGATGCGAAAAGTTGCATCGTGTGCAAAACACCGTTCTGCATACCGAAGCACTGCTCGTAAAATTCCAAAAAAACGCACGCCAACAATCGCTAAAGATAATTCATAAATAAATGGATGTAAGGCTGCTGTTGCAATCAAATAGCCCGCACATGCCATAAGCATCGCTGAGCTCATCACTGTAGCCCAAGCAAAAAATAGCGATAAAGCAATATGCCATCGTACAGGATAAATAAGGCGTAATAATCGAAGAAATGTCTTCATGGTAAAGCCCCCTTATAGGCTTGATATAAAGCTGCATATGTACCATTGCGCGCAATAAGCTCCTCATGACTCCCCATTTCACAAATTCTTCCCTGTTCCATAACCACGATTTTATCCGCTTTTTGTGCAAGCTTTAATTTATGGGCGATAAAAAGCAGTGTCCGATTCGTTCCCAGTGCATCAAGTGACTCCTCAAGTTCCATTTCTGTCTTCACATCAATTCCCGCTGTCGGTTCATCAAGAATAACGAGTGGCACATCCTGCAAAAAGGCTCTAGCTAATGCAAGTCGCCGTTTTTGTCCACCACTTAAACTTTGTCCACCATCGCCGATTCTTGTCTCATACTCTTGTGGTAACTGCATAATAAAGTCATGTGCTTTTGCTAGTTTCGCAGCTTGCTTAATCTCTTCTAGCGATGCGCGCTTTGCCAGGGCGATATTTTCGCCAATCGTCGCTTGAAAGATATGTGGATTTTGTCCAACGTAAGCGATATGGCTAAACCAGCTTCGCTTCGTTAAATTCTGTAGATTTCGCCCATTGATAAGGACTTCTCCAGTTTGCGGCGTAATAAAGCCTAAGATTGCCCGAATCAGCGTCGTCTTGCCGGCTCCACTTGTACCCACAATCGCAATTCGCTGATTCGCGGGAATGTCAAGTGAAACGTCATCTAACGCAAATGCAGACTTATTCTCATAAGCAAATTTTACTTGCTGAAACTCTATCGCAACATTTTGCGCACAAAAATTTTGTCCACGCTCTGCCCGCATTACAAAACCCTCGCCAAGTCTTTGATAAATGTGCTGGGCTGCTGTAACCGCCGTAATCGCACTATGAAAAGCACTCCCAAATTGGCGAAGTGGCTGGTAAAACTCTGGCGCAATAAGTAGTAGAAAAAACGCCAGTAAAAAATCTATTTCTCCGGAAAGAAGTCTTAGTCCAACCGTTACCGCAACAAGTGCAACGCTCAAAGTTGCAACCATTTCTAAAACAAGCGCGGATAAAAAAGCCACCCTAAGCACAGACATAGTTGCCGTACGAAAGTTTTCCGAACTTCGCCGTACCAACACTTCTTGATCTTTGCTCCGTCCGAACAATTTTAAAACAGTGAGACCCTTCATTACCTCAAAGAAATGCTGACTGAGATGCGACAACGTTTTCCACTGACGCTGATTCGCTTTTTCTGCCCTTTTACCGATAAGAATCATAAAAATCGGAATAAGCGGTGCAGTTATACAAAATAAAAATAGCGTAGATAAATCAAGTGGTAGAACAACACTGATAATGACAATAGGCGCAATTGCAACTGTAATCAACTGTGGTAAAAATTTGCTAAAGTATTCATCAACTGATTCAACACTTTCTGTCAGTAGATGAAGTAATGCACCATTTTCTTCGCCATTTAAGGTAACTGTGCCCGCTATAAAAATTCTTTGAGAAAGTTCTTTGCGTAAGCGGCTTTTTACCCTCACTGCAATTTTTTTTGCCAGCACATCAATACTCCAAATACATAGTGGCCTTAAACATAGAAAGAGAAGCAGCACCATAAACTGCGGTACTGCTTCTTCTACCGACCGACTCTTCAAAAACACCCCATCTACAATCCACGCGGTAAAATACGCTCCGCCAACAATACAGATAGAATGTAAAAATTGTAGTAAAGCAAGAAAAAATCCTCTTTGGTATTGATCTCTCACTTCTTTTGTCAATCGTACATCTAACATATCAATACTCCAAATTTTTCGCCGTCACACGTTTCCGAAATACCCAATATGTCCAAGCCTGATATACAAGAACAATTGGTACGAAAACTATCGCAGCAATCGTCATAATAGATAGAGTATACTGCGTAGATGCTGCATTGTAAATCGTTAGACTCCAATCAGGATTTAAACTAGACACCATTAAGCGTGGGAATAACCCTACGAAAAAAGCTACCGTCGTACAAATAATCGCCAACGCACCACAAGTAAATCCAAGTCCGTACTTTTTCATCCACGCCAAGCCGTAGCCAATCACAAAGACTACTGCCGCAATCGTCAAGATGCTTCCTGCTGCCATACTGGAAAATAAATCTGTATTTGTATACGTCATCATCATACACGCTACAAATAAAAGAATTGCCAATGCACCACACTTTAAAGCAACATTACGCGAGCGTAAAACAAGATATGCTTCCGTCTTAAGCGTAAGGAACATCGCCCCGTGGAATAAGAAAACGAAGACAAAGGTAAGTCCACCTAAAATTGTATAAGGCGATAATAAATCAAAAAAACTACCTACATAAATCATCTTTTCGTTTATCATAATGCCTTGCAAAAGATTTGTTACTGCTACACCCCATAAAAATGCCGGAACTACACTGCCGAAAAAAATCAACCAATCCCAAGTGTTGCGCCATACAGGGCTTTCATCTTTACTACGGAATTCAAATGCTACACCACGACCAATCAATGCCAATAGCATTAGGAACAATGCCAAGTAAAAGCTGCTAAACATCGTTGCATATACATGTGGAAATGCCGCAAACAATGCACCACCAGCCGTAATCATCCAAACTTCATTTCCATCCCAAACCGGACCAATCGTATTGATAATCATCCGACGCTCAATATCATCTTTCCCTAGGAACGGCAACAACATCCCCACACCATAATCAAACCCTTCAAGGAGAAAAAATCCAGCAAATAAAACCGTAATTAAAATAAACCATACAACGGTTAAATCCATAAGGAGCCGCCCCCTTTCTGATTTTCAGAAATTTTTTCAGGTCCTTTTTTTATAAATTTCATCGTTAAATACGCTGCTGCAACAAATAAAACGGAATAAATTAACGTAAACCCAATTAAGGAAATAGCAACTTCAGTTCCTGTAATATTTTGCGAAATTGCTTGATCTACTTTCTGTAAGCCGACAACCATCCATGGCTGCCTGCCACCCTCCGTAATATACCAACCTGTCGAGTTTGCAATATACGGCAATGGAAGCATACATAACAGCGCTCTTAATACAATCGGATACCGCTCTAATCTTCCAGAGAAAAACAAGAACCCACTTAAAAAGAGAATTCCCAACAAAATCATTCCCGCTGCAATCATGATTCTAAAACTCCAAAACATTCCGGCTACATCAGGAATATAGTTCCCAGCACCATAAGTTTGTTCAGCTTTGGCCTGCAACGCTTTTAACCCCTGCACCTCTCCATCAAAAGAATTATAAACCATGAAAGTCAGCATCCCTGGAATGGCAAGTTGCTGCCTGTTCTCCTGATTCACTTCATCTATTGTTGTATATATCGTAAATGGTGCCGGATTTTCCGTCTCCCAAAGTGCTTCCACCGATGCCAATTTCATTGGATGATAATGCCCTAAATATTGTGCTTGTAAATGTCCACTGCCCATCACAGCTAATAAACCAACAATTGACCATACTACACTGAATTTAAAAGAAGTCTTAAATACATCTAAATATGTTCTTTTTAATAAATGATATGCACTAATGGATGCAACAAAAACACCTGCCGTTGCAAGCCCTGATAATACGGTATGTAAAAACTGTCCTGCTAGATACGGATTTGTCAAAAGTGCTACGAAATCCGTCATCTCTGCCCGCCCGTTTTGCAATGCATATCCTACAGGATTCTGCATGAATGAATTTGCAACTAAAATCCAAAATGAAGATAAATTACTGCCGATTGCAACGAGCCAAATACAAGCCAGATGCACTTTCTTAGATAGTCTGTCCCAACCAAAAATCCACAAGCCTAAAAATGTAGATTCAAGAAAAAATGCAGTCAATGCTTCTAGTGCCAGCGGCGCACCAAAAATATCCCCCATGAACCTTGAATACTCTGCCCAATTCATACCAAAGTGAAACTCTTGTACAATCCCTGTCACAACGCCCATCGCGAAATTAACCAAAAATAACTTGCCCCAAAACTTCGTCATGCGCCGATATACATCTTTACCTGTCGCCACATAAAAAGTTTCTAACAAAGCGATAAAAAGCGATAGCCCCAATGTAAGCGGTACAAACAAGAAATGATATACTGTCGTAATTGCAAACTGCCATCTGGATAGCAAAATTGCCTCCATACCTCTCACCTCAAATTCCTTATATTTATTTAAGTATAATCTTTCCATTTAAGTTAGTCAATAAAGGTTATTATTTAATACACTTTCAAATATTTGAATTATTTGACATAAAAGATATTTTTATTATATACTTAAAATATTATATTATAGCCTTTTGTTATATTTTATATACTTACATTTTGATTCTTATTCTTTCAATAAATTTAGGAGAAATTATAAATAATTTCTCCTATTTATTTTATTTTCATATTTTATAAGGATATTCTTCTAACGGGCAAAATAATTATTCCTGTAATCTGTGAAAATAAATTATATCGCCTAATTTTATCCGATGACTAATCCTCTCATCTAGCGAAATCAGCGATTCACACAAAATCAAAGCTTTTGGTTCGCACCTTTACAGACTCCAACCTTCTATATGTTGGAGTTATACCCAACAGGACACAGGCGAGCAGATTAGTTCCTGGATAAGGTCGGCTAGGCTTCAGAGGGAGTAAAGCTCCATTTGAAGCAAGTCTACTTTATTAAAAAGCGGGGGAACCACTATTGGGGTGAATGTCTGTAATAATACAGCTAGGGGAGTTATCTTTCTTTCCGAATCCGTCAGCTAACCTCGTCGGCGCAAAAAAAGAAGGAGGAGTTCTATTGAAAAAAATCAAGGTAGGTATTTGGGGCTTTGGGAAAACAGGTAAATTAATAGCAGATGAATTTTTAAAAGATTCACGTTTTGTACTCTCATGGGTAGTGAGAAAAAACAAAATAAAACACTCAAAATTTGCCAGCAGCGATTTAGGTTATGAAACTAATATAGGAAAAATAATCCCTATTTCAGATGTATCCGATAACTTTTTCTTAAAAAACCCTGTAGACATCTTGGTTGATTTTTCTCACAATTACGGCGTCCATTCTTACAAAAATGCTGCAAAATCAGGAATCGCTATAATTTCTGGTGTCTCTAACTATCAGCCAGAAGAGCTATCTTTATTAAAATCACTTTCAGAAATTACACCCGTACTTTATTCTCCCAATATTACACTTGGCGTTACTTTTTTAATGGTAGCCTCACATGTGCTAAAAAAAATTATTCCTAATGCAGATATTGAAATTATTGAAGAACATTTTAAAGGAAAGACCGAAGTCTCCGGAACTGCAAAAAAAATTGCCCAAACTTTAGAATTAGATGAATCTCAGCATATAAACTCGATTCGAGTTGGTGGTATCGTCGGTCGACACGAAGTTATTTTCGGCATGCCAAATCAAACAATTCGATTATCACACTCAAGTATAAGTCGTGCCGCTTTTGGACAAGGGGCTATCTTTGCAGCAAAGCATCTAATTGGCAAAATGCCAGGCTTATATTCAATGGAAAGTATTATTGCTGATATGGTTCGCAAACACTGCCCCACTTATTAAGAAAGTAATAAGTTTATTTAATGATGAATAAAAATAGGAGTGGTTATATTATGTTTAAAACAAATGAATATTTCGAGGGGAACGTAGTCTCTATTGCATTTAAAAATCAGGAAGGGTCTGCAACTGTAGGCGTTATGGAAATTGGCGAATATGAATTCGGCACTTCTTCTACAGAATACATGACTGTAATTAGCGGTAGTATTTTGGCAAAACTTCCTGGAGAAACAGAATTTAAAGAATATCTACCTAAGCAAACTTTCATCGTTGAAGCAAACAAAAAATTCCAAGTGAAAATCATTGAGCAAACAGCATATTTATGCTTCTATAAATAATTCAATTACTAAACACCGTCTATAATAATTTTATAGACGGCGTTTATTTTAATATTTTCACTATGATAAATTACACTTAAAAGATAATAGTTATCATTTAATAACTTTTATGAAAAACTATGGGTATTTATAAAAATTAAAGTAAATGTGAGAAAATAGGCTAAAAATCATCCTATATCCGCCTTTAGCAGAATTTTAAACTCTTAGTTAATTTGCTATAATGAAGCACATCAAGCAAGCAAAGCTTGAATATTAGTAAAAATTAATGAAATTAAAATACTTAATACAAACGGAGGATTTATATTATGAAAAAATTTGTATGCTCAATCTGCGGATATGTTCATGAAGGAACTGAACCACCAGCACAATGTCCTTTATGCAAAGCTCCTGCTTCTAAATTCGTTGAACAATCTGGTGAATTAGTATTTGCTGATGAACATCGCATCGGTGTTGCACAAGGCGTTGATGAAAAAATTCTTGAAGGGCTACGCCAAAACTTTAATGGCGAATGTGCCGAAGTTGGAATGTACTTAGCAATGAGCCGCGTTGCGGATCGTGAAGGATATCCTGAAATCGCAGAAGCTTTCAAACGCTATGCTTTTGAAGAAGCTGAACATGCAGCAAAGTTTGCTGAACTTTTAGGCGAAGTAGTAACTTCCAGCACAAAGAAAAACCTTGAATTACGCGTTGCAGCAGAGCATGGCGCATGCGCTGGTAAAATGGATATCGCTAAAATGGCAAAAGCACAAAATCTTGATGCAATCCATGATACAGTTCATGAAATGGCAAAAGACGAAGCGCGTCATGGCTGTGGATTCGCTGGATTATTAAACCGCTATTTTAATAAATAAAAATTACATATATATTATCTAATTCCAGATATACTTTTAAGAACGCGATAAAAATGGCATCATTACGAATGTAATGATGCCATTTTTATTCCTCGTCTTTGATTCGATCAAACATGGAGATTGTATCAATTAAATGATTATTAAAAATTTGTTTTGCTACTTTTAATAGTTCCAAAATCATCGGATCCCTTAAAGTATATGTAACCTTATTTCCCTCTTTTGTCCCATGAACAATGGATTTATTTCTGAGAATCGCTAGTTGTTGTGAAACCGCTGAACCCTCTGAACCGATAAGTGTTTGCAATTCATTAACATTCTTATCCCCTTCTGCTAAAAGTTCAAGAATACGAATTCTCAGCGGATGTGCCAATGCTTTAAAAAAATCAGCTTTAAATCGCTGCACTTCTAAATTCAAATTATTCCCCCCGATTCAAAACTTGTTCATATTTATCTAACGCCAATAAAATTCCTTGTATTAAAGCTTGCGGGCGTGGCGGGCAACCTGGAACATATACATAGACAGGAACAAATTTATCTACGCCTGCTCCATTCGCGTACGTTTCTCCAAAAACACCACCACCACATGCACAAGCACCAATTGCTAAAACAATCTTCGGCTTCGGTGTTGCATCATAGGTAATCTTCAATGCATCTTCAAGATTACGAGTAACACCACCCGTTACCATCAGCATATCCGCATGACGCGGTGACGGTACAAAACTCACACCGAACCGTGCAATATCGTAAATCGGATTACTAAGTGTCGACATTTCAAAATCACATCCATTGCATGACCCTGTATCTACGTGACGAATATGAAGCGAACCTCCCAATACCTGTCTAATCCGCTTTTTTAATTTAAATCCCAATTCTTCTTCATTCATTTAAGCAATATCCCTCCTTTATGAAGTCTTACTTTATTGCCAAATCATATAAATCTTCTTTATTTCTTACTGCGAGATAACAATCTGTCGTCTGCTCAATTGATCCATCTGAACAATGTCTTACACAGTTTCCACAAAAAACACATTTTCCATGAAAGAGTTGAACTTTCCCATCTGCTTGAATTGATAATGCACCAGATGGGCAAAATTCAACACAGGATTTTAATACTGTGCTTAATGGATCATTAATTTTTATACGACCACGATATTTTTTCGGAGGTGTATCTAATGGTTGTTTTTGCGTTACTGTTCCGGTCTTCCATATTTTCATTATTATATCTATCATAGACTCTTCCCCTTCTTTCTTACCTTGCTATCTGTCGCAACAGGAATAACAAAGTTCAAAGCTCTTATTAATTAATGGAAAATCCGGTATGATGTTATTTTGAACAGACAAGGCAACTGCAGGCCAGTTACTATACGACGCCGAACGAATTCGATAACGATAAATTACATTTTCCGGTCCAAGCATAATCCAGTGGCAATTCTCACCACGTGATGATTCTGTCCAACCAAACGTTGTTGTATATGGTTTTATTGTCGGAATACCTGTACAAATATCACCTACCGGTAAAGAGGTAAGCACTTGATGGATAATAGATAGCGATGCATCTACTTCTCTAATTCTAATTTTTATTCTTCTTAGTACATCACCTTTTGTCTTCACCGGAACGTCAAACTGAACTTTGCCATATGCCGCATATGGCAAGTCACGTCGGCAATCAATATCTCTGCCTGAAGCTCTCGCTGCAACCCCTACTACTTCCAAATCCGTAACTTGTTTTAAATTTAAGCACCCGGTTCTCTCCATGCGATTAACTGCAATTTCATGACTGAGCAAGATATTCACGAGTTCATGAAAATCTTCTTTTAATTCTACAAGTTCTTTCGTTATCATTGTAACTTCATCTGCTGTAACGTCTTGCTTCATCCCACCCAATGCAATCGCACCACGTAAATAACGGTGACCGGATAATCGTTCATTTAATTGTAATAGCTGCTCACGCATTCTAGCACCTTGGCTATTTCCAACAGCAAAACCATAACCTGCACAAATATTGCCGACATCCCCCACATGATTGTACAGCCTCTCTAATTCAAGAAACAAAGTTCTTAAATATGCAGCGCGTTTGGGTATTTTTACCTTCGCTGCATTTTCTATCGCCTGGGCAAATGCCACACTGTGCGAAACATTACAAACACAACAAATTCGTTCTACTAGAAACATCGCCTGATCGATCGTCTTACCTTCTAAAGTTTTTTCTATCCCACGATGTGTATAAAATAATTTTGCATCCAAATGAAGAATCGTATCACCAACGGCTCCAAAACGAAAATGTCCCGGTTCAATAATGCCCGCGTGAATCGGCCCCACAGGAATCTCAGTAATATCTTCGCTCGTATATTCAACAAAGGTATTTCGATCCTGCGTTCTAGGCACCATCAAATCATATTTATAATCTTTGCGCAATGGATAAAAGTCTTCTGGCCAATCCCCATGCAAAATTAACGGACTACGATCAGGATGTCCTAGCGCTCTAAGCCCTAATAAATCATTCACTTCACGTTCATACCAGTTAAGTGCCGGCATATGTGACGCCATGGAGGGAAATGTGGGGTCACTTTCATCAATAAAAATTTTTATTGTAATAAAATGCTTAATTTCATCAATAGCAAATACATAGTATAGAGCAAAAACGCCATTGATTCCACGCTCATCATTTCCTACCATCGTAAATAGACGCGCATTTTTCTCTTCATATATAAATCGGCAAACTTCTACTAAATCCTGTTTTTTGATATTTAAAATCGTATCCAGCTCATTTTCTTGGGTAGAAATAATCTGAGACTGTAGCTGCTGCATTAACTTTTTAACAAATCTTCTTTTATAATCTGCAAGCATTATTTTCCCCCTCCTTCAAGTACACTTGCTGCGATACAGATAGAATCTTGAATAAATTCAGGTACATAAATTCCACATAATACAATAAATATAAATGGAATTAACATCGCACATTTCATCCATACATCGGTTGTCTTACTTCCTATTCGCGTTGGAATTTCACCAAAAGCCATACGAACTACATAATATGTCATTCCTGCGAAAATAAGCACTACCAATCCCGCCAAAGCACAAGATGCCCAAAGCTTTTCTGCTTCAACACCTGCCATCATAATCGTAAATTCACTAATAAAAATACTAAACGGCGGTGCGCCTGCTACTGCCAATGCTGCGAATAAGAAAATTCCACCTGTCCAAGGCATTGCTCGAATGACACCAGAAATCCGTTCAATATATTTAGAGTGATACTTTTGCGCAATATTTCCGGCTGACATAAAAAGTAGTGATTTCCCCATTGAATGATTAAACATGTGTAAGAACGCACCATACAAACCAAGTGGACCACCAATTCCTACCGCTAAGGTAATAATCCCCATATGTTCTACGCTAGAAAAGGCCAGCATACGCTTTAAATCATGCTGCACCATAATAAACGGCACGGTAACACTAATCGACAATAACCCAAAAACAATTAAATACTCTCCTGCATTCCCCTGAAGCGCAATATTGGCAATTGAAAAAACACGAAATAATCCATATAACGCTGTATTTAATAAAACGCCCGATAAAACAGCGCTGACTGGCGCAGGTGCCTGACTATGCGCATCTGGAAGCCAAAAATGCATTGGCGCCAGCCCCGCTTTCGTTCCAAAACCAATGAGAATAAAAATAAAACCGATTTCTACCCATTTAGGATTTAACGTATGAGCAACTCTCATCAGCTCTGTCCATTGCAAAGCCGCAGATTGCTCCTCACCAATACTGTGAAGCCCTGACAAATAAATAAATACAATGCCAAGTAAAGCAAAGCCGATACCAACAACACCCATAATCAAATATTTCCAAGCCGCTTCTAATGAATGCTGAGTGCCATAAAAAGCAACAAGCATTGCTGAAACAAGTGTTGTAAGCTCAATTCCTACCCAAAGCAACCCTAAATTATCAACTGCGCTGACAATTAACATTGTTAAAATAAAGAAGTGAAAGAAAAAATAATATTTCCCTAATTGGCTTTCTGTAATCACTTTTTCCTTTAACTCATAACGCATATATCCCACGGAATAAATGGCTGCCGCGCAGCCGACTAAAGAAATCAGAATGATATTAAATGCACCCAAAGCATCAATATAAATAAGACTTGCATAAATGCTAATAACTTCACCATTAAAAACATGATTGCCAATACATAATGCAATCACCAGTGTAGCAATAGACCCGATCACCTGAAATATATCAGCAACTTTCGTACTTCTGACCAACCCCGATATAATTCCAGTAATAAATGGCACGATAAATAAAGCGATTGCTAACATATATTATCCCCTTAAATCCTGCATTTTTTCTGTATTTAAACTGTGGAATACAGAATGAATTCTAAATGATAAACTTGCAATAATCACCACAGCAACAAATAAGTCAAAGAAAATCCCTAATTCTACTGCGAGCGGCATCCCGTAACTAATTGCCTGTGTAAGTAAAAACAGTCCATTTTCAATAACGATAACACCTATTCCCTGCATTAAAACCTGTTTGTTATTAATAATCGTAAAAGTTCCTAAAAATACAAGAATAATTGCAGTTCCTAAAAAATGAACACCATGTTCTGCTCCAGGGAGACTTAACTGTGATGCAATATATTCACCCGTTACAATTAAGACAAGCGCAATAAAAATAGATGTTAATTTATTCATCGTTCGCTCAACATTTCGCTGTGCTTTCGTCTTTTGGACAGTATAGTACAAAATATATGGAATAATTAAAGTCTTAACGATTAGAGTGAGTAATGCCGCAATCAATAAATGCACCATACCCGTCTTATGCCACATTAAAAGAGCAATTGCTGCTAGTCCAGCCGATTGAATCGCAATAATTACAACAGCTCCCATCGACTTTTTTGTCCGAAATAAAAATAACGTACTCAGTAATAATACTGAATTCACAATACTATCTAAAACGAGATTTCCCATCTCTCTATCCCCCTATCTCGCAATTTGTACGACAATTGCCAAAATAGATAAAGCCATCGATGATACCAATAACTTAGGTATCATAAACAACCGTACTTTCGCATAAGCCGTCTCAATCGCTGCCAGCAAAACGCCAACAACAATTACTTTTACAATATAAAAAAACAATCCTATCAAAATACTTGACAGCGTATATTCAATAGAAATCCCCCATGGAACAAACAAATTAATAAACATAGTAAACAATAACGTCTGTTTGACCATAACCGCCCAATGCATTAAGCCCAAATAACGGCCTGAATATTCAAGCATCATCGCTTCATGTAGCATCGTAAGCTCCAAATGCGTATCTGGATTGTCATAAGGAATTCGTCCCGTTTCCGCTATCACAACAATCAAAAAAGCAACACAAGATAGCCAATGACCATAATCAAAAAAATCTAAAGATTGATCATTTAAGCAAGCAACAATTTCACCAACATTCGTTGTCCCAACATTAATCAATACTGCAATTACAGACAACAATAATGCCGGTTCGGTAATCGCAGACATTACCATTTCACGGCTTGCCCCCATGCCACCAAACGCACTTCCAGAATCAAGCCCTGTAAGGGCAATAAAAAACCGAACAACGGCAAATAAATACACAATGACAATAATGTCTCCAATCATACCTAACGGCGCTTTGATAAACACGGTTGGAATGATTAAGCTAACAATAAGTAATACGCCTAAACAAATATATGGCGTACCACGCGTAAGCCAAGAAGAATCTTTTGCAATCACAGCATCTTTACGAAGGTATTTAAAAATATCGCGATACGGCTGCACAATATCTGCACCTACTCGATTTTGCAGCCTAGCTTTTGTCTTCTTAATAATCCCCTGCACTAACGGAGCTAAAAACAATACTAAAACCATCTGTAAAATTATTACACAAATCTTTTCTAGCATATTACACCTACCCAATCCACAGCAACGTGATGATTAAAGCGGCTACCATATAAGATAAATAAGCTTGTAAATTGCCGTTTTGAATCATCTTAATTTTCTTAAATACCTTGACTAAAATCCCTACACTTGGTTTGTAAACATTATCTGCCAATCTTGCACTAATATCCAATTGATGTCCAATTTTTTTTGGATAATATTCATACACTTGATCAATTTCCACCTGCCGTGTAAGCCCCATGATTCTTTTATAAATCAATAAAATCGGATGAGAAAATGAAGTCCCCGTATATTGCATTTGCACTTGATGAATCGTTCCACAGTTCCATGTATCTTCGATTTCATATTCGCTTTTTCCATATTTTATTACTAGAGCCAACATAATCAGTGCAATAATTGTGATAACAGCTATCCCAAGGAGTCCTATAGATAATACTTGAAAATGATCATCCTTAAATGGAATAAATAACACCATTTGCCAACCTAATACAAGGTCATTAAAATACGTATGTACTACAGCATTAATTATTGGCAAAACAATCCCGGGGAACATGCCCAAGAATAATGAAATCCCTGCTAATAACCCCATACCAACGCGCATACCTACCCCTACTTCTTTTGCCTCAGCTGCACTTTTACTCCGAGGCTTCGCCAAGAATCCCATGCCAAAGTTTTTTACTACAGCCACTACGCAAAATGCACCACTTAGACCTAAAATTGCAATAACTATAGAAGCAAATAATTTTACCCAAGCACCTGTACTGTCAAAAACCATATGCAAGAGCGATTGTAGCAATCCCCACTCGCTAATAAATCCGCAAAATGGAGGCAAAGACGCAAGTGACATGCCACCAATCAAAACAAAAGCACTTGTCCACGGCATACGATGAATTAAACCGCCCAATTGATTTACATTACAAGTTCCAGCCTTTTCTGCTACTGCACCTGCTCCCATAAACATCAGGGCTTTAAATACCGAATGATTTAGCACATGGTAAAGTGATGCAAGCATCGCAAGTGCCGCAAGAAGCATTTGTTCTTGACTTTGAAAGAACAATGTCGCACCAACACCAACAAAAATGATCCCTAAATTTTCGGCACTACTATAAGCCAAAAAACGTTTCATATCATTTTGGATAACCGCTAATAAAATACAAAAAATAGCTGTGATTGCACCAATCATCATCATGAGTACTCCCCACCAAGACGGACCAGTACCTAAAAAATCAAAAGTTACTCTAATTAATGCATATACCGCTGTTTTGATCATCGCCGAAGACATCAGTGCAACTGCACTGCTCGGCGTTACCGGATATGCCCTTGGCAACCACACCTGCAATGGAAATACGCCCATTTTTGTACCAAAGCCCAATAAACACATCACAAAAATTGCATTTTTCGTAAAGGAAGGTAAACTTTCTCCAATCTGATGATAATCAGCAAAATTTACACTGCCCGTATAATAATATAAAGTTAAAAATGAAAACGTTAAGAAAACACTGCCAATATGCGTCATCACGACATACATATAGCCACCTGATCGAACTTTTGCTTGTTCATGATCAAACATTACTAAAAGAAAAGAAGTCAGTGCCATGAATTCCCAAAAAATCATGAAGGTCAATGAATTATCTACACCGACTACACCAACTAACGATAAAATAAAAATATTCACCAAACCACCAAGCCAGCCAGCGCGCTTGCTTTTAAAATACTTTTGGGCATAGCCAAATGCGTAAAATGGTATAATCGTCGACATAACACCAATGACCAATAAAAAAAAGGCCGATAACGCATCAAAATGAAAATTCATCCCTATGGAACCAACAATACGCCATCCATCAATATCAATCGGCACTCCGCTACGCAAAACCTTCATTGATAACGCAGTGGTTAAAACACCGCCAAAAAAAGTGCAGGCATTCGCAATCGTATTCGCTAATTGTTGATAACGATTAAATACAAAAGGAAAAATCCCGCCCATCACAAAACAAACTACACTCATTTGAAAAATTGTCAAATAAAAATCCTGCAACGCCATACATCCTCCGAATATTAATACTATTGAATATCTGATTATTCAAATATACTAGATAAGATAAAAATACACAAAGAGCATATTTTTGATTAAATCAATGAAAAGCATTAAAACATTGCATTGGATTAAACTATTATCCCCATGCTCGCTTTTTCTTCATATTTCAAAAACAATCAAAGATTCATCTTTGATTGTTTTAAAAAAAGCTATCAAACCAGAAAATTCTCATTTCTAAATTTGATAGCCAAAATTTAATTCTTATTTTATCTAACCCGACGGCTTGCCAAATCAAACGCCCCAAGCGCTTTTAATTCTGCCTTATCAAGTTTATTTTCGATACGTGTCAACGTGTTTTCCACTCTAAAATTACATTCTAGTTGTGCTTGCCGAGCGTCAAACAAAGTACCGAATTTATTGTGCATCGTATCTTCAATCCGTAATACGTCTTCCTTTAATCCAGTGACATCTTCTTTTAATTCTGCTACGTCTGTTTTTAAATCTGCTATATCTGATCTTATTCCTGAAATCTCACCATTTAATTGCTTAAACCCTTCAAGCATAATCTGCTTAAGCTCTTTTAATTCCTCGATGATAATCCCTCTTTTCTTAAAATCTGATAATGTAGACTTATTATAATACAAGTTTTTGCATTTAGAAAGATTTTTTTGTTTACTCTTTCATTAATATCACTTTTCCTGCTTCCCGTGTCTTTTGCATATCAATTATCCGCTGATTTCGACTACCGCGAAAAGGTAATCTCAAATCACGCTCTGCTAGAATAAATTTTCCATCAATCAACACATCAGTAGCCGCTAAGAGTTCATCCACCGCTTCATCATGCATTGCATCTAATTCCTCTAATGTATATCCAGTATAGACCGTAACATCCAATTTTCGCGCATGAACCAATTTAGCTAATAAAGCCAATGGTTTTGCTTGGCAAAATGGTTCACCACCACTGAATGTTACTCCCCTAAGCAAGGGGTTATCCACAATTTTTGTTAATAAGCTGTGGATAGCTACAGTTTCACCACCAGAAAAATCGTGTGTATGTGGATTATGACATCCCTCACACCGATGTGGACAACCTTGAGTAAATATTGTAAACCGTAAACCTTTTCCATCAACAATAGACTCTTCAACAACTCCCGCTATTTTAAGCTCGTTTAAATCCATGCTTTACTCTATCCTTTTCTTCTGCCCGTTTTGCATTATTCCAACGGTCAATCGTACCTACTAGATATCCTGTAATACGACGAATCCGTTCAAACTTTCCAGTTCCTACATCTTCTCTCCGACCGCATTTCGGACATTCATCATCAATAATTCCATTATATCCGCAGACTGGATCGCGATCAACAGGGTGATTAACCGATCCATACCCAATTCCATGTTCCTTCATACAACGAATTACTGTCTCAAAAGCATCAATATTTTTACAAGTATCTCCATCTAATTCCACATAACTGATATGCCCCGCATTCGTATAAGCATGATACGGTGCCTCAATTTCAATTTTTTCATAAGCCCTTAATTGGTAATATACCGGCACATGGAAAGAATTTGTATAATATGCACGATCAGTTACACCTGGAATTTCGCCATAAATCTGTCGATCAATTTTTACGAAGCGCCCGCTAAGACCTTCCGCCGGCGTTGCAAGTAAAGTAAAGTTTAGTCCTGTTTCATTTGATATATCGTCCATACGTTTTCTCATATAAGAAACAATCTCAAGCCCTAGTTTTTGGCTTTCGGCGCTTTCGCCGTGATGTTTTCCGACTAAAGCTTTTAACGTTTCAGCCAAGCCGATAAAACCAACACTCAACGTACCATGTTTTAGCACTTCGGCAATACTGTCATCTGGGCCTATAGAATCCGAATCAATCCAAATCCCCTGTCCCATTAAGAATGGATAGTTTCTTCCTTTTTTACTGCACTGAATTCTAAAACGATGCAATAATTGACGAATTACTAACTCAATACAATTATCCAGCCCTGTATAAAAATCTTTAATACTCCCCTTTGCTTCAATTGCCAAACGAGGTAAATTAATTGTTGTAAAGCTTAAGTTTCCACGTCCACAAGTTACTTCACGGGATTTATCATGCACATTTCCCATTACACGAGTTCTGCATCCCATATAAGCAATCTCTGTATTATAATCGCCTTCTTTATAATATTGAAAATTAAATGGTGCATCAATAAAGCTAAAGTTCGGGAATAACCGTTTTGCCGAAGTCCGCATTGCCAACTTAAATAAATCGTAGTTTGGATCACCTTCGTTGTAATTTACGCCTTCTTTTACTTTAAAGATCTGCACTGGGAAGATCGGAGTTTCGCCTCCGCCTAATCCTGCTTCAGTTGCAAGTAAAAGATTTCTTATCACCATACGAGCTTCCGGAGACGTATCTGTTCCATAATTAATTGAGCTAAAAGGAACCTGCGCACCTGCACGTGAATTCATCGTATTCAAATTGTGAATAAAAGCTTCCATGGCTTGGAATGTAGCACGATCTGTTGTACAAAGACCTGCACTTAATGCATAGTCATGCATCTTTGCTGCCTGTTGTGCAGAAATTACTATTCCACCATCTTTTTGCTGATAAGCCGGTAAAAACTCAACTAATGCAGCTTTATATAGCTCTGCTTGTCCCATCGTGATTTGCAACTCAATTGATCTACTAATCACTTTAGTAAGCGCGATTGCCTCCGCTTTCTCCATATCAAATTTAATCGTCAAATAATGTACCATAGCTTTAAAGTATTCTTTACGAAAAGTCTTAGCAACTCCCGGCGCCATTGAGTAATCAAAGTTAGGAACCGCTTGTCCGCCATGCATCTCATTTTGATTGGCCTGAATCGCAATACAAGCCAAAGCAGAATAACTTTGTATGCTGTTGGGTTCTCTTAAGTATCCATGTCCAGTCGAAAAACCGCCTTTAAATAACTTAATTAAATCAATCTGGCAGCAAGTTTCCGTCAACATATAGAAATCTTTATCGTGAATATGAATATCTCCATTAATATGAGCAGCCGCAATATCTTTGGGAAGAATATAATGATCAATAAAATATTTTGATCCTTCCGACCCATATTTTAGCATCGTTCCCATCGCTGTATCCGCATCAATATTTGCATTTTCACGTTTAATGTCCGCGTCCTTAGAGGTTTTAAACGTTAATTCGTTATATATATCCATCAAATCAGCTTCCGATTGACGAATTTTCGCATGCTCTGCTCTATATAGTATGTAAGCTTTTGCCGTACTCGCAAATTTATCCATAATTAACGTACGTTCTACAACGTCTTGGATTTGTTCAACACAAGGAATTTCCGCTTTATCTAAAGATTGAATAACTTTATTTGTTAACCTCGCCAATACCTCTGGTGTCATCGTTTCATCGGTAGATTCCAGATTCGCCTTACGAATTGCATCAGAAATCTTTTCTGCATTAAAAAATACAATATCACCATTACGTTTTTTTATCTTCTCAATCACAGCACATCTTCTCTTCTCTTTAGATTCACCCGTATAGAGCGTTAATAAGATTTTACTATATATCGTAACCAAGGTCAATACAAAACACTATATATAGTAAAAAAGAACGAGGAACAGGCATTCTATTTATACCAATTCCCCGCTTATGTCGAAATAAATTATAACATATTATTTATAAAAAACAACGCGAAAAAAGACGCATTTTGTAGTAGGAATTTCTCATAAAATAGCATTATATCAGCTTCTTTTCCTCTGACGCACGTATGCATATTTTTAGATTTTCTCGTTCTTGTTTATTTTTTGGCAATGCAAATAAATAAAGAATACGATACTTCTCGTCCCTCTATGATCTTCTTCCCTGCGTATGCGTTTTTGAAGCGAATTTGTTTAAAATTATTTTTACACAGAATTTGTTCTAGTGCCAAGCGATCAAATCCATTATGTCCTTCAAACCCAACTTCACTTTGATGAAAGGCTCCATCTTCACTATCTAAATCAATAATTACAAGCAATCCACCATCATCTAGTAAAGAATAAAACCGTGAGATAATCCCATCTGTATCTACAACATGATGTAGTGCCATAGACGTAAAAATGCAGTCAAATTTTATTTTTTTATCAAAAAATACATTTTCTTTCGATAAGTCCGCACAATGAGCAACACAATGAGATAAGCCTAGTTCCTCAATCTTTTGCTTAACAATATCAATCATTGCATCTGCATTGTCAATACAATGTAATCTTTCAAACCGATGCTGGAGATTACATGAAATCAGCCCAGTTCCACAACCAAATTCCAATCCGCATTGAAACTTTTTTTCTGGCAATTCGTTCATAATTACCCCAGATAATGTAGATGCCCGCTTAATTCGACGCGCATCATCCCATTCATTAGCCAATTGATTAAAATTCATCGTTTCTTCTCCAATACTCAATAAAGTAAGAATCGCCTTAAGTGAAGTTTTACTTGTAGCAAAATTCTCGTCATCGAATAGCCTTAATTAGACAAAAAAGGTATAGTTACAATAGCGTAACTATACCCATATTAATTTTAAATTAATAGTTTTTAGCAAGCAATTGGAAATATGCTTGTGGGTGATCACATACTGGGCACATGTCAGGAGCTTCTTTTCCTACATGAATATGTCCACAGTTTGCACATTGCCATACTACTTCGCCTTCTTTTGTGAATACTGTTTCACCTTCAACATTCGCAAGTAATGCACGATATCTTTCTTCATGTTCTTTTTCAATTTTTGCTACTGCCTCAAAAAGGTAAGCAATTTTTGTAAATCCTTCTTCTTTTGCAACTTTAGCAAACTCAGGATACATATCTGTCCATTCCTCTTTTTCGCCTTCTGCAGCAATCTTTAAATTTTCCATTGTGGATCCAATGCCGCCTGTAGCTAATTTAAACCAAATTTTTGCATGTTCTTTTTCATTTCCTGCAGTTTCTTCAAAAAGATTTGCAATCTGAACAAAGCCTTCTTTTTTAGCTTTCGATGCAAAGTAAGTATATTTGTTTCTTGCTTGTGATTCTCCGGCAAATGCTGCCCATAAGTTTGCTTCAGTTTTTGATCCTTTTAATTCCATAATTATACCCTCTCCTCATATATAAATTATTTTCAAATAAGCTAATTAATAATTATTATCCGTTGATATTTATTATAGTGATTTTTCCTTCATTCGTCAAGGAATATTTTAGGGTTTTGGTTCTTTGGGGAATTATGTATAAGAGTCCTCAATCATCACTTATAAACAGATTTCTACAGAATGTTTCCAAACCCTTCTTATATAAAGACAATTTTAAATTTCTTTTGCCGACAAAGGACCACGAGATAAGGCAATTTTCCCTGTACGAGCAATTTCAATGATTTCATAATCACTAAGCACTTCACAAAGTGCATCAATTTTGCTTTGTTCTCCCGTAAGTTCAATTACCATTGTTTCACGATTTACATCAACAATTTTTGCTCGAAAAATATCAACAATATTAATAATATCAGCACGAGTTACCGGATTTGCTTTAACCTTAATCATTACTAATTCACGGTGAATAGAATCGACCGTAGTCAAATTAACAATTTTGATTACATCAATTAATTTATTTAGCTGATTAACAACTTGTTCTAATTCTATTTCATTGTCAGCTTCCACAACTAAGTTAATTCTCGTTATACCTTCCTCCTCCGTATAGCCGGCAGCAATACTTTCTATATTAAACGCCCTACGGCTAATTAATCCTGATACATGCGTCAATACTCCCGGACGGTCTTCAACTAAAACTGCTAATGTATATTTCATTTTATCTGCGCCCCCAATACCATTTGATCCAATCTGCCCCCAGCTGGAACCATCGGTAATACATCTTCCGCCTCTGGCAGCAAAACATCAATTAAAGCCGGTCCTTCTACATCAAAAGCCCTTTGCAAAGTTGTCTTCAGCTCTTTTGCTTCTGTTACCCTATAACCAGCCACACCCATTGCTTCTGCCAGCTTTACAAAATCAGTTTTTCCATTAAGCTTTGACTGTGAATAGCGTTCGCCATAAAACATTCTTTGCCATTGCGTTACCATTCCAAGCACGTGATTATCCATAACGACAACTTTTACATCAATTCCATAATCGGCAGCCGTCGCAAACTCTTGGCAGTTCATCATAATGCTTCCATCACCAGTAATTAATACTACCTTTTTTTTCGGCTTGCCTATCTTTGCTCCAATTGCAGCCGGAAGTCCATACCCCATCGTTCCAAGACCTCCAGAAGTTAGAAATGTTCTCGGTTTTAAAAACTCGTAAAATTGTGCCGCCCACATCTGATGTTGACCAACATCAGTAACAATAATCGTATCTTCATTAGCAATCTGGCTAACGGTCTCAATCACTTGCTGGGGCATAATACATTTTGCCGTACGATCGTAATCAAGCGGTTGCTCTTTCTTCCAGGTTAAAACTTTATCTCGCCAAAGCGAAAATTGCGCTTGCCAATCATTTTCAAGCACCATCACCTTTTCTTTAAATAAAAGCATTGACCAGCGCAAATCACCAACTACGCGATAATCTACTAATACGTTTTTATTAATTTCAGCGGCATCGATATCAAAATGTATAATCTTTGCTTCAGGCGCAAATTCTTTTACAACGCCAGTAACACGATCATCAAATCTAACACCAATTCCGATTAATACATCCGATTCCATCGTTGCCATATTTGCAGCATATGTACCGTGCATGCCAAGCATACCTAAGTTTCCATCATAGCTATCCGGTACACAGCCAAGACCCATTAGGCTAGACACAACTGGAATTTGTGTTTTTTCTATAAATTCATTTAATAATGGAGATGTATCGGATAAAGTCACTCCACCGCCTAAAAACACCACAGGTCTCTCCGCTGTTTTCAAAGCTTCTACTACTTCATCAATTTCATTTTCAGTTCCAATAAAATTTCCTGTATAACCTTTTAATTGAACAGAAACTGGATAGATATAATCTAATTCCTTTGCAAAAACATCTTTTGCAATATCAATGACTACTGGGCCCGGCCTTCCAGTCCGCGCAATATAAAAAGCTTCCTTTAACACTCGCGGTAAATCTTCCACCTTTTTTATCAGATAATTATGTTTTGTAATCGGCGTAGTAATTCCGCAAATATCTGCTTCTTGGAAAGAATCTTTTCCGATTAAAGAAACATTTACCTGCCCGGTAATACACACTAAAGGAATGGAATCCATATAAGCAGTAGCAATCCCCGTGATTAAATTTGTTCCCCCTGGGCCAGACGTAGCAAAACATACTCCAACTTTTCCTGTAGCTCTCGCATATCCATCGGCAGCATGAACTGCCCCCTGCTCATGCTTTGTCAATACATGAGGAAACTGCATCTTATACAACGCATCATATAGCGTCAGTACAGCTCCTCCGGGATATCCAAATACTACTTCTATATTCTCATTCTTTAAGCTTGTGATTACAGCTTCAGCACCATTCATTCGCATATGACAAACCCCTTTACACTATAAGGATATTTCATTTTATTATAATACGAAGTGTACACTTTTTTCAATAACTGTACACTGTATTCAAACAAAATTATTTTATTTTAATAGCATCTTCTCTACTATATGCTTGCATTAAAACACAAATAACCTTAGTAAAAACATTTCGCTTTACTAAGGTTATTTGTTTATCCAATGAATAATTCGTTCATCTAAGAAAATAAGCCCTTCATAAAAAACAAAAATTTTAGCACATAGCTTTCAAGCCCTTATCTTTAATCATTGAAAGCTAACGTCCTACCAGCGTCAAAGCTTACTTTATCTATGATATTTTTCTACTAATTCTGCTACTGTAGCTGCTAACGCATCGTTAAAATCCTTTTTCTTTGCTCGCCATTGCCAGTTTTGACCGCAAGTTCCTGGCATATTCATTCGCGCATCACTGTCAAGACTTAATAAATCTTGCATTGGAATCATCGCTACGCAGGCATTTGTCCCATATGCATATCGTATCAAGGCCCAACATAATTCAATTGGATCATTTGTATCCGTATTAAGATATTCCCCAATTGCAATTTGTACTTTCTTTGCTAAATCTTCTTTGTACCAGCCTACCGTTGTATTATTATCATGTGTTCCCGTATAAACTATACAGTTTTGCTCACAAATAAACCCTATTTTCCCCTCTTCATCTGGCAGTAGCTCAAAATGTAAAACCTTCATTCCTGGCAAAGCAAATTCATCTTTTAAATCAATGACGTCATCCGTGATGATTCCTAAATCCTCAGCGATAATCGGCAATTTCCCAAAATATTTTTCCAAAGTAATAAAAAACTTTCTTCCGGGCCCTTTTACCCATTTCCCATCAATCGCAGTCTTAGCATTACCATCTACCTGCCAATACGCTTCAAATCCGCGAAAATGATCAACACGAATAATGTCTACTAATTCTAAAATTATTTTAAATCGATTGCGCCACCATGTATAATCATCCTTCGCCATTTCCTCCCAGTGATAATGTGGATTACCCCAAAGCTGACCCGTTTCACTAAAATAATCCGGAGGAACACCAGCAACTTTCTCTGGCTTGCCCTCTTCATCTAATGCAAATAAATGTTGATTTGCCCATACGTCCGCACTATCATGCGCAATAAAAATCGGCATATCACCAATAATTTGTACACCATGTTGTTTCGCATAAAACTTTATTGATGCCCATTGCTTAAAAAATACAAATTGCAAAAATTTATGATAGCTTATTTCCCGCCCTAATAATTTTTTATATTTCTCTAATTCCTTAGGCAATCTTTTTCTTACAGGCAGAGGCCAGGCATTCCATTCTTCTCCCGAAAAATGTTCCTTTAAGGCACTAAATAAAGCATAATCCTCTAACCAACACACATGTTTTTTGCAAAAATTTTCAAATTCAATGTCACTTTTCACTCTATTAAAAGCAATTTTTAAGCGACTTTCTTTAAATTCCCAAACTGCTTCAAAATCGACTTTATCTTTGTTTAAATAGGTTGGCGGCTTTACTTCATTTACCATTAAAAGCCCCTCCCCAACTAATTTTCCCAGCGAGATAAGCATCGGATTTCCGGCAAAGGCCGATGAAGATTGATATGGCGAAGCACCATACCCAACTGGATTGAGCGGCAGTATCTGCCACAAATGTTGTTTAGCCTTTACAAGAAAATTGATGAATTCATAGGCTCCCTTTCCTAAATCGCCAATTCCATATTTAGATGGTAAAGATGTCGGATGCATCAAAACACCACAGCCCCGACCTAATTTAGTTTCAGCTATTTGCTTATAGATAGCGCCAGAAAGTGGGGCAAGTTCTACTTCAATCTTTCCATCCCGAACACGAACTATATCTTTGTTTTCTAAAACATCCGCTAACTTTCCTTGGCAAAGACCTCTTACATTCACCTTTATGATTTGCTTTTCTTTACTTCTGTTAAACAAAATAACAAACGTAGCATCCTCGCATGGAGCCCCGAAAACATCTTTCCCTCCAAGCACGCGGCGTACGTAGCCATAAACATGTTCCTGACTGATTACCGGAATCCATTCCCCTGTCTTTAACACTTGATTTTTATTTCTTACAGAAATAATTTTTTTATACCAACTCTGAATATCCTTATCCTCTCTTCCCCAAGGATAAGGTGCTCGATTATGGGGATCTTTAAAGCCTTGCATCCCTACTTCATCTCCATAATAGATCGTTGGAACGCCTGGGAATGTCATCTGCCACAACGATATCATTTTTAACCGCTTTACAGCTAATTGATATTGCGACTTATCTAAACGATATCTGGCCTGTTTAACAGCAGGCATTCCATCATAATACGGCGCTTCCCCTAAAAGCGTCAGTACACGCTGTACATCATGACTGCCGATCAAATTCATCATGGCATAAAAATTGTGTTTTGGATAATTTTCATATAAACTCATGAGCAATCGATTGGTTTGATCAGCATCTGCATATCCTAGGAAAAAATCCAATAAAATTTTACGAAATGGATAATTCATCGCCGAATCAATTTCTTGCCCGCAAAGATATTCGCGACTTACATTATAGCTTACTTTATTCGAAGCATCTTCCCATACCTCACCAATCAAAACCGCCTCTGCATCGGTTTTCTTTAACTCACGATAAAACGTTTGAACAAAATCTGGCGGCAGTTCATCTACGACATCAAGCCGCCACCCACTTATCCCTTTATTCAGCCAAAAATGCAAGACACTCTCTTTATTACTAATAATAAAATCCATATATGATGGAGTTGTTTCCTTTACATTTGGTAATGTTTCAAAGCCCCACCAGCTTTCATATTCATTCGGATGCTTATGAAAATTGTACCACCCATAATAAGGGGAATCCGAAGATTGATATGCACCTAAACTATCATATTCTCCATAGCGATTGAAATATTTACTATTGCTTCCTGTATGACTAAACACACCATCTAAGATAATACGAAACCCTTCACTTCGCGCATAACTACAAAAATCCCCAAATTCTTCATTCGTCCCAAGCATTGGATCTATTTGATGATAATCCCCCGTATCATAGCGATGGTTACTCTCAGCCTTAAAAATTGGGTTTAAATAAATTACATTAATACCTAACTCTTTTAGATATGGTAACTTTGCTTTAATTCCTGCAATATTTCCACCAAAAAAATCATAAGCAAGAATTTCTTTCGTATCTGGATCTTTAAAATAACACGGTGCATTCTCCCAACTTGCATGAACAACCGCGTTCTTCTTATACGTATGTACGAATCCATCTTTATGTCCATTATAAAATCTATCTGGAAAAATTTGATACATCACAGAAGATTTAAACCAATCTGGAGTTTTTGCGTCCTCATTATATACCGTAATTTGAAAAGACGGTGGCTGCTGCTCATAAACAGCACCTTCACCACCTAAATTTTGTGCATTATTTCCATAGAAAATTGTTTTCTCTGTGTTTACAATGACGAAATAATACCAAAGTAAGCATCCTTTTGATGGCATAGCAATCGTACATTGGAATTTTAAATCATCGCCGAGAATATCGGCCTTCCGCATCTTAACTAAAGTTTCTCCGGTATTATCTTGCCATAAACGCAAAATGACATTGGTCGGTTTGTAAATTTCAGGGATATGAATGCTTATCTTTAATTCACTATTGGCCTTAACCGCACCAAAAATATTACGAAAACCAGACATCTGAGAATTATGAATAATCTTAGCATGTTCCTGCATACAATCACCTTCACGATTTAAATTAAACTTTTAAAAGAAAAGCTTAGCATATTACTCTAAGCATAACATGCTAAGCTTCTAAAAGCATTATAAACAAGGCTATCTCAGTGGGATAATTTCATCTCTGGACAGCTCGTAATTCACTGAATTATACTATCCTTACTTCCTTCTTAATCGGCTACATTAAGCATTGGTTTAATTACTAAAACAATAAAAATTTGTATGATTATTTTTTTAAACGATCATAAAGATCTTTATATTGTTTTGCTGATTGTCTCCAGCTGAAATCAGTTTCCATTGCATTTTTTACAATACCTTCCCAAATATTCGCTGCTTCATAAGATCCTAATGCACGTTTAATCGTAAATAACAACTCATGCGCATTATAATTCGTAAAACTAAATCCGTTTCCTGTCCCTGTATATTTATTATATGGTTCTACTGTATCTTTCAGTCCACCAGTTTCACGCACAACAGGGATAGTGCCATAATGCAATGCAATCAACTGCCCAATTCCACAAGGTTCATATTGCGATGGCATAATAAAGATATCTGCACCTGCATAAATCTTGTGTGCAAGTTCATCACTAAAAGTAATATTGGCAGACACTTTTTTAGGGTACTTCCAAGCCATTGCCTTAAAGAAGTCTTCATACTGTTTTTCCCCTGTACCTAAAACTACAAGTTGAATATCTTCCTGCATCAACACCTCTTCCATAATATGATTTACTAAATCAATGCCCTTAGGCCCTACCAATCGACTGATAATTGCGAGCATCGGTACATCGCGACGTACTGGGAGTCCTAATTCTTCTTGCAATTTTAATTTGTTTTCAATTTTTCCTGTCACTGCATTATCTATATTATACGGAATAAAAATCTTGTCATCTGTAGCTGGATTGTATATGTCGTAGTCAATACCATTTACAATTCCCGATAAACATTCAGCTCGACTGCGTAATAGTCCATCTAAATTTTCTCCATAGTATTCATATTGAATTTCTTGGGCATATGTATTACTTACAGTAGTAACATAATCAGCATATACGATACCACCTTTCATAAAATTGACTGCTTCATAAAATTCTATACTGCCATTATTATATACATCCCAATTTAGGTTCAACACCTCACTAATAATATCTTTTCCAAATACACCTTGGTAGCGTAAATTATGAATCGTATAAACGGTGCGAATATCTTTATACATATCATTTTGTGCATGCTGTGTTTTGAGTACGACATTGAGCATACCAGTATGCCAATCATTACAATGAATGATATCTGGAACAAAATCAAGCTGCGGTAACATATCTAAAATTCCTCTGCAAAAAAACGCAAACCTTTCCGCATCATCCTCATAACCGTATAATCCATCGCGTTTAAAATACTTCTCGTTATCAATAAAGTATGTAGGAACGCCCTCATATTCTAAATATTCAACTCCGCAATACTGTTCTCGCCAACCGATAAATACTGTACCTGTCTTTAAGAGCCTCATTTTATCCTTATATTTTTGCGGAATGGATTGATATTTTGGAATTACAACTCTTACATCAACACCTTGTGCCCGTAATTCTTTTGGTAAAGACCCCGCAACATCAGCTAACCCACCTGTTTTTACAAAAGGAACTGCCTCTGAAGCCACAAAAAGAACTTTCACCATATCCTATCACCCTACCTCTTTATTATTTTGTTTCACCTGTAGATATATCGTTGCCAAAGGTGGAATCGTCAACAATATGGAATGATCCTTTCCATGCCAAGCAATTGACTGGCTTGCAAAATCCCCCTCATTGATTACATTGGATCCACCATAGGCTTCACAATCGCTATTAAATACTTCGACATACACAGCCTCTTTAGGAACTCCTAATCGGTATCCTTCGTGTACTACCGGAGTAAAATTACAAACAACAATGGTAAAATCGTCGTTATCCTTTCCTTTACGTATAAAGGAAATAATACTTTGCGTATAATCATTACAATCAATCCATTCAAAGCCTTGCCAATCACAATCAATTTGCCAAAATTCAGGATTGTCTTGATAGAATCTGTTTAACTCTTTCATATAGCCATGTACTTTATTGTGCATTGGATAATCAAGTAAATGCCAATCTAAACTATCATCATATTTCCATTCAATAAATTGTCCAAAATCACAGCCCATAAATAAAAGTTTTTTCCCTGGATGCGCCATCCAGTATCCATAAAACGCACGTAAGTTCGCAAACTTTTGCCAATAGTCACCCGGCATTTTATCAAGCAATGATTTTTTTCCATGCACAACTTCATCATGCGATAATGGTAAAACAAAATTTTCTGAAAACGCATACATAAACGAAAAGGTTACTAAATTATGATGCCATTTTCTATGTATAGGATCCATCTCCATATACTTTAGCATATCATTCATCCAACCCATGTTCCATTTAAAATTAAATCCCATACCGCCCATATATACTGGTTTTGAAATCAATGGCCATGAGGTTGATTCCTCAGCAATCATCAATGCTTCTGGATGAAATTCGAAGATTGCTTGATTCAACTTGCGCAAAAATTCCATTGCTTCAATATTTCCCGCCCCGCCATATTTATTAGGCTGCCATTCACCATATTTTCGCCCATAATTTAAATAGAGCATATTGGCCACAGCGTCAATTCTAAGACCATCAATATGGTATAAATCAAACCAAAACATCGCATTAGAAATCAGAAAACTTTGAACTTCCGTACGCCCATAATCAAAATTCGTCGTTCCCCATTCATGATTTTCTGCTAATTGCTCATTTCCTGACTCATAGAGTGTTTCCCCATCAAAATGCCTAAGACCGTGCGCATCTCGACAAAAATGACCTGGCACCCAATCTAAAATAACACCGATATTATTTTGATGACATAAATCTACAAGATACATAAAATCACAAGGTTCACCGTAACGACTAGTAACAGCATAATATCCCGTTGCCTGATACCCCCATGATCCATCAAAAGGATACTCATTCAACGGCATAATTTCAATATGTGTATAATTCATTTCCTTTACATACTCTACTAAGCGTTTAGCAATTTCACGGTAATTAAGGAATTTTCCTTCTACATCACGCTTCCATGAACCAAGATGCACTTCATAAATAAGTATCGGTTTTTCATAAACAGAGCCTTTTTTCTTTTCCTCCATCCACTTCGCATCATTCCATTGATATTTAGTGATATCATAAACGACTGATGCTGTATTGGGACGCACTTCGCAAAAATATCCATAGGGGTCGGCTTTTAGTAAGATCTCCCCACTTGATGTCTGAATTGCATATTTATAAGTTCCATTCGCAGGAAAACCTTCAATAAAAATTGACCATACACTTCCATCCTCTTGTCTATGCATAGGATGTTGATTACACTGCCAATCATTAAAACTCCCAACAACACTTACGAATTGCGCGTGAGGCGCCCATACAGTGAACTTAACTCCTTTTTTACCTAGAATCTCCGTAAAATGTGCGCCAAAAATTTGATAACTATGATAATTCGTGCCTTGATGATATAAATATAAATCATATTCGCTAAATGTTGATATTTCCATAATAAACCTCCCTGCAAAATATATGCCCGTCGGCTCTCAATCATGTTGCTCAACAAATTTATGATTATGAACCATTTTTCACAATCTACAAATAAGGCTATTTTATTTTGAGCTATAAAATTCCTTTTATATAAAATATTAAACAATTTTAGTAGAATAAAGGCGCTGTAAAGCTCCTTTATTCTACTAAATTGCGATTATTTTATTTTAACTGGCTTAATGTCCCATATTTCCTCTGCATATTCTTTTATTGTTCGATCGCTAGAAAAAATTCCTGAATGGGCAATATTAACAATACTAGAAGTTAGCCAAGCTTCTCTATCACGATACTTTTCTCCACTATAGCGACGCGCTTTACTATACGCATCAAAATCCTTTAATACAAAAAATTCATCATTATTATATAGCAAGAAGTCATATAAAGCTCTAAAAGATTCACCGGAATTCGGGAAAAATCCATTAATTAATTGTTCTAAGACTGTCTTTACCTGAATATTACTATTGTAAATATCCCAAGCTGAATACTGTCCATTTTCATAATAAGCCAAGACTTCTTCTGCTTTTAAGCCAAAAATTATGCAGTGATCATCGCCAACTGCATTGCGAATTTCTACGTTCGCACCATCGAGTGTACCTAAAGTAATCGCACCATTCATCATAAATTTCATATTGCCTGTGCCTGATGCTTCCTTGCTTGCCGTTGAAATTTGCTCGCTTATATCGGCTGCTGGAAATAGCAATTCTCCAAGAGACACACTATAATTTTCAAGAAAAAGTACCTTTAACTTATCATTCACACGCTTATCATTATTAATCATATCACTAAGTTTGCTAATTAACTTTATCGTTAGTTTAGCAATATGATAGCTAGGAGCTGCTTTACCTGCGAAAATAACTGTGCGTGGAATCGTCAGCGTATTTGGATCTTCAAGCATTCTGCTATAAACCGCCATCACGTTCAATATATTCATAATTTGACGTTTATATGAGTGAATTCTCTTAATTTGCACATCAAAAATCGAACTTGTATCTACGGTGACTTTGTATCTGTTTTTTATATATTTTGCAAGAACTTCCTTACGACCTCGTTTAATTTTATCGATTTCTGCTTTAAACCCTTTATCGTCTTTAAACCTTAACAAATTAATGAGCCGTCCCGGATCTTTTTCCCATTCAGGACCTATGGACTGATTAATCAGCTCGGCAAGTTTTGGATTTGCTTTAATTAACCAACGTCTATGCGTAATTCCGTTCGTCTTATTATTGAATTTTCCAGGGTAATAATCATGGAAATCGCGCATTGTATGGCTTTTTAATATATCCGAATGAATTTGAGCTACCCCATTTACACTAAAGCTACCCACAACAGCAAGACGTGCCATATGTACTTGGCCATCCCACAAAATTGAAAGCTCGCGCATCTTATCATCACTATGATATCTTTCCCATGCTTCCTTCGTGAAGCGGCGGTTAATTTCCTCTACAATCAAATAAATGCGCGGCAATAAGCTTTTAAACATATCAATTGACCATTTTTCTAGGGCCTCCGGTAAAATCGTATGGTTTGTATACGCAACAGTTCTTCGCGTGATATACCACGCTTTTTCCCACGTCATCCCTTCTTCATCCATCAATATCCTCATAAGTTCAGGGATCGCCAAAGCTGGATGTGTATCATTAATATGAATAACGATTTTCTCGTGAAAATCATTTAAATCTGCCCCGCTTCGCTTATAATGGCGAACGATACTTTGTATCCCTGCTGAAACGAAGAAATATTCTTGTACAAGACGAAGCTCTTTGCCCTCATAGGAGCTATCATCCGGATAAAGAATTTTTGTAATTCTCTGCACCATATGCTTATATCGCAATTTTTCTTTATAAGCATCATAACTTATTTCTTCAAAATCACTATTTAGCACAACTTCGGCATTCCATAAACGAAGTGTATTTACCGTATTATTTTTATACCCGACAATTGGAACATCATACGGAACTGCACTGACTTTATAATAGTTCTCATGCACACATTCTAATTTCCCGTCTACATCCTTCATATAAGCATTGCCTTTGAACCGTACCTCAACAGCTTTATCCGCTTTTCTAAACTCCCAAACAAAGCCATTTTGAAGCCATCCATCTGGCAGTTCAACTTGGTTATTTTCCACAATTTTTTGTGTAAACAAGCCATTTTTATAGCGAATCCCACAACCATGCCCTGGGAGCCCCAATGATGCAATCGAATCAATAAAACATGCAGCAAGCCTACCAAGCCCACCATTTCCAAGCCCTGCATCGGGCTCTTCGTGTAAAATTCCCTCTAAGTCAAGGCCAAGCTCTTGCATAGCTTCAGCACAGACCTTCTTTATATCAGCATTAATGAGATTACAATCTAGTAATTTCCCAAGTAAAAATTCAATCGAAAAATAATATACTTGCTTTTCTTGACGGTCTAAGTATGCTTTGTTAGTCTTTATCCAGTTTTCACTAATAACTTCTCTTACTACACCAGCAAAAGTCTGATAGACTTCATTTTTTGTTAACTCTTCTACAGGCTTGCCCCACATCGCATGGGCTTTATGGATAAAACGAGTTTTAATTGTCTGTTTATTTCTAAACATAAAAAACCTCCTCTTCAATCATGGGCGTTTTTACCTTTTAAAGCAATCCTTAGCACAACTCTATTATACACAAAATCCTATTAAACAGTGTTTATTTTTAGAAATCTCTACCTAATCAAAATAAGAAACTGAAAGCCGTCCCATAGTATTGAGACGGCTGCATTTTAAATCACTACACCCTTTTCTACAATTAAAGGGTAGTTCGGCGCACCTTTGAGCCATTTTCCTTCTGTAATTACAACATTTTTATCACAAATCACATTTTCAATTAAAGCATTATCTTCAAACTGACATTTTTGCATAACAATACTATTTTTGATATGTACGCCTTTGCCCACTTTTACGCCGCGAAATAAAATGCTGTTTTCTACCGTTCCTTCAATCACACACCCATTCGCAACCATAGAATTTGTTACTACTGCATCTTCCTTATATTTTGCTGGAGCTTCATCTTTCACTTTTGTATGAACTAAGAATCCATCTTTTAAAAACAACGCTTCCCAATTTTCATATTTTAATAACTCCATACTAGCTGTATAATAACTTGCAATGGAATTTACCCTTGTCGCATATCCTTTATGTTCATAGGCAAATACATTATATTTTTCAAGATTCTTCATAATTCCATCAACAATAAAATTTGTACCACCACGCGCATAAACATTCGTGATAATATCAATAAAAATTTTCTTTTCCATTAAAAAAACGCCCATAGCCACTTTAGCACCGCTTTTTGTCATTGGAAACACGGCCATATCCACAACCGCACCATTTTCTGCTGTTTCAATTACAGTCCCTGCAACTTGACTATCTTCTTGGCGAAGATTATATACCATTGTGATATCAGCATTTGTATTTTGATGAAATTGCAATGTTTTGGAGTAATCCATATTGCAAACTACTTCTGTACCGGCAATTAGTACATACTTCTGTGAACTATTTATAATATAATCCAAATGCGCGTGCAAACATTGAATATCCCCACATCTAAACCCATTTGAATTTTCTACTGGAGGTAAATAATATAAACCTTCTTGCTTACGCGCTAAATCCCAATTCTTCCCCGAACGTAAATGATCCATCACCGAACGAGATTTGCTCGGAAGCAATATTCCAACATTATTGATTTTTGAATTTACCATATTAGATAAAGTAAAATCAATTAACCGATATCTTCCTGCAAATGGAACAGCAGCTAAAGGACGATTATTGGTTATTTCTTGAATTGAATTTTCATTTTCTTGTAAATTTATAATTCCCATTACCGTTTTCAAAGTATTTGCCTCCTTAATCGCATTACAAAATATGAATTAGCCGACTTGTTTTGCTGCATCACTTTGCACGACTTCCCCCTCTGGTACAACGGTAATAGAACCATCTGTAGCTTTCACTACAGCACCCTTGCCAATTTCACAATTTTGACCGACAACAGCTTTATCTACACAAGCACCCTCTTTAATATGAGTAAATGGTAAAACTACCGAATTGATTACTTTAGCTCCCTTTGCAATTTTCACCCCAGAGAAAATAACAGAGTTTTCTACCTCGCCATAGACAACTGCCCCCTCACTAATCAGCGATTTTTTCACCTTCGCTTCTGGAGAAACATAATGTGGAGGCATTGCTGGATTTACGGAATAAACCTTCCAAGAGGAATCATGTAAGTTTAATTCTGGTTCGTCCTCTAATAAATCCATATTTGCTTCCCATAGACTAGAAATCGTTCCGACGTCCTTCCAATATCCATTAAACGCATAAGAATACATTCTCGCTCCAGCAGACAACATCTTCGGAATAATATTTTTACCAAAATCATGACTAGAAACATTATCCCTTGCATCTTCTTCTAAATAACGTTTCAGAAACTTCCAATTAAATATGTAAATTCCCATTGACGCAAGATTACTCTCTGGTTTTTCTGGTTTTTCTTGGAATTCAATAATTTTATTTTCTTCATCCGTATTCATAATGCCAAACCTTGAAGCTTCTTCCCAAGGTACTTCAATAACACCAATCGTAGCTTCTGCTTTTTTCAGTTTATGATATTCAAGCATCCAAGAATAATCCATCTTATAAATATGATCTCCAGATAGTATCAGCACATATTCTGGATCGATCATTTCGATGAAGTTAAGGTTTTGATAAATCGCATCAGCAGTTCCTTTATACCATTCCGCTCCCTTTTCACGCGCATACGGAGGCAATATGTATACACCACCATTTTTTCTATCTAAATCCCATGCTTCACCCGTCCCTAAATAACTATGTAAAGCTAGCGGTTGATACTGCGTCAAAATCCCTACCGTATTAATATCTGAGTTACGACAATTGCTTAACGGGAAATCAATAATACGATATTTCCCACCAAATGGTACTGCTGGTTTTGCTATCTTTTTTGTTAAAGCCCCTAATCTACTGCCTTGTCCGCCTGCCAATATCATCGCTAAACATTCTGTCTTTTGCATAAACCTACTCCCCCCGGCTAATGAAATTCTACTAAATAATTTATCAAAAGCTGTTTGTAATTAAAAAACCACAAACAATCCTGTGGCCAAAATTCGTTAAATCCACATAGTCAAATATATATGCACAAATTCCAAAAACATGACTACAAATTCTCAAGGCCGTAGATTTATTTTTTTATCAAAAAGCCCTGAATAAGCAAAAAGTTTATATTGAAAACGGAAAAACAACAAAATGATAAAACTTACTGTTAATATCGCCCATACCTAAGAGATTTTTATATTTTAATTATAGCATATCTCTGACTTTTTACCTAGCATTTTCCAAAAAATTTTCCATTTGGATAAATAGATAAAAAAACAAGGCGACCCTATGCCGCCTTGTTTTAAATACTCCAATTTCTTAGTGATTCCATATAACGATCTGCCAATGTCCGTACCGATACCTCATAAAAAGCGGCATCTTCTGATGTAACCGTTACAACATTCCGATCATCATAATAAATCGCGAGATCTCTTCCCATTTCGCGAATTTCATATTTATCTTTTGAATAGTTCTCTAAATTTTTTATATCGTATAATCGCCCTGCAACTAAATAAGCCCTATACAATGGACCTGTAGCACCAACACCTGTATGAATAACCGGTAGCGACCAATCTCCATCCACAACTTGAGCCGCATTTGCATCAATTTGTTTTACTGTTGGCGTTACATGCGCCTCGGCTAAATACTGCTTCATTAATTCAATCCGCGCGGAAGCTTCCGGATGGTCAGAAAATAAATCATTTCGTTGTTTTGGATTTAACTCATATAATTTCGTGAGCCCCATCAACATTCCATATTGATTATAACCAGCTTTTACCGATTGCTGATAACCAAGTAAATCAGCTTGACGCTCATCACTCCGGCTGTAGCCAGCGGAGATAGCCGACAGCGCAATAGACTGCAATGGCTTACCTTTATCGCCAAAAATACCGCCAAAGATAAGCGAGATGCCTAAATTTTTCTCCAGTTGCCCCATCGAATGTCGTTTGACGACATGTCCTATCTCATGCCCAATAATGCCTGCAAGTTCATCATCTGTCGGCATTAGTTTTATTAGCCCACTATATACGTAAATAAAACCGCCTGGCGCCGCCATCGCATTGACTTCATCAACATCAAGCACCTTAAAAGTATATGGTAAATCTGGTCTGTCACAGACAGCGACTATATTTTTTCCTATGCGGTCAATACGTGCTTGCACCTCAGCATCATCTAGCAATGGGTATTTTTCCTCAATCTGCCTAGCAACCTCTTTACCCATTTCGATTTCCTGCTGCGTTCCAATAAGTCCAGCGCTAGCTTGTGACAAAATAAATAACTGTATAACAAACAAGCTGACAAAAGCGCTGAAAATACGCTTGGCATTCAACAAATTACTCATCCTCTCGCATTGCTAACCATACATATTTAAATATATATTTTCTTGCTGTAATATACATAATAATTCTGTATAAAAAAGATATTCCCTGCCGGATTTTTAAAAATAACAAAATTTTCAAAATCCAGCAGGGAATATAATGTATTATGTCTTTAAGTTTCCAGACAACATAAGTCCACGAGCAAATTTACTATATTCTTCTCGTTCGAGGGAAAATCTGTTGATTAACATATCACCCAATTGCAAAAGGCTCTCTTCTCTTCCAGATATCAATTCAATCTCCACCTCTAAGATAGGGCACTCTTTGCCATCTGCATAAATTTTCCCTTTATCTAATGCAATTTCAATTTTACTTTCATTAAAGGTTACCGTTATCGCCTGACGAGTAAAATCAGTCTGTAAAACAGCATACAAATTACCCTGTCTTAGTATTGCCTCGGTCACTTCATCCACTGGAAGTCGAGGAAAAACATTCAAATCCGGACGCCCACTTTCTACTGGCACATTATATTCTATCCGTTTATGTATACCATTCGTTACTGAACCTCCGCCCTTTATTGTAGATATCCATTGATTATTTTCTCTTCGCACCCGATAAGCCACCCTATTTTTGCTTAGCAACTTATCAACAGTATCATAATATATCGCTGATAAATCAAATTGCTCAATACTTATACAATTTTTTAGTTGTTTTACATAGTTTGCAATTGCATTCCACTCGTTTGGGTCCGCAACTTTTAACTTTAGCTCAATTTCACTATTTTTTATACTCATTTTCTAAAATCCCCAAAATCACTAAAGATTCATACTTGCCATTCCAAATAATCGTTTCACGAATCAACCCTTCACGAACAAACCCCTCAGATTCATATAAATGTAACGCTCTTTCATTGTAATCTTTACAATCTAACCATGCACGATGGTATCTTAAATCCTCAAATGCCCACGATTTTAACAATTTCATCGTTTCTCTACCATAACCTTTTCCCTTCACCGCCATGATAATTCGCCTAAATTCAATTTCTTTGAATGGATTATCCAGTCCTGCAATCATCAAAAAACCAACTTTTTCGCTTCCATCAGCGGTCTCAACGATGATATGAATCTCATCCTTTGTATGAAGAGAAGCAGCATGTATCTCACGTGAATACGGAATAATATAGGTCACATTCTCTACATCATTTTCTGTTTCCATAATATAATCCAAATCGACTTCTTCTGCTTGGCGAAATCTTAATTTTTTTGATTGTTTTATTATTTTATTCATGAAATATCCTCCATCATTTTAATAGGTTTTACTGTTAACCATTGCTGAACTTTTTGCTCTGTTGGTAACATATTGATATTAAACCAAGTATAATAAAATTTTTCCATTGATTGCACAACATAACCATCCTGCTTATGATCCGCAACATCGTAACTATCCATCATAATCAATATATCATCATGTGTCTGCTCTGTATTCATCGTATCATATCCAATAATTACTCGCCAATGTCCACCCCAATTTATACTCTCCACCATAATCGAAGTGTTATTTTTCTATTTCCTAATGAAAGTTCCATCATCAACTATCCTTTCTTTTCTCTATATTATAACAATTAAGAAGTAAATACCAAATGTATATTTTGAAAAACTTAACATGGATTTTATATTAATATGTAGTATAATAGCAGATAATAGTTTTAGGAGGTTTTATATGAACGAGTTTCTACATATAAATTGGGAGCATATTATTGAAATCCTTTGGCTTCCCGTCTGCATTCAGATTATTGCCCTTATTATCGGTCTGGCAATCAATCGTTTTGTCAATATGAAAATCCATAGTCGTTTGAATGATAGTCCACAAAATTTACATCTTGTCCTCTCCCATGCATTAAAAGGAGTTCCGATTTCCTTATGCTCGGGTATAGGATTGTACTGGACCTTGACTTCACTTGACAATATGACACCAAAGCTACAAGATTTTCTTTCCAATATTTTATTAGGCATTATTTTCTTTACGATAACACGTGTACTGGCAAGAATCGCTGTTGGAGTTATCGATATGCATACGCAAGCCAATGATAGTAATATGCCCAAGACAACATTATTAACCAACATCGTTGAAATTTCTATTTACGTAATGGGTGCACTGATTCTGCTTCAATCTTATGGAATCTCTATTACGCCGATTATCACTGCATTAGGTATTGGGGGTATGGCATTAGCTCTTGGTCTACAAGATATGCTCGCAAATATCTTTGCTGGGATTCACCTTATTTTATCAAAACAAATTCGACTCGGGGACTACATCCGCCTCAGCAACGGACAAGAAGGCCGAGTTCAAGATATCTCTTGGCGGTTTACTACAATTGAAGCCTCGACAAAGAATGTAATTGTCATTCCAAATCAGCAGATTGCCTCCGCAATTTTAACAAACTATAGTATGCCTGCACAAGATATTGCCATCGTTGTTCCTGTGGGAGTCAGCTATGATAGCAATTTAGATGAAGTAGAAAGAATCACTTTAGATGTAGCCAAAAAGACAATGGAAAAGTTTGAGCCAACGCTTGAGAACTATCATCCACTGGTTCGATTTCATACCTTTGCTGATTCCAGCATTAATTTTAATGTAATTTTGCATTCTGGAAGCTTTGTAAATCAACATGTACTAAAACATGAATTCATTAAAGCCCTGACCGCCAGATATCGTCAAGACGGAATAAATATTCCATTCCCAATTCGAACGATTCAAATGGAAAGTAAAGAATAACCCCCATATTTTCCGATATAACACGGCTGTTCTGAAAATAAAACAGCCGTGTTTTTTATTTTTAACTAATAAAATGCTAATAAAAAATAGGCGGAAAATTCCCGCCTATTTTTTATTAGTATATTGTCACTCATTTATTTCCCATTATTTTTTAGCGCTTGTTTTCCATAGACCATGCAAATTACAATATGCATATACATTTACATCAATTTCTCCACCAATATCAAAAATTGCTTCTGGCGCTTGACCTGGATCTAAAATTACGCGCTGTACTTTATCCCCGCTTGCAACAGTAATCCATTTAATATAGTGGCTTTCAATCATAGGATGCGTAACGGAACCAACTTTTACAGAAATCTTTCCGCCTTCTAAAAATTCTACCACCGGCAAATGTTTTTCACCAGATGCATCCACTGTATTCGGTACTAAAAGTTCCATTTCTTTATTGCAGCAAATCAATTTGGCATCAGCAATAGTTGTTGATTTTGCAAAGGATTCCCCCTTTGTAATTACCTGTCTTGTACCAAAATCCAATACTTCTAATACATACCCACAATCTAAGCATCTATAAAATTTCAATTCTTTTGTCATCACTTTTCCTCCTATTATTTAACTTAAATTTTTATTGGCTGATTTATACTAGTGCTTTATATCCCCACTACATTTATCAACCTAACTTCCTTCATTGCTCTGGCACTTGCTTATCTTTACTAAAAATTAGCCTTTACCAAAAAAGAGAATCATTAATCAATTTTAAATACTAATTAATAACTATTATTAATAATTAGACAAAAATTTTTAAATTCCTGCTTTAACCTAAATTTTTTTTAATTTATTATCTTTTAATTCTATTAGCCTCAAATTAAGAATTCAAATTTCTATGAGAACAAAAAATAGGCAGAAACATTTCTGCCTATTTACTATTTATGTATTCTACTTTACTACGATTACTGGACATTTAGCACGCTCAACAACATGTTGACTTACACTACCTAGAAGTACACCTTTGACTAAGCCTAATCCACGCGACCCAATTACAATAAGATCACTATCCATTTTTTCTGCAAATTCTAAAATAGCCACAGCTGGCGAACCAGTTTCCGTATATCCTTCAACTTGGATTGAATCTTTTGGAACTTTTTCAATTGCTCTATCTAGAATTACATTTCCAGCCTTCGTCACAGCTTCCAAAATAGCTTCCGATAAGCAGGCGTTAATTGCTAACTGATTGATATTGGCTACATAAAGAAAATCCAATTTTGCTTGATTAATTTCTGCCAAATAAATTGCCTGTTCTACGGTTCTTTCCGAAATTTCCGAACCATCAATCGGCACTAAAATACGTTTAAATCCCATCATATGCTCCTCCTTTTTAATCAATCAATCCATTTTATTGTTTTCTTTTACTACCATTACAGGACAAGATGCATATTCAACTAAATGTTGACTAACACTACCAAGCAAAGCCCCTTTTACCATGCTAAGCCCACGGCTACCTACGATAATCATATCAGCCTTATTTTCTTCAGCATACTCTAAAATTGCCGACGTAGGAATACCACCAACAACCTGACGTTTTGCTTTTATCCCTTCCGGCATACGGCTAAAAATGCGATCAAGTACAGCTTCCCCTACTTTAAACACGGAGTCAAGTACTTCTTGTGGAAAACAAGTATTATTTGCCAAGCGATATCCGCCAACCGCTGCATTCACATTTGCAATATATAAAAAGTCAATCTCAGCTCCACTTTTTGCCGCTAGACAAAAAGCATAATCTACTGCCTTACAAGCGCTATTTGAACCATCTACTGGTACTAAGATGCGTTTCATTTCTTTCATCATTACTCCCCCCGCATATCATATTTTATCTACCTTTATACAGATACTATTTCGTCATTCGTTAATTTATTCCTGTTTTCTTCAAAAAAAACCTCTTTTTTTGTAAAAATCAGTACGGTCCTATAAACAAGGTTGTTTTCAGTAGAATCTGAACTTCCATTAAAAGCAGACACATACTCTAAGGACTGACGAGGCATCAAACATCGTTAACCTCAAACAAGTAGAATAGCAATAAAAATTAAAGTAAAAATCTTGACATTGAGAATAAATCAGTGCTAGAATTGATGAAAACATTTATTGGGCACATTGCTTAAAAGCTCGTTCTTGAATCTATTCAAGAATGAGTTATTTTTATCCGGGAGGTTTATATTATGTCAACCGAACAAACATCTCTTGAATCAATTGTTGCCAATACATCTATTTCCGATGTCTACCGAGCTGCAAAACAACTAGATGGAGTAATCAAAAAAACTGAACTAATTTATAGTCCTTTTTTTAGCAAAGCCTGCGAAAACGAAGTTTTTATTAAACCCGAGAATTTACAAAACACCGGCTCTTTCAAATTGCGCGGTGCTTACAATAAAATCAGTCAATTATCCGAAATAGAAAAAGCAAAAGGAGTAATTACCGCATCCGCTGGTAATCATGCGCAAGGCGTAGCCTATGCGGCACAGCAGCTTGGTGTAAAGGCAGTTATTACAATGCCTGCAACAACACCAATTATTAAAGTGGAAGCAACACGCAGCTACGGTGCTGAAGTCGTACTATCTGGCGATAGCTATGATGATGCTTATGCAAAATCACTAGAATTGCAAAAAGAACACGGCTATGTTTTTATCCACCCATTCAACGATGTTGAAGTATTGCTTGGGCAAGGAACAACCGCTATCGAAATTTATCATCAATTAAAAGATGTAGATGTGATCCTTGTCCCAATTGGCGGTGGTGGCTTTGCCAGTGGTGTTGCACTTGCCAGTAAGGCAATCAATCCCCATGTAAAGATCATCGGAGTTGAGCCTGAAGGGGCAGCTTGTATGAAATATTCCCTTTCACGCGGCAAGGTATCCTCATTAAAAGAAGTAGATACCGTCGCTGAAGGAACTGCTGTAAAAACTCCTGGCGAATTGACTTTTGCTTTCATTCAAAAGTACGTAGATGAAGTTATTACCGTATCAGAATTTGATATAATGTCCGCACTTCTTTCCTTAATTGAAAAGCATAAATTAATTGCAGAAGGCGCAGGGGTCCTCTCTTTAGCTGCTTTGAATAAGCTTAGTTTTAAAAACAAGAAAGTTGTTCCAATCGTAAGTGGAGGAAACATTGACATCTCAACAATTTCTGCTTTAATTGATAAAGCCTTAATTGCGCGCGGACGCGTATTCTGCTTTACTGTAAATTTACCAGATAAACCAGGTCAATTATTAAAAGTTGCCGACATTCTTGCTCAAGCAAATGCCAACGTTATAAAGCTTGATCATAATCAAGCAAAAGTTACTGATAGCTTTAAAAAAGTGCAACTTGAAGTAACCGTCGAAACACAAGGACAAGATCACGTCGATCGCGTAGTATCCGCCTTAGAAAAAAACGGATTTACTATAGAAAAAGTATATTAAAGTATTTATAAAGAAGGCATCCATGCTTAAATTAAGCATGGATGCCTTCTCTTATCCAAAATAATCTTATATCTTAAATTTGTTTACAGCGTTTTGTAAATCCTGTGCGAGATTTGCCAAAGACATACTTGCCGTTGACATTTCTTCCATGGAAGCAGCCTGTTCTTCTGTTGCTGCAGATACATTCTGCGCTTCCGAACTCGTATTTTTACTGATTTCATCTACACTTTCTATAGAATGTGTAATGTTTGCGCTTGCTGCATCTATATCAATCATCGCTGCATGCGCCAATCCAACCTGCGTATTTACTTCTTGAATCATCGTTTCAATTTCAGCAAAAATTTCACCAGTCTTATTGACTACGCTACTACCGAGTTGTACTTCTTGATTGCCTTCCTGCATTGCTTGAACAGCATCTTCCGTATCTGCCTGAATATGCGAGATCAAATCGGCAATATGTTTTGCTGCTTCTTGTGATTGTTCGGCTAATTTCCGAACTTCTTCAGCTACTACAGCAAAGCCACGACCTTGTTCACCTGCACGTGCTGCCTCAATTGCTGCATTTAGAGCCAACAAATTGGTCTGTCCTGCAATTCCTGAAATCGTATCAACAATCTGTCCAACCTCTTGTGACCTATCACCAAGAGTTGCCACGACCTTAGAGGATTCTTCCATTTTTCGATTAATGCTATTCATTTGCCCAATTGCCTCATTTACAGCTTGTGCACCATGACTTGCCTTTTGTGTCGTTGATGTTGCTGTCTCCGCAACCCGCTGTGCAGTTTTTCCTAATGATTGAAGCTGGTCCCCCATACCCATAACAACTTCTTTTGTTCTTCCTAATGCTGTAGTTTGTTCATCTGCACCTTGTGCCACGTTAGTTATTGAAATTGCCACTTGATTAGATGCTTGTGCAGATTGAGATGCACTTGCAGTCAGTTCCTCACTTGCAGCAGCCACTTGCTCAGCCGAATCACTTACTTTTTTCATCAGCTCACGTAATTTATCTCGCGTTAAAATAATGGCATCTGCAACTCTTCCAATCTCATCTTTTAATATTACTTTGCGAGGTTTTTCCCTAAAATCCCCATCCGCTAAAGCTTCACATGCAGCAATCATTTTATCTAATGCACCAACAATATAGCGAACAATATATAAAATTAGACCGCCTAAAAGTATGATAACAATAATACTTGCAATCGTTAAAATAACCGCCATCTCTTTAATGCCACCAAACAACGCATCATAATCAGTCGAAGTCACCAACGTCCATCCTGTTTGCCCAATGGGAACAGCTTGACACATTCTATCCTTACCTTCTACAGGGATAATCCTTTCAACATTTTTTTCTTTTTGTATTTGTTCAAAAAATCCCGCCAAAGATCCATTTTCTATCGTCTGTAGCCGATCCTTTGCCTTATAAACAGGATGGCTGATAAAACTACCTTTGTTATCTAAAACAAATACATAACCAATATCACCATTTTTCATTGAGCTTGTTACATTTAAAATACCCTCTACTTGCACATCTATTGCGATTACACCAATCTTTTTCCCATTTACTACAATCGGACATCCTACATCAGCCATCAGTTTATGGTTACTCGCCGATTCATAAACATCCGTATAGGTTATTCCTGTAGAAGCGAATATCTTTTTATACCAATCTCTAGTCCTTACATCATAATCTGCTGGTGGATTCCACCCATCCGTATCTACATACTCATTTGTATCAAATGCAACTAAAATATTTGAAATTTCAGAATTTGATTTTTTTGCTTCATTAATTAAAATAGCTATCTCTTGTTTACTCGGTTGTTTACCAGCAATAATCGCTGCTAGAGATGAAGCAACAGCTTCCTGCTTTACTAAAACTTCATTAATTTTCCTGCTATAAGACTCCGCCGTAAATTTATTTCCTCTCAAAAGTTCAGACCTCAATAAATTTTCTGCCGTATGATACGCGTAATAACTCAAAAAAGATGTCAACACAATCACTGGTAAAAGAATAAAAACTAACATTCTGTTACGTAAATTCATACTGCTCACACTCCAACTCTCTTCTAAAATATCTTCATATATGTATTTTAGTATATATTTTACATCAAAACAACATATTTATTTTAATTAATGGAATTAAAGTAGCATGCAGTACACTATAAACGCACCTTTGTTCTCATTTAGGAGCATTATCTATTTTATTCTCTATCTTTCTTGCTAAAAATTTCTTTTTTTGCACAAATTCTTGTGTGTATCTACCTAGAACTTTATAAACTAGCTCTTCTTTTGGTGCATATTGACGCATCTTAGCAAGATGCGCTTCGATCGTTACCGAATCTCCCCGCACAATCGGACCTGTTAAGGCATTGATCGTCCCCTTCGATTCAATATTCGCTAAAGTTCCTTTCATAATTGGCATAAGTGCCGCAATTGCAGCCTCTTCTTTAATACCGAACTTTTCAAACAATTGCGTTGCAACATGCATTAACGTCACCGTATAATTTGAAGCAATACATGCTGCGGCATGATATAATGCGCGATATTGACTTGGCACAAAAAAAGATTTCCCACCTATAGATTCTACAATTCGTTCAGCAAGGGCAACCGCTTTTTCATCTCCATCCAACGCAAAGTAGGTTTGCGGTAGTATATTTACCGCCATATCTATATCAGCAAAAGCTTGCAACGGATGCATAGAACCAGTTACCCATCCATTTTCCTTTAATACCATCAATGATTCGCTACTTTGGGATCCACATACATGAAATACGTATTGCTGACTCGCTTTCAGTCCCGTTTCAGCAATTTTCTTTGCCATTTCTTTGATTACTCTATCTGGAGTAGTAATAAAAATAACATCGGTATCTTGTATTACTTTTTTCAAATCCGTAGCCGCCGTACTTTTAACCCTTTGCGCCAATTTTTCAGCTGAATCAACATTTCGACTCATAATATAAGAAATTTTATACCCCTTTAAACTTAAAAGAATCGCCATTGCAGAACCCACTTTTCCTGCACCAATAAATGCAATCTTCATAGTCTTCCCTCCTATACAAATACAAAACTCACAATTAATTTACACAACTATTTTTATGATGCTATAATACCATATAACAACAAATAATTCATTTCCTATATATAAAGAATGGAGGCTTCATGATGAAACGTGCAGATGAAGTAGATTACAAAATTATCGGCCATGAAATGCAATTCGTTGAAGTAGAGCTTGATCCTGGCGAAAGCATCGTCGCTGAAGCAGGTGCAATGATGTACAAGGACAGTTGTATCCAAATGGATACGATTTTCGGTGATGGTTCAGCAAAAGAAAGTGATAGCTTTTTTGGTAGGCTACTCGGTGCTGGAAAAAGAGTCTTAACTGGAGAAAGTATGTTTATCACTGTGTTTACTCATCGAGGTAAGGGAAAAGCCAAAGTTTCTTTCTCTGCACCTTATCCTGGGAATATTATTCCAGTATCATTAGAAAAGCTAGGCGGCACACTTATTTGTCAAAAAGACAGCTTTCTTTGTGCGGCTAAAGGGGTCTCCATTGGCATACATTTTCAAAGAAAAATTATGACGGGATTATTTGGCGGAGAAGGGTTTATTATGCAAAAACTCGAAGGGGATGGCATGGCATTCATCCATGCCGGCGGTACGCTTGTCGAAAAAGAACTAAGAACAGATGAAGAACTTCATGTGGATACAGGATGCCTAGTTGCTTTTGAACCTACCGTTAATTTTGATATCATCCGTGCTGGAAATATCAAAACCTCCTTCTTAGGCGGCGAAGGTTTTTTTCTTGCCCACCTAAAAGGTCCAGGGAAAGTATGGCTGCAATCTCTTCCATTTTCTCGTTTAGTCGGCAGAATTCAAGCAGCAATGCCACCTACACCCTTAAATGCCGGTGATGGCTCCTTTGGCAGTAATGCAGCAAAAGTCGTAACCGGCGGCGCAATCTTAGGCGGAATCGGCTCTCTATTTGGTAACAATGACGATGATTAACATACATAAAAATATCCTTTTGCAAAAATATAGACAAAAGGATATTTGCAAAAAGCATACAGTCTTTCTTCTGTATGCTTTTTGCATAAAAATAAACGATGATGATTCAAGAGGGCTCTTAAGTCTTTATGAAGAAAAGCAAGTAATCCATAGACTTACGATATCTTTACTTCCGACGAAAAGAACGGAGATATTATAAGCAGAGACCGAAAATTTTTGACTTTTGTAAGTCATTTATTTCACAAAATAGCTCCGTTAGCCATCGGATAAATATTTCCCGAAAATACTCTATCCCGCGTCTATCTTTTCATCACTTATCCATAATTTTATTTTCATACCAGCTCATCAAGGCGGAAAATTTTTCATCAAAACAAGTAAGGTACGCTTCATCCCCTACACCACGCATTCGTGCACTATCAATCGCCAGTTGCCATAAGCCACCCAAGAATTCATATAGAGAATTTCTACTCCCAATTAACACCCCTCTTGCCGCCATTTCACAGAGTTGATTATTGCTTGATGTAATTTGATTATCGCGTAAAAATCGTTTTACCAATTCATCTGCCTGCCCCAGTTTAGCAGCGATTCCACGAACAAAAGCAACTGGTACAAACGTTTGACTAAACGGCTGTACGCAAGAGACTTGCCTTTTAACCGTACCTATCTGCTCAAGCTCTGTATTTTTATAACTGAAGAAACAATCAAGGTCTTCTTCTATCGCTCCATACTCTAACCTTTTAAAATATTCTCCCAATCTTACGGGGATGAAAAATTGACAATTTTCGCGCCGACGAAGAAACAAGCCTCTCTGTGCATAATCCAAAAGTACATCTTGTATTGAGCGAAAGGATTGATCCATCGAGCCACTAAGCCCGGCTAATGCAAGCCCACTTCGCGTATAATAATAATATTTCGCCGAACGAAACCAACCTTGTTTCGTTTTTATTGGAGAATTTGCAAATAAAAAAAGTTCAGCGAAATCCAGCTTGGACAATACCGTAAACGCATAAGGAATTTCTTGCGGCATGAAATTCAAATGCGTTTTTATTGCGGTAATAAAAGCGAAAAAATCTGCACGACCAGAAAAATCTTGTGGCGAATATTTTTCTATAAATTTACGTTTTGCCATCCATTCATCATCCGCAATAAAATTTGCTGGTAAAGAATAATGCAAAGGATGAATACTTTGGTCAATTAACAACGCCTGTTCTTCAACAATCGTGCGAAATAATTTAAACACCTCTTGCAAAGTGCGATCCGCTTCATGAATTGCAACAATTGGCGCTAATGCTATAGACAAACAGTTATAAGAAGCATCTAAAAAAATTCGTGCAGTAAATTTCTTTTCCACACCGATTAGCTCTTTTTTATCACAATAAAGTGGCATAAATCCCTGTTTTATTAATTGTTCAAAAAGATATTTCACAATCATTTTATTGCTCTTATTCCCTAAGCAAACCAAAGGATAAGCAAATTCCATTCCAATCCGATTGATTAGATTCTTCTTACTTTCCATCGGGGCGATAAAGCGCCGATACAACAATTCTCGTACATCCATTCTTAGCTCCTTTCCGCTTGTCAGCTGATTTTATCCTTGGGCCTGCAAATCTATGACACCCTTCAACTACGCTTAATATTCTTAGTTTTACCTATCAGGAATTTTTGCAATAAAATATCTCCCATATCAAAAAACTTACTGCTAACTTATACACAGCAATCCCATCATAATCATACCCTTGAAAAATCTGAATTTCAATAGAAAAATACCCATATCTACTGACAATAAGGAATTCTGCTGATTTATCTCATGAAAATCAGACTAAATCATTCGGAGCTTTTTAAAAATTATCTTAAACCCCTTGAAAACAGATCTTAACCACCTATAATTTACCTATTCATTCCTATGTTTCGACAATAAAATTTAAATACCTTTTGACATAAAATTTATTCTTTTCTTGAAGAAAGTAATCTTTTTGCAAATTTTTTATAAATCGTTTCCAAAATATATCTTTTTGTTTTATACTATAATATAGATTTATCTATAGGAGGAATTGCATGACTATTGATATGAATAAACAACCGAATTCAGATAAATTAAATCTGCTACCTGATGAAATTAGTAACCAACTTGCTGATACATTTAAAATTCTCGGTGATTCAACTAGAATCAAATTACTAAATCTGTTGACCCAACAAGAAATGCGCGTAGGTGATATCGCGACAACGTTAGAAATGGGACAATCTGCAATTTCTCACCAATTGCGTGTTCTTCGAAGTGCTAGACTTGTTAAATATCGCAAGGAGGGTAAAGAGGCCTGGTACTCTCTCGATGATGATCATGTTGTTAGTTTAATGAATGAAGGGTTAGAACATATATCCCACCGTTAAAAGGATGTGAACAAATCGCATGCATAAATTGCATTTTATTGCTAGGAAAAAACAATATTGCATCTTATTACTCGCCTTTTTATTTCTATTAGTAACAGTCCCCGCTTATGCAGCTCCAACACTGCGTGTAAACGCTAAAGGCAATGATGTAACAATACTCCAACAAAAATTAATTGCTCTTAGCTATTCGATTAAAGACCCCCGTGGAAAATTTGCAGCTGATACACATTACGCTGTTAAAAATTTTCAGCGCGATCATAAACTAAAATCAAATGGAGTCGTCGATGATTCCACTTGGAAAGCGATTGAGTGGGCGTTGAAAACTAGAAAAATAGATAAGCTTCCAAACGTTGTCACGCCATTACCTAATCTCCCCGATTCCAATCCAGTAATTGAGGGATCAAGAAATAACGCTAATGCAATAATTTCTACAGCAAAACAATACATCGGCGTTCCTTATAAATTTGGTGGAACAACACCAAAAGGCTTTGATTGTTCTGGCTATCTTCAATATGTTTTCGCCGAACATAAAATAAACCTACCAAGAACAGCAGATGATCAATATAAAATAGGCAAACAAGTCAATAAGAAAAGTCTCCAAGTGGGTGATTTAGTTTTCTTTACGACCTATGAATCTGGAGTCTCACACTGTGGACTGTATATAGGCAATGGACAGTTTATTCATACTTCTTCCAGTAAAGGCGTACGCATTGATAAGCTAAATGATCCCTATTGGCAGCCACGCTACATTGGTGCAAAATGTATTTTAAAATAAAAAAGTCCGATTTTAAAAATCGGACTTTTCTTCTTTTTCATATAAAATACGAATGGCATTCACTACGCAAAGCATCGCTACACCACTATCTGCAAACACTGCCAGCCACATAGACGCAAAACCTGCTAACCCTAAAATCATAATTAAAATTTTAACACCTAAAGCAAATACAACATTTTGTTTTGCAATTTTTCCGGTCTTATGAGCAATTTCAATCGCATGATGGATTCCACTTAATCTAGAATTCATAAAGACAATATCCGCCGCCTCAATTGCAGCATCAGCACCGCTTCCCATCGCGGCTCCTACATCCGCTCCAGCAAGTACAGGTGCATCGTTGATTCCATCACCAACAAACATCACTCTATCATATTTTTCTCTTAATTCACTTAAACGATTAAGCTTTTCTTCCGGCAATAACTTGGCATAATACCCATCTACACCTACTGCTTTGGCAATCTTTTCGGCACTCTTTTCCTGATCCCCCGTCAAAATAAAGGTGTGTAACATTTTTTTCTTTAACTGCTTTATCGTGTAAATAGCATCCGATTTCATTTTATCTGCAATAAACAAACAACCTATCACCCTTTTATCTAAAGCAATGAATACCTCTGTACCAATACCTTGGCCTTGATATTCAGGCACATCAATCTGCATTCCCACTAGAAAGCTTCTGCTTCCACATAAAACTTGCCCTTTTACAGTATCCCCTTTGATTCCCTTTCCCGAAAGTTCTTCAACATTTTGAATCTCTTCAAAAGTTAAATTTCTTGCCTTTGCTTCAGCGACAATACTAACTCCAATTGGATGCGTAGATGCTGCTTCTAAAGATGCACATAATGCTAAGACCTCGTTTTCCTTGAAAGTCCCAGACACAGCAATCTCGCGTACAGCAAACTTTCCTTCCGTAATTGTGCCCGTTTTATCCATCACAATTGCTTTACACCGCTTTAGGCTTTCCAAAACCGAACCACCCTTAAACAAAATCCCACGTTTGGCTCCCGCACCAATACCAGCAAAAAAAGTCAATGGAACACTTAATACTAAAGCACAAGGACAACTAATAACTAAAAACGTCAACGCAGTGTAAATCCAATGCTCCCAATTTCCTGTAAAAAGAGAAGGAACGATTGCCGTAAAAATTGCAATCATTACCACGATTGGTGTATAAACTCTTGCAAATTTCGTAATAAAACGATCAACTTTGGGCTTATTTGCAGCTGCATGCTCTACAGAATCTAAAATACGTGTAACCATTGAATCTGCCAACGTATTTTTCACTCTAATTTGAAGTAATCCCGACGTATTAATACACCCCGATATAACTTCATCACCAATAGCTACTTTTACTGGGATCGGCTCTCCTGTAACAGGTGCCGTATCTATACGACTTTCGCCTTGCTGAACAACTCCATCCAAAGGGATGCGCTCGCCAGCTTTTACTAAAAGAATATCATCTATCTGCGCTGCATTCGCCTCAATTATTTCCTCTTTTCCACCGGATAACCTAGTTACTACATCTGGTCTTAAATCAACCGCTTGCATAATCTGCCGTCTGCTTTTCTCTACTGCACATTCTTCAAAAAACTCACCAATGCGATAAAATAGCATAACGCCTACTGCTTCTGGATACTCTTGGATAGCAAAAGCACCTAAAGTCGCAATACTCATTAAAAAATTTTCGTCAAACACATGCCCACGAAGTAAATTTTTACCCGCAGTTAAAACAATTTTACCACCTAAAATTACATATGCTAAAATAAATAAAGTAATCTTATAAGATTCTTCTAATGTTCCCCATAAAAAAGCCACTAGAAAAATGCTTCCACCAAAAATAAGTTCCCATAAAGCGCGCTGCTTTATCCACGACTTTTCTTCTGGCTTTGCTTTTATACCCGTGATTTTATCAGTTACTTGAATATCTGATTCTATCGATTGACAAATCTTCTGAATTCTCTCTAACTCTACTATATCGTTCGTAAATTCAATCTCCATTTGCTTCGTCGCAAATGTAATTATGGCACGTTTAATTTCGGGCATACGATTTAGTTTTGCCTCTATTTTAGCAGCGCAATTTGCACAATCTAAATTTTTTAATAAATATATACTTGTCATAAGTCACCTCCAATATTATTCATATAATCATTCATATGATTATATATTCATATATATTAATATCATATTGATATATAAATGTCAACCTCAATATTATTACTCTTTTAATTTATCTTATGAAAAAAAATGATTCTTGCTTATGCAAGAATCATTTTTTTTCGATGACTAGCCTATTCTTCTAATAAAAAACAATCCAACCAAAATCAAAGGCCTTAACCCATAGCCTTTTATAGCAAGCGAATAATATTAAAATTACAGTCACACTCGGCTGCAATGCGCCCACTTTGTTTAATTGTTTCCACAAGTTTTTCTTGTGTAAGAGCTTTACTAGATTTTGCACCTGCCGCATGCATAATCCGCTCCTCTTTTATTGTTCCATCAATATCATTTGCTCCAAATCCAAGCGCCAATTGCGCAATTGGCAAAGTTAACATGACCCAATACGCTTTAATATTTTTAAAATTATCAAGCATCAGCCTTGAAATTGCCATTGTTTTTAAATCATCCCAAACATTCGTGCGAGAAATTTCTGACTCTAGTTCTGTATTCTCTGGGTGAAAAGGAAAACAGATAAACGTTTGAAACCCATTCGTTCTATCTTGCAAATCACGCAATCTAATTAAATGATCAATTCTTTCTTCAATCGTCTCTATATGACCATACAACATACTTGCATTCGTTTTAATTCCTAATTCGTGAGCAGTCTGTGCAACTTCCATCCATTCCTCTGCCGTCGCTTTTTTAGGACATAATGCATCGCGTACCCTATCAGATAAGATTTCAGCACCACCGCCTGGCATTGCTTCAATTCCTGCATCAATTAACTCTTTCAGTACTTGGCGAATCGATTTACCAGATATTTTTGCAAAATGAGTAATTTCAACACCTGTAAAACCTTTCAAATGTAATTTAGGAAACCGTTCCTTAATAGAACGAATAATATCTACATAATACTCAAAAGGCCAATCCGGATGGAGTCCACTTACAATATGTAGATTTCGCAAGTCAGGATCCTTTGCTGATTTTTCAATCATATCAAGAACCTCTTTTTTCGTTAAGGCATATGCCCCGCTGCTATCTGAATCGCGTCCAAATGCACAAAACTTGCAACGTGCAGCACATATATTCGTTAAATTCACATGACGATTCACATTATAATAAACATAATCTCCACTTATGCGTTTTCTCACTGTATCTGCCAAATAGCCCAACCAAGCTAAATCATTACATTTATATAAAGCAATTCCATCTTCACGGGATAATCTAATTCCTTGTAATACTTTTTTCTCAATTTCTTGTAAAGTTTCAGTCACCTAAAGCACTCCTTTGTATACAATGAACAATCTTCCTCAACTATATCATTCTACATGATTTAACATTTATACACAACCTTTACGGAAATGAATAAAAATTTTATTAACATTAAGATAAAGTTAGAAATAAAATTTCGAAAATAAGCATAATTTTTTATTAAAATTACTATACTTTGGGACTACATTAATAATTAATACTAAAATTTTATAAATAATGCAATTATAGAATTTTAATTTAAGGAGGAAAATTCAAATGAAAAATCTATTAAAATTCATTTTAGTAAGTTTGCTTATCGGAGGAATAATAATTATAATTACTGCTGCAATTAGCTTTTCTAATGATACTTCTGATGAAGATTACACAGAGGATTTCATTAACACAGATACAACGAACGAAGAAGATAATCCAATCTCGACCAAAGAAGTATTCATCATAGGTAGAAATAATAATAATTCTCTAGACGATGATATGGTTGATATTAACGTTGAAAAATAAACTTGCATCCCCTTTTAATAAACATTTCACCCATTTCAATCTTAATAACGAAAAAGCACTCACCAAAGTGAGTGCTAAACAAAACTGGCATCTACCTAACCTCCCAGGACGTTTCCATCCAAGTACTTTCGGCGTGTATAGGCTTAACTACTGTGTTCGGTATGGGAACAGGT